>DATBOO010000138.1:0-2696 GCA_036553725.1 Acidimicrobiales bacterium | reverse complement strand
GCTATTGGCTGGTCGCCACCGACGGCGGCATCTTCTCCTTCGGTGATGCCGGCTTCCACGGGTCGACCGGAAACATCCTCTTGAACAAGCCGATCGTCGGCATGGCCGCTACCCCCGACGGCGGGGGCTACTGGCTCGTCGCCACCGACGGGGGCGTCTTCTCCTTCGGAAGCGCAGCGTTCCATGGCAGCCAGGGCGGTCATCCGCTCAACCGGCCGGTCG
The DNA here is from genome assembly GCA_036553725.1 of Acidimicrobiales bacterium. Lineage (GTDB taxonomy): Bacteria > Actinomycetota > Acidimicrobiia > Acidimicrobiales > RAAP-2 > Bog-756. The sequence goes on along the minus strand of DATBOO010000138.1, from coordinate 2,474 downwards.
TCGGCATGTCGTCGACACCCGACGGCGGGGGCTATTGGCTGGTCGCCACCGACGGCGGCATCTTCTCCTTCGGTGACGCCGGGTTCTCCGGAAGTGTGGGTGGGCAACCGCTCAACGCCCCCATGACGGGAATGGCGGCCACCTGAAGGCCCTTTTTGGGCGCCATCACAGGACAGAAGTACAGATTCATGGTCGGTCCCAGGGAGGCGACCCGGCGACTTCAGGCAGAAGGATCGGTCGAAGTTCGGTATTCAGACCTCGGCGGGATCGACGCCAGATGCGATTCGGCCGTGATGGGCCCAGGTGGCGAGTTCGGGTGACACCATCCCTTCGACGGTCCGGTCGTACTCGGCAAGATCGTCGTCATTCACCCGGGAGCGCCACTCGCCGAAACTGCCGGCCCGGAAGAACGCTCGGTCGTCCGACCAGATCGCACCGGCGTTGGGGAGGAGCTGATCGGCCCGGTCACGCATCTGCTCCAGCGTCGCCTCGGCGGCGAGTTCTTGAGCACGGTCTGGAGTCATGGTGATGTCCAGCGCCCCGGCCAGGCGCACGATCTCGCCGGGAAGATCATTGGTGTAGCCGGCGTAGTGGATCATCGCTGTCCGGTGGTCGTTGGGCGAGCGTGCCGAGATCGTCGTTGCCTACGGCCTGGCCCCGTAGGGCCAGGACCCTCTCCAGATCCATGTTCGCGGTGTGATGCTCCATCGAGACCGTGACGTCTCGAATTTGTCGAGTTCCTCGATCAACCCACGCGACATAGTCGTCCTTCGTGGCCCGAAACCTCCCGGCCGAGGACACCCGAATCCCGGAAGCGCCTGGGCGACCGGTTCGGTGTCGACCTGGCAATGAGCACCCCACCTACCGAGCGATCGGGGCGGGACACGCCGATGGCGATAGTGTCGTGCCGTTCCCATGGGAGGTGTGGCGATGACCGGCGAGATCTTCGGCGTCCAGGGCTTGCTCATCTTGGCCGTCATGCTGGTATCTCTGGGAGTCGGCATCTGGGCCATTGCCGATGCGATTTCACGGCCGGCCGGCGCCTTCGCTGCGGCGGGTTCTTCGAAGGGGCTTTGGATTGCCCTGATCGTGCTGGCTTGGATCTTCACCGGCCCCTTGGGACTCATCCTGGCCATCGTGTACCTGGCCTCGATCCGACCCAGGGTGAAGGCCCTCACGGCCTGACCGATCTGCGGCCACCCTCCCCGGGGTCTTCAAGATTCGAACCGCAGCAATCTGGTGGCCCTTCAGGGGGACTCGTCGACGGCCGGTCCGGCCGCCGCCCCGCCCAGGAGCGACGCCGCCTTCTCCACCGAACGGCGGGCCCGGGTGATCCGCCTCTCCTCGGCGGCCAACTCCGGATCGAGATCGCCCCCGGCCCGCACCGAGTCGGCCACCTCACGGAGCCGGTCGAGGGCCAGATCGGCCAACTGCTCCCCGATCCCCGACAGGCGCGCCGCGATCTCGGCGAGGTCGCCGGCCACCCGGTTCAGCGCCCGGTCTGGATCTCGACCTCGACCACCTCGAGGGCGCCGTCGGCGTACTGGGACCGGAGCCGCTTCTTGTCGAACTTGCCGACGCTGGTCTTGGGAACCTCGGCGATGAACGCCCACCGCTCGGGAAGCCACCACCGGCTCACCCGGCCGGTCAGGAATTCGACCAGCTGGTCGGCAGAGGGCGGGGCATCCCCCTCGACCACGACCGCCACCAGGGGCCGCTCGCTCCACCGCTCGTCCGGCACGGCGATCACCGCAGCCTCCAGAACGCCGGGGTGGGCCATCACCTCATTCTCCAGCTCCACCGACGAGATCCACTCCCCCCCCGACTTGATCACGTCCTTGGTCCGGTCGCTGATCTGCATGAAGCCCCGGTTGTCGAGGGAGCCGATGTCCCCGGTCCGGAGCCAGCCGTCGTGGAACCGCTCCGGCGTCGGGTCGCCGTAGTAGGAGCCGGTGATCCAAGGGCCCCGGGCCTCGAACTCCCCGACCGACACCCCGTCGTTGGGTAGGACGGTTCCGTCCTCACCGACCACCCGCACCTCGACGCCGGGGACGATCCGGCCTGTCTTGGCCCGCCAGTCCATCTCCTCCTCGGGCGGGATGCCCCGCGGCGGCAGGGCCAGGGAGCACAGCGGGCTGGTCTCGGTCATGCCCCACCCCTGGATCATCTCGATGTCCAGCTCGTCCCGGAACCGCTCCATCAGCAGCCGCGGGACGGCAGCCCCCCCGGCGGTGATCATCCGGAGCGACGAGAGGTCGACCTCGTGGGTCTGCGCATAGCGGAGCAGGTCGCTCCAGATGGTGGGCACCCCGGCCGAAAGCGTGGGCCGGTGCCGGGCGATGGTCGCCACCAACGGCTCTGCCTGCAGGTACATCTGGGGCATGACCAGGTCGGCCCCGGTCAGGAATCCCCCGTAGGGGGTCCCCCAGGCGTTGGCATGGAACATGGGGACGATGGACAGCACCCGGTCCCGC
>DATBOO010000118.1:0-7652 GCA_036553725.1 Acidimicrobiales bacterium | reverse complement strand
GACGTCGGTGGACGCGGGGACGGGCCAGCCGCGCTTTCGCATCACCAGCGGATTGTTCATCAGGGGGGAGGGGGGTTTCGGCGGAGAACGCGGGCCGTCGTCGGCCCCGGCACCCTTCCCCGCTCGCCGTCCTGACCACGTGGTCGCCTATCCCACCCGGGCGGACCAGGCCCTCCTGTACCGACTCTCGGGTGACCGCAACCCGCTGCACTCGGACCCCGCCTTCGCCCGGCGCTCCGGCTTCGACCGGCCCATCCTCCACGGGCTCTGCACCTACGGTTTCACCGGTCGGGCCCTGCTGCACACGCTGTGCTCCTCGGACCCGGCCCGCTTCCGCGCCATGCGGGGCCGCTTCTCCCGCCCCACCTACCCGGGGGACACCCTCACGGTCTCGATGTGGGTCGAGGGGGAGACGGCCCGGTTCCGGACCGAGACCCAGCGCGGCGAGGTCGTCCTCGATGCCGGGGTGTTCGAGTTCTCGTGACCGGGCAGGCGCCTGCGGTCGGTCGGGACGTCCCGGCTCACCCCCGCCGTGACAAGATCAGGCCGTGCGGTTCCACGCAGAGCACCGATTCGACGGGTCGGTGCAGGCCGTCTCCGCCCTCCTGTGCGATCCTGCCTTCTCCCTCAGCCTCGACCTTCCCGACCTGGGGCGGCCCGAGGTGCTCGAGCACCAGGAGGATGCCGAGTCCGCCGTGTTGCGGCTGCGCTACGAGTTCGTGGGAAGCCTCGACCCGATCGCCCATCGACTGATCGGATCCGACCGGCTGGCCTGGGTCCAGGAGATGCGGGTGGACCGGTCGGCGGGTACCGGCGCCCTCACCTTCGAGGCCGAAAAGGACCCCAGGAGACTGCACGGTGCCGCCGACTTCATCCTCACCGCGGACGGGAGCGGCAGCGTCCGGCGTCTCGACGGCGAGCTGGTCGTGGCGGTGCCGGCCATCGGCCGTCTGGCCGAGCGTCGGATCGTGCCCGGGCTCCTGCGGCGACTGGACATCGAGGCCGAGGCCCTGGACGGCCGGTTGCGGCAGGTGGGCGGTTGAGCTGGACGGCAACCGGGCCGGGCCGGGCGTCGCTCCCCGGCTGCCGGTACGGTGAACGGCCATGACCACCGTCGGAGACGGATCGCTCGACTTTCCGCAGGGGTTCCTCTGGGGGGCGGCGGGGGCGGCCCACCAGATCGAGGGCGGCAACACGAACAACGACTGGTGGAAGTTCGAGCATGCGCCGGGCTCGCGCTGCGCCGAGTCGAGCGGGGACGCCTGTGACTCCTACCACCGGTGGCCGGAGGACCTCGAACTGGTGGCGGGGATGGGTCTCGGTGCCTACCGGTTCTCGCTCGAATGGAGCCGGATCGAGCCGGCCGAGGGGGAATTCTCGGTGGCGGCCGTGGATCACTACCGCCGGATGTGCGCCGGATGCCACGCGCGGGGCATCGTCCCGGTGGTCACGTTCCACCACTTCACCAGCCCGTCCTGGTTGGCCGCCCGGGGGTCCTTCGAGGCCCCGGACGCACCTGAGCGCTTTGCCCGGTTCGCCGAACGTGCCGCCGCACACCTGGGGGACCTGATCGGCTGGGCCTGCACCATCAACGAGCCCAATGTGATCGGGGCCATGGGCTACACCATCGGGGACTACCCGCCGGGGGTCAAGGACGACCTGGCTCGCCACCTGGCGGTGAACGAGGCCATGGTGCGCGCCCACCGCCTCTGCGTGGATGCCCTCCGATCCGGGCCCGGCACCTACCCGATCGGGCTCACGCTGTCGATGGCCGAGATCGTGGCCGACGAGGGCGGCGAGGTCACCCGCGACATGGCGGAGGAGATCCTCGAGGACACCTTCTTGCGGGCGGCGGAAGGCGACGACTTCGTCGGCGTCCAGGCGTACACCCGGATGCACTTCGGGCCGGAGGGGGTGGTCCCGGACGACCCGTCGGTGGCACAGACCCAGATGGGTATCGAGAACTGGCCCCAGGCCGTTGCCCATTGCGTGCGGCGCACCGCGGCGTTCACCGGCCTGCCCGTGCTGGTCACCGAGAGCGGCATCGCCACTGAGGACGACACCGAGAGGATTGCCTACCTCGATGCGGCGTTGCGTGGCGTCCACGCCTGCATGGCGGAGGGCGTCGACGTGCGCGGCTACTTCGTGTGGAGCCTTCTCGACAACTTCGAGTGGAACATGGGGTTCGGCCCGAAGCTCGGCCTCCATGCGGTGGACCGGACCACGTTCGAGCGGAAGGCCAAGCCGAGCGCGAGCTGGTTCGCGGGTCTGGCCCGGTCGAACCGCCTGTGATCCAGAGCCTCGGTCAGGGCGCTTCGATGCGCTGGTAGGTGTTCTGGAGCTCGTCCTGCACCACGGTCGCTACGCCGTCGGTGCTCAACACCTCGAGGTCGGCCGCGAGCCTCCGGATCTGGTAGCTCCATCCCGCCGGGGGTTTGATCCGGGTGCCCAGGCCCGGAAGGTCCTCGATGGTCAGTGCCTTGTCGATGATCTGCGAGTACGCCTGCATGACGTAGCGGATGCCGGCCGGCGTGACGAGCTCGTAGACCTCGGAGCCCTTGGCGAATCCGAACACCGTCTCCCGGACGATCGACCGGTCGATGTAGGCCCCGAGGACCGGCGGCTCGGTGCCGAAGTCGATGACCGCGGCCCGAAACATTCCGAGCGCGCCGAATGTGGTCTCCGGCGCCCCGGCCCGGATGTTCGACCTGATCGAGTCCAGCACCCAGAACCGGGGACCGTTCAGTATCGCCATCAACGCCCCCCGCTCCTCGGCGATCACTGCGGCGTCGAGCGCCTCCCACTCCGCCTGCGGGCAGTCGTTGATGCCGAGTGTGTTCCACACCTCGGCCGTGAAGGTGCCGTCGTCCTGGCGGAGGAGCAGCACCTCGCCGTAACGGACGTTGCGGAGCCCCTCCTTCACCGGCATGTCCGCTCGAGCGGTACGCCCGCCCGCGTCGGTCGAGGTGGTCATCTGGTGGACCGGTCCCTTCGGATAGTGACAGTAGAACTGACAATACACGGGAGACCCGGGGCCCGTCCAGGACGCGCTGACCGGGCCGGGGCCCTTCCGGGGCCTCGTCAGGGTCAGGAGTTGGAGGCCACCTTCCACAGATAGCCGTCCGGGTCGCTGAAGTACCCGCAGTAGCCGCCCCACTGGGATCCGGCCGCCTCCTCCACGCGGCCGCCACCGGCGGCGACCGCATTCTCCATGACCTCGTCCACCGCCTCGCTCGACTGGACGATGAAATGGAACGAGACACCGCGGAAGCCGGAGCCCTCCGAGGACACGCCCGCATCCTGGGCGGCGGCATCCCACTCGTAGAGGGCCAGCGACGACGATCCGCCGCCCAGGTCGAGCAAGACGAAGTTGGGGTGGTCCTGGTCGACGGCGCAGCCCAATCCCTCGGCGTAGAACTGCCTCGAGCGGGCCAGGTCCCTGACACCGATCATGATTGTCGTCACTTGTACGGGCATGGCTGTCTCTTTTCGCTTGGTGGGCGGAATGCCTCAACCCACTTGACGAAACGGAACGGAAAAGTGTGACCGGTGTCCGGTGGACCACTGCTTCCGCGACCGGACATCCGCTGTCGCGACGTTTGCACATCGTTCACTTTCGGACAACACTCCGGGGAGCCGGCACGCGCCTTGGACGTGCCGCCGAGCCCGGGGGGGCGATGATGGGCAGAATCCCAGCCAGAGACACCGGTGGCGCCCGGCTCGACCGCCGACAGTTCCTCGGGGGGGCGCTGGCCGTGGGCACTGGAGCACTGGCCGCGGCGTGCGGATCGTCGGCCACCGTCCAGAACGCCGCCTCGACCCTCCCGGCCGGCTCCGACCTGGGTGCCGTCGAACACGTGGTGTTCCTGATGCAGGAGAACCGGTCGTTCGACCACTACTTCGGGTCCTACAAGGGGGTGCGGGGCTTCGACGACCATTCCGGGGGCAACCTCGGTGCCTTCTCCCAGCCGTTTCCGGCCAACACCACCCGGTCACCGGTCGGGAGGCAGCTCCCCTTCCACCTGGACACCTCGACCGGCCTGGGCGAATGCACCCACGACCTGAACCACTTCTGGCTGGCCCAGCATCTCTGTCGCAACGGCGGCGCCATGGATGCCTTCGTAGAGACCCACACATCAACCAGCTACGAAGGGCCCGACTACGGGCTGTTGACCATGGGCTACCACACCCGCGCCGACCTCCCCTTCCACTACGCCCTGGCCGACGCCTTCACCATCTGCGACGGGTACCACTGCTCGATCATGGGCCCGACCCATCCCAACCGGTTGATGTCCATCTCCGGCACCATCGATCCCGGGGGCCGGCATGGCGGCCCCGTGCTCATCACCAACCCGTCAGCGGCGGCCAAGTTCAGCGTGAATTGGACGACGGTGCCCGAGCTGCTGGAGGACGCGGGCGTGTCGTGGAAGACCTATTCGCCGCCCGGCGCGGCCTACCGGGTGGACAGCCCGGAGGTGATGCTCATCTCGGACGCCATCCTCCCGTACTTCTCTCAGTACTCGAGTCCGACCTCGCCGCTCTACAAGAAGGCGTTCCTCCCGACCTTCCCCGACGACTTCGCCCAGGACGTCAAGTCCGGGACCTTGCCGAGCGTCTCGTGGATCATCCCTCCCCTCGGGTATGACGAGCACCCGCCGGCCCCTCCGGCCCTGGGGGCCTGGTTCATCGATCAGGTGCTCCAGGCGCTGACAGCCAACCCGGCGGTGTGGTCGAAGACGGTGCTTTTCGTGATGTACGACGAGAACGACGGCTTCTTCGACCATGTCCCGCCCCCGGTCGCTCCCGCCGGCACCCCGGGCGAGTACCTGACCGTCAACCCTCTGCCGGCAACGGCGAGCGGGGTGGCGGGTCCCTTGGGCCTGGGCTTCAGGGTCCCGATGCTGGTCGTCTCGCCGTTCAGCCGCGGCGGTTACGTCTCGTCCGAAACCTTCGACCACACCTCGCAGATCCGGTTCCTCGAGGAGCGGTTCGGGATCCATTCAACCGATATCTCCGCATGGCGGCGCCAGGCCGTGGGCAACCTGACCTCCACCCTGCGGATGGGCGCACCCGAGACCGCGCCACCGGTGCTGCCCCCGACGTCGCAGTACACGGAGGCGGCGATGACGGCGCTCGGTTGCACCCCGGCGGACTTCGTCGAGGCCCGGGGCGACCAGCCCCCCTATCCGCTGGCGGCGGTGCAGACCATGCCGACCCAGGAGCGCGGGACGGTCAAACGAACGTGAAGAGGAAGAGCTGGGTGGCGTAGGCGACCAGGCGGGGCTGTGCGGATCCGTCGTCACCACAGTCCCACAGCGCCATGTCGGCGGAGGCGTACCCGTCTCCGGCGAAGCGGGCCCGGTTGTGGGCCAGCACCCACGGTGAGCGACAGGCGTCGAGGAGGTGAACGGTGAGGTCGACACTCGGGGCGAACCACGCCCGGTCCCGGCGACCGACCTTTTCGCCCACGGCGCCGGGCATGGTGTCGGCCAGCACCACGAGGGCCAGCGGGTCGATGGTGCCGTCGGCCAGGTAGGGGGGATGGTCGAACCGGTACCAGGTCACCCGCTCCGCACGATCCGGGGTGTACTCCTCCCACGGGGCATGGCCCAGGGCCGGTCTCCCCTCGACGTGCTGCTCCCAGAACGGCAGCGGCCTGAATCCGGAGTCGTCGTCGACCGGTCTCGGGTCCCGAAACGAGGGACAGTCGTCGGGCCGGGGCACGGCGGCCGGCGGAGCGAGATCGGTGAAGGAGAACCCCTGCCGGGCGGCTCCGAAGATACCGGTGGTCAGATGGCCACGTCCTCCTTCGAGGTTGGAGACCTCCGCCCGGAGGTGAGACATCGACCGCCCTGTGCGCAGCAGCTCGACGTCGATCGAAACCCGCCCGTGGGCGACCTGGGCGACGAACGCGGTATGGAGCGTCCGCAGCGTCTGGGCGGGATGGCCCAGCACCTCGGCCATCGCCCGCAGAGCCAGCGCGGTGACGATGCCGCCCTGGGGCAGAGGACTCAGGTTCCACGACTCGTCGATGACCGCCTCGTAGCGGCCGGCCCCGACCGCGTCCACCGCGGTGGCGTCGAAGAAGGTGAGGGTCACGATGCGAGGGCGCGGGACGGGATGCCCACGGCTTTGGCTATGGGGGGCAGGGTTCCGCTCGGGTCGGAGATCCTGCCTTGTGACACCCGTCTGAGATGGTCCATACGATGTCCTATCGCTCGTCGAACAACACCGTCCACTCGGTTGAGCACAACCAGATGGCCATCCCCGGTCCGCCTCGGCCACCGTGGCCAACCAGCGGTCCGACGTCCACCACAAGGCGGCCCGGGGACTCCTCGCCTTCTTCGACACCATCGGTGTGGAGGACCTGGCTGTGAAGCAGATGGCCCGGCAGGGGCGGAGAGGACGGCGCACGGCCGGGCTCAACCGGTCCATCGCCGATGCCGACTGGGCCCCGTTCCGCCGGACCCTGGAGTGGCAGGCAACGAAGGCCGGCGAGGAGATCGTGGTCCCTCCGGCCAAGAACACCACCCAGCGCTGCAGTGATTGCGGGACGAAAGCCGAGCCCCGCCTCGAGCTCAAGGACGGGGAGTTCCGGTGCCGGGCGTGCGGCCTCGTCCTCGGACGGGGCCACAACAGCGCCCGGAACCTGCACCCGGGCCGCGCCGGGCCACCGTCGGCCGGGACCGGACCCGACGGTGCAGCAGTCCCGATGGGCGGTGACGGCAGTGAGTCCACGGTCCCCGTGGCGACCGTGGACTCCTGAGCCCTTGAATCCCAGGGTTTCAGTCGTGGGAGCAGTCAAGATCCGAGATGCTCGCCGTGACTCCGGGAGACTGTCAACCTCCGCGACGGGAGGTACGGCCGATCCGCCGGGCGCAGAAGTCCAATTCGGGTCATTGTTCCTGGTCAGAGGGCGAACTTCTTGGGCTATCGTCGGGTCCACGCCCACACCCGGGCGTCAGCCTGATTGACACCGGGCTCTCTCGGAATTGCGAGGTTGCATGAACATCGTGGTCGGCAACGTCAAAGGTGGGGTCGGGAAGACCACCACGGCGGTCTATCTGGCTGCCGCGGCCGTCGATCGGGGCTGGGACCCGGTCACGCTGGTCGACGCCGATCGTCAGGCCTCTTCGGCGGAGTGGCTCGAGGAGAGCCCGATCGCCGGGGTGGACCTGGTCGAAGCCCCCTCGGAGCGGACCGTGGCCCGGGCCATGGCCAAAGGCGACGGCCTGGTGGTGGTGGTGGACACCCCGCCCGGCGACGAGCGGGTGGTCCGGGCCGCAGTGGAGCGGGCCGACGCGGTGGTGATACCGACCCGGGCGGGTGGGGTCGAGTACTCGCGGGTGGCCGCCACCCTCGACCTGATCGGCCGCGGCACGCCCTTCGGCGTGGTCATCTGCGCCGCCCGTCTGGGCACGAACGATCTCGACGAGGCGATCCGATGGTGGACGGACTCGAAGGTCCCCATCTGGGGGATCATCCCCGAGCGGGTGGCGATCGCCGCCGGACCGGAGGCGCGGCTGTACCGTGACGGCCTCGAAGCCTACGACGGGGTACTCAAGCGGGCGCTCCGCCGGCGGTCGTCGTGACGATCACCCCCTGAGCTCGTCGGGCCCGGTCGGCACGTCGACGGCGTGTTCCTCGAGGGC
>DATBOO010000009.1:0-11177 GCA_036553725.1 Acidimicrobiales bacterium | reverse complement strand
TTCTGCTCGACCACCTACGGGGTCAGCTTCCCGATGTTCGAGAAGGTCGAGGTGAACGGCGACGGCCGGCACCCGGTCTACGAGGAGCTGGTGACCTTTCCCGACGCGGACGGCGAAGCCGGGGACATCCAGTGGAACTTCGAGAAGTTCCTGGTGTCGCCGACCGGCGAGACGGTGCATCGGTTCCGGCCGATGGTCGACCCCGAGGCCCCCGAGGTCATCGACGCCATCGAGGCCACGCTCCCGGGCTGACCGACGACCCACCAGGATCGCTGACTCGATGCTTCGGCGCCAGCCGGCCGACGGCGGCACCCGGTGACCGTACCGGCGGCGCCCGGGGAGCCGGTCGTCGATCAGCTGGCAGAGGTATGGGCCTCCCTGACCGGCGTGTGCGAGCAGCTCGACGGCGGTGAGTGGGACCTCCCGACGGATTGCCCGGGTTGGAGCGTGAAGGACAACCTGTCCCATCTCATCGGGATCGAGCACATGCTGCTGGGGGACCCGGCACCCCCCGGGTTGGCCGAGGTCCCGCCCCATGTGGCCAACGAATTCGGGGAGATGAACGAGGGGTGGGTGGACGCCCGACGCCCGGTGCCCGGGCCCGAGGTCCTTGCCGAGTTCGGAGCAACCATCGGGCGACGGATCGAGGCGCTCTCGGCCATGTCGGAGGACGAGTGGGACGCGGTGGGTTGGAGCCCGGTGGGCGAGGTGCCCTACCGGCAGTTCATGGAGACCCGGGTCCTCGACACCTGGGCGCACGAACAGGACATCCGCCGGGCCGTCGGTCGGCCGGGCGGGCGCAACGGGCCTGGCGAGGCGAGCGCCCTCGACCGGTGCGAACGGACCATGCCCTACGTGGTCGGCAAGCGGGTCGCACCTCCGGACGGGACCACGGTGCTGTTCACCGTGACCGGGCCCCTCGGTCGCCAGATCGTGGTGACGATGGACGAGGGCCGGGCCCGGCCGGCCCCTGCGCCTCCTGCCGACGCCCCGGTCGTGGAGCTGAGCATGGATCAGGAGACATTCTGGAGATTGGGATTCGGCCGGGTGGGGGCGACAGAGGCGCTGGACTCGGGCCGGGTGGTCGTCGGGGGCGACGCCGGGATCGGCCGGCGGGTGGTCGAGTCGATGCCCTTCATGATTTGAGGGCCATCCGGTGACCCGCCCGACGACGGCGGGTTCCCACTCCGGAGCACATGGTCGACCGGCGGCCGGCGGAGGGTCGGCCATCCCGGCTGCCAGTACACTCACCAATTCGTATGCGAGCCACCGCCGCGCCCGAGGAGGGCAACAGGGTCCGACTGTCCGTCGAGATCGAAGAGACGGAGATGAGCGAGGCCCTCGACTCGGTCATCAACCGGCTGGCCCGGGATGTCAAGGTGCCGGGATTCCGTCCCGGAAAGGTCCCCCGGCGGGTGATCGAGGCCCGCATGGGTGGGGCGGCGGCGATGCGGGGTGAGGCGCTCCGCGAGGCGCTTCCGGACTTCTACGCCCGCGCCGTGACCGACACCGAGGTCGACCCCATCGACCAACCCGAGATCGACATCACCTCGGGCGAGGAGTCCGGAGCTGTGTCCTTCGACGCGGTGGTCCTGGTCCGGCCGACCGTGGCCATCCCCGGCTACCAGGGCCTGGTGGTCACGCTGCCGAACCTCGAAGTGACCGACGACGAGATCAGCGCGCAGATCGACCGCCTCCGGGCCACCTCTGGCGAACTGGTGGAGGTGTCGCGCCCCGTGGTCGATGGAGACCGGGTCACCATCGACCTCCACGGCAAGCAGGGCGGCAATGGGGGAGCCGGCGACGGCGACGACGACCTCGATGCCGAGGACTTCCTCTACGAGGTCGGGAGCGGACTGGTGACCCCGGAGCTCGACGACCACCTCCGTGGGGCGAAGACGGGTGACATCTTCGCCTTCGATGGTCCGGGGGAGCCGCCGGTCTCGTTCCGGGTGCTGGTGAAGGACGTGAAGCAGCTGGTCCTTCCCGAGGTAACCGACGAGTGGGCATCGGAGGCGTCCGAGTTCGACACGGTCGAGGAGCTGACCGCTGACATCTCGAAGGGCTTACGCCGGCGCCACGTCGTCCGGGCCCAGATGGCGCTCCAACAGAAGACGGCGGAGGCGCTGGTCGAACTGGTCACCGAGGAGATTCCCGAGCAGCTGGTGCTCGAGGAGCTTCGCGAGCGCATCCACGACCTGAACCACCGCCTCGACAGCCAGGGGATGAGCCTCGGCCAGTTCCTCGGCGCCACCGGCCGCAACGAGCAGGAATTCCTCGACGAGCTCCGGGCCGGGGCGCTGCAGAGCGTGAAGGTCGACCTCGCGCTGCGGGCCCTGGTCGAGGAGGAGGGGGTCGAGGTGACCGACGAGGAGCTCGACAAGGAACTGGCCGCCATGGGCGACCAGCTGGAAATGGATGTCGACCAGGTTCGCGAGCAATTGGACCGGGCCGGGCGGCTTCCGGCGGTACGCTCGGACCGACGCAAGTCCAAGGCGATGCGTTGGCTGATCGACAACATCGAGTTGCTCGATGAGGACGGGAACCCCGTGTCACGGGATGACCTGACGGTGAACCAGGACGAGGAGGGCCCGCAGTGAGCGCTACGGAGGGAATCAGGGAGATGGACGCACAGGCCTACAGCGTGCCGTGGGTGGTCGAGTCCACCAGCCGCGGTGAGCGCAACTACGACCTGTACTCGCGGCTGCTGCGGGAGCGGATCATCTTCCTCGGCACGCCGATCAACGACACAGTGGCCAACCTGGTCTGCGCCCAGCTGCTCTTCCTCGAGTCAGAGGAAGCGGACAAGGACATCCACCTCTACATCAATTCGCCCGGCGGGGATATCACCGCCCTGTTCGCCATCTACGACACCATGAAGTACATCAAGCCGGACATGTCCACGTTCTGCTTCGGCCAGGCGGCGTCGGCCGCAGCCGTGCTCCTCGGAGCCGGAACCCGCGGGAAGCGCTTCGCCCTTCCCCACGCGCGGATCCTGCTGCATCAGCCGTTTGGCGGTGTCGAGGGTCAGGCCAGCGACATCGAGCTCCAGGCCAAGGAGATCCTCCGCATGCGCGATCTCCTGAACGGGATGTTGGCCACCGACACCGGGCAGACCGTGGAGCGGGTGTCGAAGGACACTGATCGTGACTTCATCATGACCGCCGAGGAGGCGGTGACCTACGGACTGATCGATGAGGTCATCACGGCCAGGGATTCGATCGGCATCGAAGCGGTCGGGGCGGCGTAGTCCCATGACGGGTACCGGCCGTGGCGGGGCCAGCAGCTAGAGTTGTGGGGGACATGGCCGAGGTTCGGCCGAGGCAGATCGGGCATGACGCACGGCTGAGCAACTGGGATCGCTGACAGAAGGACAAAGGGGAAACCGACGTGGCGAAGTTCGGAGACGGTGGCGATCTGGTGAAATGCAGTTTCTGCGGGAAGTCGCAGAAGCAGGTGAAGAAACTGATCGCCGGGCCCGGCGTCTACATCTGCGACGAGTGCATCGAGTTGTGCAACGACATCATCGCCGAGGAGCTGGCCGACACCACTGAGCTCTCCTTCGAAGAGCTTCCGAAGCCGAAGGAGATCTTCGAGTTCCTGAACGACTATGTGATCGGGCAGGAGTACGCCAAGAAGATCCTGTCGGTGGCCGTCTACAACCACTACAAGCGGGTGCAGGCGGGCAGCAACGGGACCCACGACAACGAAGTCGAACTGTCCAAGTCGAACATCTTGTTGCTGGGCCCGACCGGATGCGGCAAGACCCTCCTCGCCCAGACGTTGGCCCGGATGCTCAACGTTCCCTTTGCCATTGCCGATGCAACGGCCCTGACCGAGGCCGGCTATGTGGGGGAGGACGTGGAGAACATCCTCCTCAAGCTCATCCAGGCCGCCGACTACGACGTCAAGCGGGCCGAGACGGGGATCATCTACATCGACGAGATCGACAAGATCGCCCGGAAGTCGGAGAACCCGTCGATCACCCGGGACGTGTCCGGTGAGGGCGTCCAGCAGGCGCTCCTGAAGATCCTCGAGGGCACCACCGCCTCCGTCCCGCCCCAGGGCGGCCGAAAGCATCCCCACCAAGAGTTCATCCAGATCGACACCACCAACATCCTGTTCATTTGCGGTGGTGCCTTCGCCGGTATCGACACGATCATCGAGAACCGCATCGGCCGCAAGGGGATGGGGTTCCGGGCCGAGGTGCGCAAGGCGTCCGAGCGGGACGACTCCGAGCTGCTCCGTGACGTGCTCCCCGAAGACCTCATGAAGTTCGGGCTCATTCCCGAGTTCATCGGGCGCCTCCCGGTGGTGAGCGCGGTGTCCCACCTCTACAAGGACGCACTCATCCGGATCCTGGTGGAGCCGAAGAACGCCCTCACCCGCCAGTACAAGCGGGTGTTCGAGCTCGACCACGTCGAGCTCGAACTGACCGAGGATGCCCTCGAGGCGGTGGCCGAACAGGCGCTGCTGCGGGGCACCGGCGCCAGGGGCTTGCGGGCCATCCTCGAAGAGGTCCTCCTCGAGGTGATGTACGACCTCCCCGGCCGCACCGACATCTCCAAATGCGTCGTGGACCGGGCCGTGGTGCTCGACAAGGTGCACCCCACCCTGGTGCCGTTGAACACGACGCCGGCCAAGGCGACCCGGAGCCGCCGGGCTGCATCGTAAGGACAGGCCCGGGCCCGGCACGACTTCTGTGCCGGTCACCCAGAGGACGGACCCGGGTGCCCACGTGAGCTTCGACGACCTCCCCGACGCCCTGGCATGGCTCGATGGACACATCGACTTCGAGTCGAACATGCCGTCGAGGCGCTCCCTCCCCACCCTGGAGCGCATACGCGCCCTGGTGGGCCTGCTGGGCGACCCCCAGGAGGCCTATCCGTCGGTCCACATCACCGGGACCAACGGCAAGGGATCGACGGCGGCGATGGTCACCGCCCTGCTCGCCGCCCGCGGCCTGAGTGTCGGCACCTACACGAGTCCCAACCTGAGTCGGGTGAACGAGCGCATCTCCCGGAACGACGAGCCCATCGACGACGATGCTTTCGTCGAGGTACTCGAGTCGCTGGCGCGGCTCGAACGACTGATGGACGACCCCCCGACCCGGTTCGAGCTCCTGACCGCGGCCGCGCTGGCCTGGTTTGCCGACGAGGCGGTGGACGCGGCGGTGGTGGAGGTGGGGCTGGGCGGCCTGTGGGACTGCACCAACGTGGTGGACGGGGGGGTGGCCGTGGTCACCAATATCAGCTTCGACCACACCGAGGTCCTCGGGCCGACCCTCGAGGACATCGCCACCGACAAGTCCGGCATCTTCAAGCAGGGGAGCCAGGTGGTCATCGGGGAGACCGACCCGACGCTGGTGGCGCTGCTCGAGCGGGCCGCGGAGCAAGTCGGTGCCTCCGGGGTGTGGGCACGCGACCGGGACTTTGCCTGCACCGCCAACCGGCTGGCCGTGGGCGGGCGGCTGATCGACGTCCGGACCCCGGGGAGCGCCTACGGCGAGCTGTTGGTGCCGTTGCACGGCGCCCACCAGGGCGACAACGCGTCATGCGCCATGGCCGCGGCCGAAGCGTTCTTCGGCAGCCCGCTGCCCGAGGACACGGTCGAACAGGCGCTGTCGGGCGTGCGGGTCCCAGGTCGGCTGGAGGTGATCGGCCGGCGTCCGCTGGTGGTGGTCGACGGCGCCCACAACGTGGCCGGGATGATCGTCCTGGCCCGGTCGATGGTCGAGGAGTTCACCGTGGAGGGCGCGTCGCAGGCCGTGGTGGGCATGCTGACCGGCCGGGATCCGACGGCCATGCTCGAGGCGCTGCTCACCGCTGGCATCCGCTCGGTGGTGGCCTGCTCGCCCCATTCGCCGCGGGCGCTCGACGCCGGGGTGGTCGCCGCCGCCGCCGCCGCCCTGGGTATGGACGCCCTGGTGGCCGATTCGCCCGAGGAGGCGGTCACCCTGGCCGTCGGCCGGGCCGGTCCCGACGACCGGGTCGTGGTGTGCGGCTCGTTGTACGTGGTGGCCGACGCCCGGCGCCTGCTGCGCCCTGATGCGGTCTGACCGGGCGGCCCCGGGGTCGGCTAGCCTGCCTCGCTCGTGGGACGAACACTGGTCATCTGCAAGCCCGATGCCGTGGAACGCGGCCTGGTGGGCGAGATCATCAGCCGGATGGAGCGCAAGGGCCTGACCCTGGTGGCCGGCGAATTGAGGACGATCACCTCTACGGTGGCCAGGGCCCACTATGGCGAGCACCAGGGGAAGCCGTTCTTCGAGGACGTGGTGGCATTCATCACCCGCTCTCCGGTGATGGTGCTCGTCGTGGAGGGGCCCGGTCAGGCCTACAAGGTGGTCCGCACCCTGATGGGGTCCACCGACCCGGCCGAGGCCGCGCCCGGCACCATCCGCGGCGACCTGGCCACCGAGGTGGCGGAGAACCTGATCCACGGATCCGACTCCGAGGAGGCCGCGGCCCGGGAGATCGGGATCTTCTTCCCGGCCCTGGACTGAACGGCCCGGGCGCCTCAACCTCCTGACCAGGGGCTCCCCTCCGGCGAAGCCGCGAAACCCCTGGAGGCGCCCTTGTGCCCGCCGGCCGATTCCCGTAGCCTGAGACGCACAAGCCGCCTGCATCGGACACGAGTGCGGCGGAGCCCAGGTGTGGGCGACACGCGCTCGCGCCGTCCCGATCCGATACCCGCAGTCCCGATCCAATATTGACGGAGGAGTGCATCGTTGATGCGCGACAACAGTTTCTCGCTTCTCGGCCGAGACATGGCGGTCGACCTCGGAACCGCCAACACCCTGGTCTACGTGCGCGGTCGAGGCATCGTGCTCAACGAGCCCTCGGTGGTGGCCGTCAACGTGAAAGACGGCCGGCCGCTGGCCGTCGGGGCCGAGGCCAAGCGGATGATCGGCCGGACCCCGAGCCACATCCAGGCCATCCGGCCGCTGAAGGACGGGGTCATCGCCGACTTCGAGATCTGCGAGAAGATGCTGCGCTACTTCATCCACCGGGTGCACCAGCGGCGGTTCGCCAAGCCCCGCATGGTGATCTGCGTGCCGTCGGGGATCACCGGCGTCGAACAGCGGGCGGTGATGGAAGCAGCCGAGTACGCCGGTGCCCGCAAGGCCTACATCATCGAGGAGCCGATGGCCGCGGCCATCGGGGCGGGTCTCCCGGTACACGAGCCGACCGGCAACATGGTCGTCGACATCGGGGGGGGAACCACCGAAGTGGCGGTTATCTCCCTCGGCGGCATCGTGACCAGCCAGTCCATCCGGATCGGCGGCGACGAGTTGGACGAGGCGATCGTGTCCTTCGTCAAGAAGGAGTACAGCCTGGCCCTGGGCGAGCGCACCGCCGAGGAGATCAAGATCGCCCTCGGCTCGGCCTATGAGCTCGAGGAGGAGCTGCACGCCGAGATCCGCGGCCGCGACCTGGTCACCGGGCTGCCCAAGACGGTGGTGATCTCGACCCAGGAGATCCGCAAGGCCATCGACGAGCCGGTCTCGGCCATCGTGGACGCCGTCAAGGTCACCCTCGACCGGACGCCCCCCGAGCTGGCTGCGGACATCATGGAGCAGGGCATCGTCCTGACCGGCGGTGGCGCGCTGCTGCACGGGCTCGACAGCCGACTGACCCAGGAGACCGGAATGCCGATCGTGGTGGCCCGGGACCCGCTGAACTGCGTGGCCATAGGGAGTGGGCAGTGCCTCGAGGAGTTCGAGGCCTTGAAGCAGGTCCTCATCACCTCGTCCGCTCGCTGAACGACCGGAGAGCTCGTCTCCCGTGGCGAAGTCGCGGCGGTCCCGCCGGCCCCGCACCACCCTGCTCCTGCTGGTTCTGGCTTCGGTCACCATCATCACCCTCGACGCACGGGGCGGGTTCCACCGGGTCATTTCCGGCGTGAAGTCGGCGTCGGCCGACGCCTTCTCCCCGGTGCGGTCCGCGGTGAACGATGTCACCCAACCGGTGGGGAGCTTCCTCGCCGGCTCGGTCCACTACGGCGCCGTCCGCCAGCAGAACCAGAAGCTCCAGGCCGAGATCAACCAACTGAAGATGCAGGGGCGCTCGGCGGCCGACACCGAACAGGCCATGAAGCAGCTCAGCGCGGTGCTCAACCTGCCCTTCGTCGGGAACCTGCAGACTGTGCCGGCTGAAGTGACCAACTACGGGACCAGCGACTTCGCCGCCACCATCGACATCGGGGTCGGACGCAGCCAGGGCGTCCAGGTCGGGATGCCGGTGGTCGGGGCTGGCGGATTGGTCGGGCAGGTCGTCCAGGCCAGCCACAACACGGCCACGGTGCGCCTGGTCACCGACGGCCAGTCGGTGGTCGGTGCCCGCTACGGCCCACCCCCCGGTTCGCTGGCTGTGCTCAACGGCCAGGGCTCGGGCAAGCCCCTCGACGCCGACCTGGTCCCCACCAACACGCAGTTGGCCGTCGGCGAGCCCTTTGTCACCAGCGGGCTCCAGGGCGCCCTCTTCCCCGCCGGGATCCCGGTGGCCAGGGTGGTCTCGTCGAAGACCGGCGCCACCGCCTCCCAGGAGTCGGTGGTGCTCCAGCCGGCGGCCGACCTCGCCCACCTCCGCTACGTGTCAGTGCTGCTGTCCTACGGGCCGTCACCGTGAGACCACCGTCGTGACCCGGTCCTTCCGTTCCGGGCCCCCCGCCGGGATGCGGGTGCCCCGGTGACGGCGCGGGACGTGGCCCGGATCGCCCTGGTGATGGCCCTCTTCGTCACCGTGCAGCAGACGCTGGTCCTCGACCTCCGGATCGGGGGGGTCCACCCTGACATCATGATCCTCCTGCCCATCGTGGCGGGCATCGTCGGTGGACCGAGCCGCGGTGCCTCGATGGGGTTCTGGGCCGGCCTGGTGGCCGATCTCTTCCTGCCCACCCCGTTCGGGCTGTCGGCGCTGGTCGGTTGCCTGGTCGGGTTCGCGGTGGGCGGGGCGACCCTGGCCCTGGACCGCACGGCCCTGTGGCTCCCTCCCTTCGCCGCCCTGGCCGGCAGCGCGCTCTACGAAGTGATCTATGCCGTGCTCGGATCGGTGCTGGGCCAGCCCCAGATGCTCCACGCCGGCGTGGCTCAGATCGTGCTGCTGGTGTCGCTGGTCAATGCCGTCCTGGCCCTGCCCGCACTCCGCCTGGTGGCCTGGGCGCTGCCCGAGGTCTCGACGGAAGGGGTGCCCACCTCGGCCACCGCCACCGGCGTCCTGCGATGAGCTGCGGGCCTACGCGCGTACCCATCCGTCCGCCGACTTGGGATACTGGACGCCCGTGAGCCGATCCCTGCGACACCCGTTCAGCGGTGGCCGGCACTATCTGCGCCCGGAGAAGGACCGGAGCCCGGAGCGGAAGAAGCCCCGCCAGCCCAAGCTCCACCAGAACCGCTTCTCGGTCGGGGCGGTGCTCGACGCCCCGGACACCAGTGCGGCCCGCCCCGGGCTCCGCCTGCGGATCACCGGGCTCGTCGTGGCCGGGCTCTTTGCCCTGCTGGGGCTCCGACTGTGGACGCTGCAGGTGCTGCAGGCCCCGGCCGCGGCCCACGCCGTATCGGCCAACCAGATCCGCGCCGTGGCCGTCGACCCGGTGCGCGGCCTCGTCCTCGACCGCTACGGGAATCCGCTGGCCGACAATCTGGTCGTCCGGCAGATCACCCTGTCCCGGGTGGCCGCCCAGCAGCATCCCGAGGTGGTCGGGCGGCTCGCCGCCCTGATCGGGGAGACCCCCGCCCAGGTCAACGCCTCCATCGCCGACCTCCGCAACAGCATCTACAAGCCGGTGCCGATCCTGTCCAACGCCCCGCCCGCCGACATCCTCTACATCAAGGAGCACCAGGACGACTTCCCCGGCGTGTCCTGGGTGGCGACGACCCAGCGCAACTACCCCCAAGGAGAGCTCCCCGGGCCGGCTCAGTCCGGCTACCCGGCGGCCCAGACCCTCGGGTATGTCGGGGCCATCAACAGCACCGACCTCAAGGCCCACGCCGCCCAGGGCTACCAGGCCGGCGACCCGTTCGGTCAGTCGGGCCTCGAGCGGCAGTACGAGTCCGACCTGCGGGGCACCCCCGGCAGCCAGCAACTGGAGGTCGACCCCAAGGGCCAGGTGGTCGGCACCCTCCGGACCACCCCGTCCACCGCCGGCGACAACGTGGTCACCAATCTGGACACCAACCTCCAGCAGGTGGCCGACAATGCCCTGGCCAGCCAGATCACCAGTCTGCGCAACACCTTCGATCCCCAGTGCAACAACAAGGCCGGCTGCTACCCGGGGGCCACCGGCGGGGCGGTGGTGGTGATGAACCCGCAGACCGGCGCCGTCTACGCCCTGTCCTCGTTCCCGACCTACAACCCCTCGATCTGGGTGGGGGGGATCTCCGATGCCGCCTACGCCACCCTCAAGGACCAGAACAACAACGATCCCCTGATCAACCGCACCATCCAGGGGCTCTACACCCCGGGGTCCACTTTCAAGCTCAACACCGCCACCGCTGCCCTCGGGCTCGGCCTGATCACTCCGGGCTACTCCTTCTACGACAAGGGCACTTACACGATCCCCGGGTGCCAGTACGGCAGCACGACCTGCATCTTCCACAACAGCGACGGGGACCCGAACGGCACCTTCAACGTCTCCAGCGCGCTCACCGTGTCCAGCGACGACTTCTTCTACAACCTGGGCGCCATGTTCTACGACAACCGGTCCAACCCGGCCTACGGGCAGACTCCGATCCAGGACCAGGCCCACCAGTACGGGCTCGGCGAGCTGACCGGCATCGACCTGCCCGGCGAGGTCCAGGGCCGGGTGGACAGCCAGGCCGAGCGGAACAAGCTGCACGCCATGAGCCCGAAGGGCTTCCCCAACACCACCTGGTACGCCGGCGACAACGTCGAGATGGCCTTCGGGCAGGGGACCACCGTCATCACTCCCATCGAGCAGGCGGTGGCCTATGCGACCTTCGCCAACGGGGGCACCCGCTACGCCCCCCAGGTGGCGGCGGCCGTCGTCGCCCCGTCCGGCACGGTGGTGAAGAAGTTCGCCCCCCAGGTCACCGGCCACGTGAACCTGGCCCCGAGCCTCCATGAGGCCCTGGCCACCGGCTTCGAGGGGGCGGTCAACTCCCCGGGAGGCACCGCCTACGGCGTGTCCGGGGGCCTCAAGACCTTCCCCGGCGG
>DATBOO010000147.1:0-47714 GCA_036553725.1 Acidimicrobiales bacterium | reverse complement strand
GGCCAGCGCAACGTGCATGAAGGACAACAAGTTGTGCTCCGTAGTTGGACTGACCGTCATCGCCAGGAGTACGCGGGGAGGGTAGAGAAGTGCACTCGACCCGTTGGCATAGAGCGGTGCTCCCCCGAAGGATTCTGAATTCCAGAATGGAATCGTTCCGCTCTTGAGGGCATCGGTCAGCTCGGCCTGCCACGGGAGACTCAATGCGGCTTGATCGGACTGAGGGTAGAACGCGTGTGAACGGTTGGTCGCCGCCCAGGGGTAGACCGCGGACTCGTAGCCGGGAACCGCTGAGAATGAATCGCCGATCAGCAGTGGGGAGAACCACGCCAGGGCGAGGACAAGGATGATTCCGATGCATGCAAGGTGTGCCCGCCGATTGCCCGGAGAAGTGGTGTCCGCCACGTGTTCGATGGCATAAGCTATCCCAAACCCTCGGCCGGACGTGCACCGCTCGACGCCGGAATGTTGGTCCGGTCAGGCGTCGTGAAGCGGGACGACTATGGCATCAACGGTGATCGGCGATCAGCCGGCCGCGGCCCATTCGGTTGGTACACCTTGAGCTGTGACAGGTTTCCTCCGGGTGCGCAGAGCAACCCTCGAACCGGAGAGAATGCCCTGCTTGAATTCCTACTCGCCGTCGAAGAACCGGTCGTGCGAATCGGGGTCGCTGGGGAGATCCCACAGGTCGGTGATCTTCCCCTCGGCGTCGATGGCCAGGACATGGACCTCGTCGACATCCAGGGTCGCCCCGTCGGGACGACTCGCGGTCTCGCGGAGCACGACCACACCGTGGTGATCGTCGGCGTAGATGCTGGCAATGTCGAGCTTCTGGGTGCCGCCGGTCAGGTCGAACGTGCCGATCAGGGCCTTGCTGATCTCGTCCTTGCCGGTGTGGTCGCCACTGAGCGGGCCCGAGCCGTTGAAGTGGAACACGGCGTCGGGAGCCAGGTCCTGTAGGGCCCCGGCGAGATCAGCCTTGGCGAACGCGGCGTAGGCGTCGCTTATTCTCTTTACGTTCGGGTGAGCGGGCATGCCGACCTCCGTCCTCGAGGGATACTTGCACTCTCGCACACCTCGCCTTCGATTTGAAGGGCTCGGGACGACGCCGGCTCGGTTTGAAGAGTGGTGGGCCGGTGGAGGCAAATCGGAGGGCGCCGGCGCCCCTGCCCCGGTACGCGAGTGGCCGGCAGAATCCATCGACGATCTGCCTCGAAATGCGCGGGTGTGGCACCGGACTCCGTGGGTCACCCCTTGGATCCGACCCGAGTTCGGGGTCCACCCTGAGGGCCGCGGAGCGTCCATCTCTGGCAAGATCACTCCGTGGTCATTCGAAATCAACCCCTGCGGATCGTCGTGGTCGTGGGATTGTGGGCCATGTGGGTTCTGTGGACGGTCACCCGATTCACCGGCACCGTCGTTGCCACGGTACCGAACACGACCACCTGTCCGACTTTCCAGTCAGGGTGTGCCGCCCCCTCGGCCGTAAGCATCACCCGGCAGTTCTATTGGAGTTGGTGGCACTTTGTCTTCGCAGTGCTCGGCGCCGTCCTGCTGGTTGCCGCTTCGGTCATGATCCTGCGCACGCCCAGGTCCGTCGACGAGATCTGATCCAGATCGAGTATCGGCCAACCTTGTGCGGTCAATGCCGGACCGATGAACGCCGGCGTTCAGGTCATGGCGCCAGCATCGCCGTGCCCGTGCCGGCGAAGTGCGTGGCTGACCCGGCCAGGTCCGTCTGCATCTGCTGCTGTGACTCGAGCAACTCGTCGGCCCAGAGCATTCGCATCGTGGTGCGCAACTGGTCAGGCCGACGACCGGTACGTGCATCCTCGAAGGCCGCCTGCAGGACGCTGTGCAGCATCTGGTCATGGGCCGGGGGCGCGTCCAGCGAAGGTCGTCGGTTGCCCAGCACATCGGCGAACTCCTCGTACCAGCGGTGGCGCTCCGCATAGGCGTCGCGCAGGACCGCCCCGGCGATGGCGACCGACTCGATCTCCGGTCCGATCGACTCGGAGGCCGGCACGGGGAGCGTGGCCAGCGTGTACGCGGCCAATCGGATCCGGTTCGATCCGGAGAACAGCCTGGCCGCGGTTTCGACCGGCACCACCTTGGCGCCCCGCTCGGCCAGGAATTCACGGAAGGCGTCATCGAGTCGCAGGTAGGCGCGGTGAGATGCCCGATGGGCGGGACCGGTGTCGACCTCATGGGTGGTGGTGGTCAATCGGGCGACGGCTTCGGCCAGGTAGCCCGAGCTCTGGACGAAGGCGTCGGACAGGGCACGTCCGAGGGCTGCGGTCGCCCCCCGGGGCCACAACAGCAGCCCGACGACGACGCTCACCCCGCAGCCGATGGCCACGTCCTCGATCCTGGTCAGGCCCACCCGCCAGCCGGTGGGCTCGATGATGTTGAACAGGATGATCACCACCAATGTGAAGCCCGCCTGCCCGGCGGCAAAGGAGACCACCGACGGCGCCACGCCCGACACCAGCACGGCCAGAGGGAGCAGCGCCCACAACAGGACGGAATGACCGGCCACGCCGACCATGATGGCCGAGCCCACCGCGAAGCCCACTGCCGTCCCTCCGACGGCGCGCACAGCGGTGGCGCCGGTCCCCAGGGCGTTCGACCGAAGCACGGACAGCGTGCCCAGCACCACCCAGAATCCGTGCTCGACATCGGTGATCTCCACGACGGCCACCGCCAGGGCGAGTCCCACGCTCCCTCGCACGGCATTGCGGAACCACACCGAGTGGAGGGAGAGTTGCGAGGAGAGCCGCCGCCAGAACGGACGCGGGTGGATGTCGGTGCCGGCCCCCAGCCTTCGATCGCCCACGGCCTGGGCCCCGACCGCCTCCAGCGTGGCGTCCGCCACCATCTCGGTGGCGATCCCCAACGCGCGAATGCGGAGACTGGGGTCCAACGCGGATGCGATCCCCTGGTCGGGCCCGCGCCCCCCCGGCTCGGCAGGGACTTCGACCGTGGCGGGTACAGGATCGACATCGGCAGGGCCGGCATCGGGACCGGGTCTGGAAAGTCTCGAGACCTCGGCCTCGAGATCGGCTTCGATGAGGCGGTCGAGCCGCCGGTTCGACTGCTGGACCGATCGGATGAGCGCCGTGTCGTCAAGCGGACGGGCGTTGGGGCCGCAGATGAGCGATGCACTCAGGTGCAGGGAGTCAGCCACGTGGCCGATCAGGTCCTCGGCTGGTTGCTGCGGGGAGGGGGCCGTGCCCTCGCTGACCAGGATGGTGCTGCTTGCCACCCATTCGAGCCGACCGACGAGTTTGGCCAGGGCGACGGCACCTCCCGCGGCACCGGTCGGGGGGTACGGGGTCCCGGCGAACTCGGCCTGCAGGAGCGACAGCTCCGACGCCACCGACTCCTTTGCCTCCCGATCCGACCCGCCGGTGGCGATCGACGTGGCCAGCCGGCTGACGGCGCCCGCGGTCGCCGACAGTCGATGACGGAGTTTGTCGTGCCAAGGCGTCGGCCAGACCAACATGCACGCAGGGATGCAGAACGCGCTGGCGATGATCCATCCGACCAGGCGGGGTCCGGTGGCCGCGGCCGGCTGGGTCACTGTGACCGGGAGCACGAACATCAGAAGGGCGGCCGTCGAAGAGGTGGCCGCCTGGGGTGAGACGATCCCAGCGAAGAGGACGCCGAAGCCCACGATCCCCATCGTCACGATCGCCACCACTTTGTAGGTCGACACGGATGTGCCGAGTGCGATGAAGCCAGTCCCCACCAAGAAGAGCGTCAGGTAGGAGGCCAGTCGGATTCGCGGTCGACCCGGCGGATCCACCAGGAGTAGCAGGGCGAAGGAGCCGAACGCCCCGAAGAGGCTGACCTGTGGATTGGAGAAGAGCAGATGGGTCAGTCCGAAGACGAAGGGCATGACCACCGCTGCCCGGAGCGACCGCTTGGCCGCCAGGAGGCCGGGATCCTTTGCCGTCACCCACTCGACGGCACTCACCGGCGCTCACAATTGCACAAGCGGCCTGCCGGGTTCTCCGGCGCCACGCCATTGGTCATCGGGTCCGCACCGGACAGGCTCTGGTCGCTGGTGGACAGGTGCCGGACATGTTGCAGCTGAAACTACTCGCGTCGTACCCACCGGCGATTGCGCGAGTGCATGGCGCGTCCGGCCGCTCAGAGAGCCATCTGACCTGCGGCTGACAGGGGATTTGCCTGGCGTGGGCTCCACGGGAGAAATTGCTTCAGGAGGCATCGAAAGCGGCCGAGAAGAATTCTAGGCCCCAGTTCTCGTACTCCTGCTGGTCGGTCGCTCGCCTATGGGAGGGAAGGAGCCTGCATGAGAGGTCTCAGCTGGCATCATGTCCGCGCCAAATTCGGCGTGGCCGCCCTGGTTCTACTCGCCGCACCCCTGGTCGCTGTACCCCTCGTTGCCGCGCCCTTTGTCCTTGGCTCGCTGCGGGCACAGTCGGGCCCGCCGGCGCCGGCCACCGCCGGGGCGGCGAAGGGGACCCCCGTCGCGTCGACGAACTCCTCGCAGGGGATGTACGCCTACTACTACCTGTGGTGGGATACGCAACACTGGCAGACCACGCTGGGTGCGAACTACCCCTACGGACAGTCACCGCTGCCGCTGCCGGCCACCCTCGACTCGAGCGGATGCAATCCGAGCAGCCTCTACAGCGGGAACATCGAGACGGATGTGCCCGCCAGCCTCTTCAGCGAGGACAATCCCTCCCAGATCACCTACGACGTGCAGAGTGCCGTCGCCGCCGGACTGTCCGGGTTCGCCGTGGACTGGTACGGCGCCGGATCGGCTGCGCAGACGCCGGCCTCCGACGCCCAGGACGCACGTCTCGATTCGCTTGTTCAGGCCGTCGACCAGGCGCAGGCCCAAGGCCACAACTTCCATCTGTGGCTGTCGTATGAGGCGTCGTCGCCGTCGCTCACCCAGACCGCCATCACCGGCGACCTGTCCTACCTGACCAGCCGGTACGGGAATGACCCGGCGTTCGACCGCAGCAACGACGGTCGACCCACCTTCGTCTGGGTCGGCTCCTACAAGTACTCGACCTCGGTCGTCGCCGCCATCAGTGCGCAGTTCCGTTCGTCGTGGTACTTCGTCGGGGGCTACCAGTGGAACCAGTGGAACCCCACCGTGGCCTCGTACTTCGACGCCGACAGTCCGTATTGGTCCAGCCAGAACCCGTGGACCAACAGCCAGAGCTTCCAACAGCTGGCCGGGCTCGCCGCCACCCTCCACGCCGAGGGCAAGAAGTACTTCGCGCCGCTCTCTCCGGGTTTCGACCGCCAGCTGGACGGTTCTGGTGGCTGCGTGCCCCGGGACAACGGCGCCACCCTGCAGGCGCTCTACAACGGCAACGCCGCCGGCGACCCGCAGGGTTGGCTCCTCATCTCGTGGAACGAGATCACAGAAGGGACCTACGTGACCCCCCAGCTCCAGCGTTACGGGAGCGCGTACGGCGGTCCCAACGGGTTCGTGCACGCCCTGGCCGCCGGGAATGCCGCGGGGTCGGGCTGCAACACCCACGCCGACCAACCGGGCCCCGGGACCTACCTGGCGGTGGCGGCGACCGACGGCCCGGGCGGTTGTCCGGGCTACTGGCTGGCGGACGCCGCCGGACAGGTCCGCTCCTTCGGGGGCGCCGCCAATCTCGGATCGCTCACCATCACGGCCAACGCGCCGGTCGTCGGCATCACCGCCACGCCGGACCACCGGGGCTACTGGCTCCTCGGCGCTGACGGAGGCGTCTTCTGCCTCGGCGATGCCCAGTTCTACGGCTCGACCGGCGCACTGCGCCTCAACGCCCCGGTGATCGCCATGACCACCACGGCCGACGGCCGGGGCTACTGGCTGGTGGCCAAGGACGGCGGGGTCTTCTCCTTCGGGGATGCGCGGTTCCGGGGTTCGACGGGCAACTTCCGGCTCAATGCACCGGTTGTCGGCATGGCCGCCACCTCTGCGGGCGGGTACTGGCTGGTAGCTGCCGACGGCGGGGTCTTCTCGTTTTCGGCTCCGTTCCTCGGCTCCATGGGCAGCAGCCGCCTGAACCAACCGGTGGTGGGGATCACCGCCGACCCGGCCGGGAGGGGATACCGAATGGTGGCCGCCGATGGGGGCATCTTCTCGTTCGGCGCTCCCTTCTACGGGTCGCTGGGTGGATTGTCCCTGTCGGCGCCGATCCGATCTATGGCGCCCTCGCTCGACGGCAACGGGTACTACCTGGTGGGCACCGACGGCGCGCTGTATGCCTTCGGCGACGCTCCGTACCTCGGGCGGGTGCTCTCGTAACGCTCCCGGGCCCGGTTGCCAGTCGATGTCGAGATCAACGTATCGCTCCAGCTCGGACGTGGTGGAGCGGGATCTTCGAACAACTTTTCGGCTGGCCGGCTCGCTGACGGCAGACCTAGCCGGCTGGAGCGGCTTCCGCCTACCCCTCGGGAGCCGGCTTTGGAGCCGTAGCCGGAGCCGGAACCGGCGTCGGAGGCGAGCCGAGTCTCGGAGCCGGAGGCGAGGCGAGTGAGGCGCTCGATGCCGCCACTGCATCGAACAGCTTGGCCCGGGCCGCCTTCCTTCCTTTGCCGCGATCCATCGCCTTGCGGTACCGCCTGGCCGCGTCCGCGAGGGCGTCGAGTGCCTCCACGCGCTTGGCGGCCCGAGCCGTCTGGCCGACGATCAGCTCCCGGCTGGCCTCGAGCTGCTCCTCCATCCTGCGGACCGGCAGGGGGAGCGCTTCCTCGTCGCCCGGGTACCCGACGCCGAGGGCATCGATGACCTGGCGGACGATGGCGATGACCAGGACGTCGGAGACCCGGATGGCACTGCCCTGGCCGGCCATGGCCACATCGACCCGGGCCCTGACCGCTTCGTTGCTGGTCATCGGTCCCCGCCCGTGGGGAGGCTCAACCATGTCCTGCACTGTCTCAATGGATCCTCCCCCATGCCCCGCTCGCACCCGCACATCGGATCTGCACCAACGTACCTCGCCCCGAGCCCTCGGGCATCCCGATGGCCGCCGGATGGTGTGCCGCGCCCGCTACCCCGTGTCAACCGGCGGACCGCCTGAGGGATATCTAGGCGGCGGAGAGCCGCTCGATGGTCCGCTCCACGATGGCCTCCGGATCGCACTGCGCCGACGACGCCGCCCGATCGACCAGATTGCCCAGATACGAGGCCAGGCTGATCATGTCGAGCCGAGGGGAGCGTCCGGAGAAGGGCACCGGCTCGGTGCGGGAGTCCATCCTCCCCGCTTCCAGGAGCGCCGATCGGAGGTGGAGCATGGTCGATCGGGCCTCGTCGAGATCGGTCTGCCCCAGACGCATCCAGGCGGAAAGTCCCAGCTCAAGGGCAAGATCTGCCCGGGACGGGTCGAAGGGCCCGAGCTGGGCGAGACCCCGGAGCACGGCCGGGGCGAAGTCGATATTCCCGCGTGCCGAGGTCGAGTCCATGGGCACAGTGTGACGAATGGGTGTATCAGGGTGGTGGATCAGGCCTGACCTGGGTAATGCTATGGGGCATGGCACGGACAATTTGGAAGGGATCCCTCAACTTCGGGTTGGTGAATGTCCCGGTCGGGCTCTATCCGGCGACTCAGGACAAGACCATTCACTTCAACCAGTTCGAAGCCGGGACATCGGACCGAATCCGCTACAGGAAGGTCAACGAGCGGACCGGCAAGGAGGTGGAGTCGGGCGAGATCATCAAGGGCGTGGATCTGGGCGGGGGCGAGTACGTGATGCTGACCGACGACGAGTTGGCCGCAGCCGAGCCCGAGCGCTCACGACTGATCGAGATCACCGACTTCGTCGACCTGGACGAGATCGACCCGGTCTTCTTCCGTACCACCTACTACCTGGCTCCCGAGGGCGAGGCCGCCAGCAAGGCGTACTCCCTCCTACGCCAGGTGATGCGCAACGCCAACAAGGTCGCCATCGGCACCCTGGTCATGCGGAACAAGGAGTACCCGGTGGCCATCCGTCCCGGGGATGACGTCCTCAAGTTGGAGACCATGTACTTCGCCGACGAGATCCGGTCGCCGAGCACGGAGCTGCCGGCGCTTCCGGACGCGGTCGAGCTCACCGAGCGCGAGGTCGACATGGCCCAGCTGCTGCTCGAGTCGATGGAGAGCAACTGGGATCCCGACCGGTACCACGACACCCACCGCCAGAAGGTCGAGGGCCTGGTCGAGACGAAGCGGCAGGGCAACGAGATCGTCGGGGTCGTCGCCGCCCAGCCGACCAAGGTGGTCGACCTGATGGAGGCGCTGAGCGCCAGTATCAAATCGGCCCGGTCCAATCCCGGCAAGTCGACCCAACCCGAGCCCGCGCCTTCGGCCGACCCGGATGCCGCCGCGCCACGACCGTCCCGGGCCCGATCGTCGGCGGCCAAGAAGGTGGCGAAGCCGGCCAAGTTCACCGGGGCGAAGAAGCCGGCGGCCCCGAAGTCCGCCGCCCGCCGAAAGGCCTCCTGACCCACAGCTGGCCCGGTGGGGGTCGTCCCCCTAGCGCCCGGCCGCGGCAGGCCTGTCTGCTAGAACCGGACGGTGTCCACCGACGGCGCCGGCAAGCGGGCCCTGGTCACCGGGGCCACCCGCGGCATCGGCAAGGCCACGGCGATAGCTCTCGCCGATGCCGGATGGGACGTGGCCGTCACCGGGCGTACGGTGCGGGCCGGGGAGGGACGGGACGACTCGGACACCGGAGCGGGGCGCCCGCTCCCCGGGAGCCTCGAGGAGACGGCGGCGCTGGTCCGCGGATGCGGGGTCAGAGCCCTCGCCCTGGTGGCCGATCTGCACGACCACTCGGCCCTTCGCCAGTCGGTGGACCGGGTCATCGCCGAATGGGGCGGTGTGGACCTCCTCGTGAACAACGCCGTCGACACCGGGCCGGGGAGCATGGTCCCGATCGTGGAGCTCAGCGTGGAGCACCTCGAGGCCAAGCTGGCTGCCAACGTGGTGGCCCAGTTCGTCCTCATCCAGGCCGTGCTGCCCGGCATGCTCGAGCGGGGGAGAGGCACCATCGTGGACGTCACCTCGCACACCGCCACCGCCGACCCGCCCGGTCCGGTCGGGCAGGGGGGCTGGGGACTGGCCTATGCCGCCTCCAAGGGTGCCTTCCACCGGATCGCGCCACTGTTGGCGGTCGAGCTCGGCGATCGTGGGATCCGCGCCAACAACGTGGACCCGGGCTACGTCGAGACCGAGCGGCAGAGGGTCAACGCCGCCGCTCTGGGGCTTGAAGGCCACTACTCAGGAGCGCCCCCGACGGTCCCGGCGGCGGCCATCGTGTGGCTGACCGAGCACCCGACCGAGGTCGAGAACGGACAGACCATCCGGGCCCAGAAGCTGGCCCTGACCCACGGCCTGCACCCGGACTGGCGGGACCGGGCATGACCGGGCGCCGGTGCCGGTCCGGGCGGCCGGATGCTGTCGGGCGTCGGCCCGTCAACCGGCGCGGGCGGTGGGCGCCGACTCTGTGGGGACGCCGCCGTGGTAGCGGACCTCCCGGTGGCGGACGGCGGGGACGCGGACTCCGCCCAGCAGGTCACCGGTCAGGTTGAGGGGATCCGTCGCCGCCACCACCACCTCGGCCCCCCGTACGGCGTCGGCGCGGATGTCGGCCAGCAGCGAGGCCGCCTCCGGAGTGGCGTACTGCTCCCCGGAGAGACCGGCGACGAACCGGCCTCCGAGCACCTGGCCGCGGGCCTCCAGACGGCGCAGGGCCCGGACCACGTCGCGCCACGGGATCCGGTACGACTCGTGCGACCACAGTTCCCAGGAGGTGACCCCCCATCGGGCCAGGAGCTGCCAGGCCACCGCCTCGGCCAGCTCTTCGGACGGCGGACCGTCCTGCAGACCGGCACCCGTGCCGTCTGGCTCGGGGAGGAGGGACCAGCGACCCTCGCCGGTGCCGGTCCCGACCGCCGCCCGCCGGCGTCCGAGCGCGGACCGCCGGGCGGTGCCCCGGGCCATCCCGGACCGTCGGCGCCGCCGCGCCGAGAGGAGGGAGCGCACCGCCGAGAAGGCATCGGCGGTGACCATGCCCCGGGCCACCAGGTCCCAGAGGCCCTCGTCGACCTCTGCGTCCAGGCGGCCCGATGCCGGGGCCAGCTCGGCGCGGAAGCAGGCGCCCCGGGCCCGGAGGGCGGCGAGGACGTCCGCCGACGCTCCCGTCACCGGCTCGACGAGGCCCCTGTCGGTGCGGACAGCAGCGAGCATCCAGGCCAGGTCCTGGCGGGCCACGATGGCCAGAGGGGTGGCCGGCGACGGCGTCGACGATCCTCTCCGTGCTGCCGAGAGCGCGGGCCCGCCCTGGTCACCGGCCGGCTCCGGCTCGGGTCGCGGCGTCAGCCGGCCCCAGGCGACCTCACCGGCCAGGCAGAGCTCGTCGAGCCAACGGGGGTCATAGCCGGCCACCCGGGCCGGCAGCACGTGCCGCTCCCATTCCCCCGCGGCGATCTCGTGGCCCTGCAACTGCTCGATGACCGACAGCAGGCCCGAGCGCCCCTCGACCTGGGTCCCGGCGGCCACATGCTGCCAGCAGGCCAGGAACCGCATGAAGTCGGCGACGCTGGCCGGCTCGACGTGGCGCCGTCGGCGGCTTCGACTGGCGGCGTGCAGGCGAACCAGCAGGTGGCGGGCGCACCAGCGACCGTCGGGCAGCTCGATGGCCGAGCCGAGGGCCTCGAGCCGGGCCAGGCCGGTGCGGGCCCGGGCCACGGTGACCGGCACGCCCCGGACCGAGCCCGTGGGCAGCGTTTCCTCGCCTACCAGCTGGTCGACGGTGACCGGCCCGGCCACTTCGAGGTGGCCGCCGACGCACTCGGCCAGCGCCTCGTCGGCCGCCACCGCGGGGTCGGTCATCGACCGGTCCACCGCCTGGGCCATGGCCAGTCGCTCGGTCGGCACCCACGCCCCGGCCACCACCGAGGCCCGACCGTCGGCCCGGAGCTGTCCGAACCAGGCGTCCCAGGCCGGAACCGGCCGGCAGAGGACCAGGGACAGGAGGAGATCGTGCAGTTCGTCGGGGTCACGTGGCCGGGGGCGCACCTGGTCGAGCACCTCGGCGGCGGCACCGTCGTCGAGCGGGCCCAGCTCCGAGGGGGCGACGGGCAGGCCGGCGGGCCCCATCGGCCCGAGGCCGCGGGGGACGGCCACCGCCCGGGTCCGCCGCTCCTCGAGGGGAGCGCCGTCGAGGAAGGTGAAGGGCCGGCCGGTCAGGATGCCGTGGGCCAGCGGGGAGGGCTCGGCCGACTCGGTGAAGTGGACGGCGACCCGGCCCGACTCGAGGTCCTCGAGCAGGGCGACCAGGCCGGCGGAGTCGAGCGGCTCGGACAGGCAGTCCGCCACCGTTTGGCGCACCAGTACGTGGTCGGGCACAGGGACCGGGCCGGCGCCGGCGTTCTCCTGGCAGCCGGCCAGGGCCGGCCACACCGCGGCCAGGAGGTCCTCGGCCTCCATCCGCTGGAGGTGGATCGGGCGCCGTTGCCCACCGCGGGACCGGGGGACCACCAGGGCCCGGTTGAGGTTCCAACGCCACCGGGCGGCCAGCATCGGGTGCAGGAGCACGGCCTGGGTCAGGACGTCGGTGGCGGTGCGGCTCTGGAGCATCTTGGGCACCTGGGGCAGCGGAAAGCTGTGCTGCGGTCCGAGGGAGAGGACCACGGTGTCGTCGTCGGCGGCAGCCTGGAGCTCGAAGTCGAACGAGACGCAGAAGCGTTTGCGCAATGCCAGCCCGAGCGCCCGGTTGATGCGGCCGCCGTAGGGCGCATGCACGATGAGCTGGGTTCCCTCGCTCTCGTCGAAGACCCGCTCGATGACGATCCGGTCCCTGGTGGGCAGGGCTCCGAGCGCCGCCAACCCGGCGCCCAGGTAGGCGACCACCTGGTCCGCCACTTCCGCCGACACGCCGGTCCGGCGGCGGACGGCCTCTCTGGCCCCGGCGCCGTCACCGGCGCGCAACAGGGGCTCGAGCCCGGCCCGCAGGGCGCCGACCTCCTCGGAGAGCTCGGCGGTGCGGGCGGGCGCCTCACCCAGCCAGAAGGGGATGGTCGGGGGGAGGTCACCGGCATCCCGGACCCGCACGGTCCCCGTCTCGACCTTGACCACCCGCCACGAGTGGGTGCCCAGCAGGAAGATGTCGCCGGCGGTGGCTTCGACGGCGAAGTCCTCGTGCACCGATCCCACGGTGACCCCGTCCGGGTCGAGGACCACGCGGTAGTCGCCGGTCTCCGGGATGGCGCCGCCGCTGGTGAGCGCGGCCAGCCGCGCCCCCCGCCGGGCGCGGAGTCGGCCGTTCACGGCGTCGTGGTGGAGGTGGGCACCCCGACGGCCCCTCCCCGTCTGGATGCCCCACGAGACCAGCTCGACCACCTCGTCGAACGCGTTCCGGCTGAGCCCGGCGTAGGGCGCCGCCCCCCGTACCAGGCGGTAGAGGCCGTCGACTTCCCATTCGTCGGCGGCGGCAACCTCGGCGATGACCTGCTGGGCGAGCACGTCGAGGGGGGCGACCGGGGGCTCGAGCACATCGAGGTGCCCGGCTCGGACCCCCGCCAGCAGCGCTGTGCATTCGACCAGCTCGTCCCGGGTGAGGGGATAGAGGCGGCCGGCCGGCGTTCCCTCGAGCTGGTGGTTGGCCCGCCCCACCCGCTGGAGGAACGTCCCGATGGCCCGGGGGGATCCGATCTGGCAGACCAGCTCCACCGGGCCCACGTCGATCCCCAACTCGAGGGAGGCCGTCGCCACCAGGGCCCGCAGGTCACCGGCCCGTAGGCGCTGCTCGACGATGCGCCGGCGGGCGGACGAAAGGCTGCCGTGGTGGGCCGCCACCTGGAGGGCGGCGTCGATCGGATCCCGGCCGTGTCCGGGGGCGCCGTGAGGGTCGGGGTCTTCCGTCGGGGACCCGAGGCGCTGGGCCAGCTGATGGGCGACCCGCTCGGCCATCTTCCGGGTGTTGACGAAGACCAGCGTCGTCCGGTGCTCGAGCACGTGGGCGGCGATGCGGTCGAGCACGTCGGAGAGCTGGCCTCCGCTGGCGACCGCCTCGAGCTCGCTCTCCGGCAGCTCGATGGCCACGTCGAGGTCCCGCCGGTGGCCGCAGTCGACGATGGCCGTCGGGCGCCGCTGCGGATCCGAGCCCGACAGCAGGCGGGCCACGACCTCGAGGGGGCGCTGGGTGGCGGAGAGCCCGATGCGCTGCAGGCGGCCCCCGTGGGCCGAGACCAGGTGGTCGAGTCGCTCGAGGGTGAGGGCCAGGTGCGCCCCCCGCTTGTCGCGGGCCAGCGTGTGCACCTCGTCGACGATGACGGTGTGCACGCCCTGCAGGATGGCCCTCGAGGACGGGGCGGTGAGGAGAAGGTAGAGCGACTCGGGCGTGGTCACCAGTAGGTCGGGGGGTGATCGGCGCATGGCCGCCCGTTCGGCCGCCGGCGTATCGCCGGTCCGCACCGCCACGGAGAGGGCCGGGGCGCCCAGGCCGAGCCGGTCGGCTTCGTCGGCGATGCCCTCCAGCGGAAGCTGGAGGTTCTGGTGCACGTCAGTGGCCAGGGCCCGGAGGGGGGAGACGTACACGACGCCCGGTCCGGCGGGGGAGCGGTCCGGACCTGCGCTCCCCGGGGCATGGGCGCGGTAGGCGGCATCGATCGCCACCAAGAAGCCGGTCAGCGTCTTGCCGGTACCGGTGGGGGAGGCAACCAGGACGTCCTCGCCGCCGGCGATGCGCGGCCATCCGGCGCGCTGGGGCTCGGTCGGCCCGGACGGGAAGCGCCGCCGGAACCAGCTGGCCACGGCGGGGTGGAAGGTGCGCAGGATCGAGTCCTCGGGCAGGTCGTCGAGCCCGGCCCGGGTGGCGGCGTCCGCCAGTGAGACCGGCGCCGGAACCGGCGCGGGGTCCCCGGGCGCGTCGAGGCCCAAAGGCAGTGGGGGCGACGGCTCTGACTCGGCCGCGGCTGGGCGGATTGTGGTCACCACTTCAGTATCCAACCCTACGGGTGTCTCATCGGGGGCCCGACCGGTCAGACGATGTCCTCGGAGACGACGCCGAAGAACTCCTGGTAGCCGCGGGCCCGCTCACGCAATTGGCCGGGATCCAGACCGGTGTCGACGAACGAGTACCGGCTCCCGCCGCCACCGCCGTCACCGGGGTGGCCGGCCAGGAACTCCCGCATGCGGGCCTCGGCGTCGGCGGTGAATTCGGTGCCCAACTGGTCGTAGATGAGGCCGATGGTCCGGAACGGATCCGCCATGAAGTCTCCGAATTGGACGTCGATCACCTGCCCGGCGGGCAGGGTCCCGTCGGCCCGGGCGGCCATCGAGCGATCCAACCCGACGAAGATGTCGTCGGAGTACTGGGTGGCGGCGGCGGCCACCGAGGGCGAGTCGGAGGCCATCCGGCGCAGGTGGGCGGCCAGGGCGCTGACCGAGGCGATGACCTTGAGCGGGTCGCGATGGGTCTGGATGACCACCGCGTCGGGGTACTCCGCCATCAGCGCACCGAGGTGCCACAGGTGGGCGGGCGACTTCAGCAGCCAGCGGTCGCCGGCGTGTCCGGACTGCAGGTGCTGGAGGAAGGCCCGGTGCCAGCGGTAGGCCGGAGCCATGTCCGCCTCGTGCAGCAGCCACCGGTCGTATTGCGGCACTTCGTACTGGGTCGGGAAGATCATGGAGCGGAAGTCGCTGGCGGTGATCCGGACGCACTCCTGGGCCAGTCGGGCCCCGAGCGGGTGGAACGTGCTGAATCCGGGGATGAGCACATCGGCCATGTCCGCCACGGCCTGCGACTCGTCGATGCGCGGGTCGGTCTCGAAGGTGGCCGTGGCCGGCGGGGGGCAGGGACTGTCGACCTCCCAGGTCAGCGGGGCCCGGTGCGAACGGTCCAGGGCCAACAGGTCGTAGAGGATGGTCGTGCCGGTGCGCGGCTGGCCGCAGATGACCACGGGCCGGGCGACGGCCTGCTCGGACACGCCGGGGTGGGATGCCCTCCATGCGACGATGCCCAGCCGGTTGGACAGATAGTTCACTGTCTCGGTCTCCACCAGCACCACGCCCACATCGTTGAGCCGGGCGGAGTCACCGAGGTCGTCCAGCAGCCGGTCCAGTCCCTCCTGCCAAGTGGGCTCGCCCAGGTCGTCGAGTCCCGTCCGCTCGACGGCGGCGTCGACCAGTTGCTGGCGGTTGAAGCGGCGGGTGGTCACGGGCGCCCGGCGACCCGGCCGGCCGGCCGGGCGAGGAGTGAGGTCAGCACCACCGGCGGGCTCGGGTTGTCCAACCACCGGAGCATGACGAACCCGCGGTGGCGACCCCCGGTGTCGAGCCAGTTGACGGCGCCGGGTTCCTCCTCCGGCTCGGTAGCGGAGATGACCACCCGCACCGTGCCGTCACCGCGGCGGATCGCCCCGGCGTTGGTCAGCGAGGTGGTGCGACGGCGGGTGTCGATGCACTCGTGCCAGATGTTTTCGATGGTGACGCTCCAGTAGCGGGTCTCCGGTGGCTCGATTTCGAGGACGAGCGATTCCCCCCCGGCCAGCCGGAACGTGCCCATCATGTACAAGTTGTCCGGCGTGGTGTTGTCACCGCCCAGCTCGGCGGCCTCCGCCGTGAGCAGCCGGTTGGGCCGTTCGAGGAGTTCGGGCCGGACCGTCTTGTGCAGCGTGGTCAGCTTGGCGATGGTCCAGGCCATGGCCGTGAGCTGCCCGGCCACCAGGCTGTCGGTGGGCGGGCTGGGACGCCCGGGTTGGTCGAGGCTCTCGATGGCCAACCGGGCCGGCGTCTCCGAGGCCCGATCGGCGATGTACTGGCGCACGACGATGGCTGAGGCGTCAGGCGGCACCGCCACCCAGGTGGCGCCATCGAGCTCGTCGGCGGCCGGCTCCTCGGTGGCGAGGACGAGGGAGAACCGGCCGGAGGCGTCGACGGCCAGGTCGCGGTCCGACACGTGGGCGGCCATCCGGCGGGGGGCGAGACCGGTGCCGGCGAGTACCTGGAACCCGAGGTAGGTCACTGAATTCCGATCGCCGCTCACCCGGTAGCGGAGGCGGCCGTCGATCATGGCCAGGTGGTACTCGCCGTCGGGGTTGGGACCGCCGATCAGCCGCACCTCGGTGTTCATGCTGAAGAACCACGGGCATTCGGGGTCGACGTCCAACGACACCTCGGAGCAGAGCGCGGCCACCCGGGCGATGACCCGGAGGCCCTCCACCAGTTCGAGCTCGGTCTCCGCCTCGGACCGGACCATGGCGGTCGTGTCCCCGAGCATCTGCAGCACGAGCTGCCAGGCCTCCAAGGCGGTCGACTCCGACCAACGCTCCCCGGCGACGCCGCTCATCCTGCCTCCTCCGTTGACGCCACCTCATGCACGGGCCCGGCCCCTATATTCCTACGGTAGCCAAAGCGCCGGCCTGGCATTCGGAGCGGGCCCCGGGTACCGGAGGTCCCGACCCGACCCCTCCACGAAAAGGAACCACGGCAAGTGTCCTACCTCCAGGCGATCGTGATCGGTCTGCTCCAGGGGGCCACCGAGCTCTTCCCGGTCTCGAGCCTCGGTCACAGCGTGCTGGTCCCGGCGGTCTTCGGGTGGCACAACCTGGTCAACGACCAGTCCGCCAGCGAGTCCTTCTACCTCGCTTTCATCGTCGGGCTGCATGTGGCCACCGCCACCGCCCTCCTCGTCTTCTTCCGGCGGGACTGGGCCCGGATCATCAGCGGCTTCTTCCGCAGCCTTCGGACCCGGTCCATCCAGACGCCCGATGAGCGGATGGCCTGGCTGCTGGTCGTCGCCACCATCCCGGTGGGACTCACCGGATTCCTGTTCGAGCACACCTTCCGGACCCTGTTCGCCAAGCCCCAGCTGGCCGGCATCTTCCTCGCCGTCAACGGCCTGATACTGGCCGGGGCCGAGGTGTTGCGCCGCCGGACGACCGGGACGACCGCGCCCGACCGCCCGACCGGCGCGGCCACCGGCGCCGCCCCCACGGCCACGGCCACCCGGCGCCTGGCCACCCTCAGGATTCGGGACGGCGTCACCATCGGGGTGGCCCAGATCCTCGCCCTCCTGGCCGGCATCAGCCGCTCCGGGGTCACCATGGCCGCCGGGCTCCTGCGGGGACTCGACCACGAGGAGGCGGCCAGGTTCTCCTTCCTCCTGGCCACGCCGGTCATCCTGGCCGCCGGGGTGCTGAAGGTCCCCGACCTCGCCGGTCCCCTGGGCAACGGGGTGCGCGGTCAGATCCTGGCCGGGAGCCTGGCCGCCGGGCTCGCCGCCTACCTCTCGGTCCGGTTCCTGGTCCGGTGGTTCCGGACCCGGACCCTCTGGCCGTTCTCCATCTACTGCCTGGTCGTCGGCACGTCGTGTGCCGTCTACTTCGCCTGACCCCGGGCACCGACCACGGACATCGGCCCCAGGCACCTCTGGGATGATGCCTTCATGAACGTGCGCCGACGGTGGGCTCAGCGCATCGCGTCGACGATGTCCACGATCACCAGGGTAAGGACCATGGCCCCGACCACCGCGTACAGCGCGGTGAACGCCCACCGCTGGCGATGGTCGGCCAACCAGAAGCGGCGAATCCCCAGATAGTCGAAGGTGAGCGCCAGAATGCCGACGGGGATGCCGATGGCCGGTCCGACGCCCTTGGCCACGCCGATGGCCGGCAGCACGACGGGGAGCACGATGTAGCTGAGCAGGCAGCGCAGGGCGGAAAGGAAGATCGATGCGCTGAAGATCCGGTGGGTGCCGGACTCGTCGATGGGGGCACGGTCCTCGGGGACCCGCAGCCACCGGCGCATGGTGGTGTCGGCCTTCGACCTCGGAACCGAGCCTGTCAGGCGGTCCGGCGCCAGTGCCAGTTGATCCACTCGTCCATGGTACGCGTCGGGCAACCGGGCCACCAACCGCCCCGCCGGTACCGACCAGAGCCCTGGTGAGCGACGTCTCAACCAGCCATGCAGCCTGTAACGTGCCGGGCCATGGGAGCGGCCACATGACCGCGGACGCATCGCCACGAGTACGCTCGTCGGATCACCGGCCCGGGCCGGAGGGGACTGGACCGACCGCTGGTTCCATGTGGTCCCTCCGCCAGCCCGACGGCACGCTGGCCGCGGGGTGGCTCCTGATGCCGTTGCGCCTGTTCCTCGGGGTCACCTTCCTCTTCGCTGGGATCCAGAAGCTGGCCAACCCCGACTTCTTCAAGCGCTCGAGCCCGTCTTCGATCCACGCCCAATTGGTCGGTGCTGCCCGCTCGAGCCCCGTCCACGGACTGGTCAGCCACCTGGTCCCGATGGCATCGACCATGGGCGTGCTCATCTCCATCGGCGAGATCGCCATCGGCCTGGGAGTCCTGGTCGGCCTCTGGACGCGGGCGGCCGCGGTGGCGGGGATGGCCCTCTCGTTCGGTCTCTTCCTGACCGTGAGCTACCACGCCTCGCCCTACTTCACGGGCTCGGACATCGTCTTCTTCTTCGCCTGGACCCCCTTCGCGGTGGGCGGAGCCGCGGGCGCTCCCGCCCTGGACACCTGGCTGAGCCGACCGGCGGCGGCAGCGCCCGCGGGTCAGGGCGCTATGCCTCGCCGGGCCGTGCTCTCCCACGGCGCCATGGCCGGCCTTGCCGCCGGGGGGGTCGTGGTCACCGGTGGGCTGGCCGCCCTACTCGGGCGCCTGGCCGGCGGAACTGCCGCCTCGGCCAGTGGCACCCACACCCTCACCGGGCCGGGTCCGACGACCACCACGACCGGCCCGGCGACCGGTGGTGGGTCCACAACCCCGACCGCCCCGCTCCCGTCGGGAACCGCCATCGGACCGGCCTCGAGTGTTCCGGTCGGGGGATCGGCCAACTTCACCGACCCGTCCAGTGGGGATCCGGCTCTGGTCATCCAGCGGGCGGCCGACGAGTTCGTGGCCTTCGACGCTGTCTGCCCCCATGCCGGGTGCACGGTGGCCTTCCAGCAGTCGGCCAACATCATCGCCTGTCCCTGCCACGGGTCGACGTTCAACCCGAGGACCGGAGACGTCGAAAACGGCCCGGCCACCTCCGGGCTGACGACCATCAAGGTGACCAAGGCCTCGAACGGCAACCTCTACGTGGACAAGTGACCGGTCGACGCCCCGGTCGACGCCCCGGTCGACGCCCGGCTGGGACCCCTGGTTCACCCGTCGTTGGGGTATGCTCGCCCGGTTGTCGTCAGTAGGCGGCGGCGTGACTCCATGACCGCAACCATCGCTGGGCCGGCAGGCAGGCCGCACCTCGAGGCAGCGGACGAGTCCGCCGACAGGACCGACTGGGTGGCGGGGATCCCGTTCCTGGTCGTGCACCTGGCCCCGCTGGCTGCATTCTTCGTGGTGGTCACCTGGCAGGACTGGTTGCTCTGTGCCCTGCTCTACGTGATCCGGATGTTCTTCATCACCGCCGGGTATCACCGCTACTTCTCCCATCGCAGCTATCGCATGGGCCGGGTGGCGCAGTTCGTCGCCGCCTTCGGCGGGACCACCGCGGTGCAGAAGGGCCCCCTCTGGTGGGCCGGCCACCACCGCGTCCACCACCGCTACACCGACCTGGACGACGACGTGCACTCGCCGCGGGACGGGATCTGGTGGAGCCACGTCGGCTGGATCCTGTCGACCAAGTACAAGAAGACCGACCTCTCGACCATCAAGGACTTCGCCGCCTATCCCGAGCTGCGATTCCTCGAGCGCCACTCGTGGATCGGACCGTGGCTGCTGGCGGTGGCCTGCTTCCTCATCGGTGGTTGGGGCGGCCTGCTCATCGGCTTCTTCCTGTCCACGGTCCTGCTCTGGCACGGGACCTTCCTGGTCAACTCGATGGCCCATCTGATCGGGCGGCGGCGGTACGCCACGCCCGACACCAGTCGGAATTCGATGATCGTCGCCCTCATCACCGGCGGCGAAGGATGGCACAACAATCACCACTACCTGCCGGCCTCGGCCCGCCAGGGATTCACCTGGTGGGAGTTGGATCCCACCTGGTACGTCCTCAAGGCGCTGGCCGCCGTGCGGCTGGTGCGCGACCTCAAGGACCCTCCGGCCCGGCTGCTCGACCAGGCCCGGGTGCGCGAAGGGGCCTTCGACATCGGGATGTTCCGCTCCTACTGGGAGCGGGCGGCCAAGGTGACCGGCGAGCGCATCGCCGACCTGAGCGCCCGACCGATCGGCACCTCCGCGGAGGTCACCCCTCCGGCTCGCCCGACAGCAGCCGAAGACCATGGGGCCGAGGGTCCGGCGACCGAGCCCCTGTCGCATCTCTCGGGGTTGATCTCCAGGGTGCTGGAGTCCGCCGACCACCTGGCTGCCGCCACCCGTCGGACCCGGAAGGGGGCCAAGGCGGCGGCGGAGGCCGGGACCGGCGACAACACCTCGGAATGACCGCGCCGGACGCCGGGGCGTTCGCCTCGGCCTCGATGTGGATCGTCGACCTCGACGGTGTCATCTGGCTGGCCGGTGAGCCCATAGGGGACGTGGGCGCGGCGGTCACCACACTGCGCGACGCCGGCCGGCGGGTGGTCTTCGCCACCAACAATTCGGCCCCCACCACCGCCCAGCTGCTGGGCCGGCTGCAGCGGGCCGGCATCGAGTCCGCCGCGGAGGACATAGTCACCTCGGCGGCGGCGGCGGCGGCGCTGGTCCGCCCGGGCCAGGCGGTGAAGGCGCTGGCCGAGGGGGGACTGCTCGAAGCCCTCGAGGCCCGAGGGGTGAAGTGCGTCGACGAAGGGCCGGTCGACGCGGCCATGGTCGGATGGAGCCAGTCCTTCGATTTCGAGGCACTGGCCGCCACCGCCACGGCGGCGAGGACCTCCGAGAGACTCATCGGCACCAACGAGGACCCCACCCATCCCACCCCGTCCGGCCTGCTTCCGGGAGCCGGAGCCCTGTTGGCGGCGGTGGCAACCGCCTCGGGGGTGTCCCCGGAGATCGCCGGCAAGCCCCATGCCGCCATGGCCGCCCTGATGAGGGAGGTGCTCGGGTTCGAGGACGGTGACCGCACGGTGGTGCTGGTCGGCGACCAGCCGCGAACCGACGGCCGGTTGGCCGAGCGGCTGTCCATCCCCTTTGCCCTCGTCGACTCCGGAGTGACCCCACCGGGCCGGGCCTCATCGGAGTCGCCGATCGCGGTTCGGGCGCCGGATTTCGTGTCCTTGGTCCGGACCTGTCTGCCCGCCAGATGAGGGGTGCCGGCAGGAAGCACTCCAGGTAGAGTGGGCAAATGGCCAACAAGGACGCCTTCCAGAAGTATCTCGATGCCGGCATCGCCTTCACCAATCTCACCCGGGCCCGGGCCGAGGAGCTGGTGCAGGAACTCGTGCAGAGCGGTGAGTTCCAACGGGGCGAGGCCAAGGCCCGGGTCGACGATCTGATCGAGCGCAGCCGCAAGGGCCGGGAGGCGCTCCTGGCCCAGGTACGCCACGAAGTGGCCCGCCAACTCGAGAGCGTCGGTATCACCAGCCTGGAGGATCTGGCCAAGCAGGTCGCCTCGCTGCTGGGTCGCTCCGCCGCGGGCGGCAGGCCGGCGGCCAAGAAGGCGGCCGCCAAGAAGTCCCCGGCCAAGAAGTCGGCGGCCAAGAAGGCGGCGAAGAAGGCGGCGCCGGCCAAGAAGGTTCCGGCCAAGAAGGCGGCCGCCAAGAAGTCCCCGGCCAAGAAGTCGGCGGCCAAGAAGGCTGCGAAGAAGGCGGCGCCGGCCAAGAAGGCGGCACCGACCAGGCCGACCGGCGCCGGGTCACCGGACTGACCAGGACAGCCCGACTCCGCCTCGACCGGACCCTGGTCGAGCGGGGACTGGCCGACAGTCGGCCCCAGGCCGCCAGCCTGATCGAGCAGGGGCTGGTGGCCGTGTCGGGCTCGATCGCCGACAAGCCTGCCCGCTTGGTGGCCGCTGGCGAGCCCGTCGAGTTGCTGGGGGCGGCGCCACGGTTCGTCAGCCGGGGAGGCCTGAAGCTGGAGGCGGCTCTGGTCCGGTTCGCCATCGATCCCCGAGGCCTGCGGGCACTCGATGCCGGCGCCTCTACCGGGGGCTTCACCGACTGCCTGCTCCGGGCCGGCGCCACCTCGGTCATCGCCGTGGACGTGGGTCGGGGTCAGCTCCATCAGCGGCTGCGGTCGGACCCGCGGGTCATCGACTGCGAACGACTGGACATCCGGGACGTCTCACTCGAGACGGTCGGAGGGCGCCCGGTCGACCTGGTCACCGCCGACCTCGCGTTCATATCGGTGGCCCGCGCCGTTCCCGTGCTGGTGGGCGAGGTGGCCGCCCCCGGGGCGCCGGTGGTGATTCTGGTCAAGCCCCAGTTCGAGGCCGGGCGGGCCGAGGCGTCCCGCGGCCGGGGGGTCATCCGCGACCCCGCCGTCCACCGGAGGACGCTCGGCGAAGTCGCAACCGCGCTCGGGGCGGCCGGAGCAGCCATCATGGGGGCCATGCCGTCACCCATCACCGGGCCCGCCGGGAACATCGAGTTCCTGCTGCACGCCACCGCGCCGCGCCAACCCGGCGACCGGGGGGCGCCGGGCGAAGTCCCCGGTTCGGCCGGGCCGGGGACCGCGGTCTCCGCCCTCTTGGACGAAGCGGTCGCCGAGGCGCACCGCCCCCGGCCCTGCGGGTAGCGGCCATGGCCCTGATCGCCTTCTAC
Organism: Acidimicrobiales bacterium; assembly: GCA_036553725.1. Taxonomy (GTDB): domain Bacteria; phylum Actinomycetota; class Acidimicrobiia; order Acidimicrobiales; family RAAP-2; genus Bog-756. The sequence goes on along the minus strand of DATBOO010000147.1, from coordinate 25,088 downwards.
ACCCATCCAAACCGACCGGAGGCGACCGCGCTGGCCGAGCGTGCGACCGCGTGGTTGGCCGAACGGGGGCACCGGTCGGTTTCCGCCCTCCAGGCCGACGGCTCGGTCTCGGTCGACGGGGCCGACCTGCTGGTCAGCCTCGGCGGTGACGGGACGCTGTTGCGCACGGTCGAGGCGGCGCTGGCGAAGGGCATCCCCGTCCTCGGTGTCAACATCGGCAGGCTCGGCTACCTGACCCAGGTCGAGCCGGGTGGGCTCGAAGAGGCGCTGACCGGCTTTCTCGCCGGGTCCCATCAGGTGGAGGAGCGGATGACGTTGTCGGTGACCGTCACCGACCCCGAGGGCCGCCCGGTGGCTCACCGGACGGCCCTGAACGAGGCCACGGTGGAGAAAACCGTGCCCGGGCACACCGTCCGCATCGCCGCCTCGATCGACGACCGGCCGTTCGTCACCTACGCAGCCGACGGCCTGCTGGTGGCCACACCCACCGGATCGACCGCCTACAACCTCTCGGCAAGGGGCCCGGTGCTCTCGCCCCGGCTACGGGCCATCGTGGTCACGCCGGTCTCGCCCCACATGCTCTTCGACCGGCCGCTGGTGCTCGAGCCGACCGAGCAGCTGCGACTCGAGGTCAAAGAGCCGCGCTCGGCCGTGCTGGTCGTCGACGGCGTAACCGTGTGCGGGCTCGCCCCCGGCGCCATCGTCGACTGTTGCGAGGGAGGCCAGCCGGCGCGGCTGGTGACCTTCGGCTCCCGCCATTTCCATGCCATCCTCCGTGCGAAGTTCCACCTCGCCGACCGGTAGGACGGCGAGCCCATTGGCGCTCAACCTGGTCGAGCTCCGTGTCCGCAACCTCGGGGTCATCGACGACGTCGCCGTGTCATTGGGACCCGGCATGACCGCGCTCACCGGCGAGACCGGGGCCGGCAAGACCCTCTTGGTCGAAGCCCTCAGCCTTCTGCTCGGAGGCCGCGCCGACCAGACCGTGGTGCGGGCGGGGGCCGACGAGGCGATGGTCGAGGGCCGGTTCCTCATCCCCGGCGGAACGGGTCAACCCGCCGCCGACGATGATCGATCGGCCGGGAAGGCCGACGAGGTCGTCCTGGCCCGGGCGGTCGTCAGGGGCGGGCGGTCCAAGGCGTGGATCGACGGCCGGATGGCGACCGTCGGGGCACTGGCCGAGCTGGCCGGCGGGCTCATCGAACTGCACGGCCAGCACCAGCACCAGTCGCTGACCCGTGCCGGAGCGCAGCGCCGGGCCCTCGACACGTTCGGGCAGATCGAGCTGGCTGCGCTCGAGGTGGCGCAACGCCGGCTCCGCCTGCTCACCGACGAGTCCGCCGCCCTCGGTGGCGACGCGCGGCAGCGGGCCCGCGAGGTCGACCTTCTCCACTACCAGATCGACGAGATCGCCGCCGCCGGCATCGAAGACCCGGACGAGGACGGGCGGCTCGAGGTCGAGGAGGACCGCCTGGCCGCGGCCAGCGCGCACCGCCAGGCGGCTGCCGCCGCGTTGACGGCCATATCGGGATCGGACGACTCGAGCGCCCTCGATCGGCTGGGCGAGGCCTCGGGTGCGGTGGCCGGCCGGGCCCCGCTGGCTCCGTTGGAGGCACGGATGCGCTCGAGCATGGCCGACCTCGCCGACCTGGCCACCGAGCTACGCACGGTCGTGGAGACCTGGGACGATGACCCCGAACGGCTCGAGGAGATCCGCAGCCGTCGACATCTGTTCCACGAGCTCGAGCGGAAGTACGGCAGCAACCTCGAAGAGGTGCTCGCTCATGCGGCGGAGGCCCGGGAGCGCCTGGCGGTCATCGAGCGGGAGGAGTTGCGGGCTTCGGCGCTCGACGGAGAGATGCGGGCTGCCCGCGACGCCCTCGAGCAGGCGGAGTCGGAGGTCGCCTCGGCTCGCCGGGAGACAGCTCCCCGTCTGGCCGGTCAGATCGAGGCGACGTTGAAGGGCCTGGCCATGCCGTCGGCCCGCTTCTCGATCTCGGTGGAAGGCGCCGGGCCGGCGGACCAGGTCTCCTTCCTGCTGGGCGCCAACCCCGGTGAGCCCCTGCTGCCCCTGGCCAAGGTGGCCTCCGGGGGCGAACTGGCCCGCACCATGCTGGCGGTGAGGTTGGCCATCACCGATTCGCCGGGGGTGATGGCGTTCGACGAGGTGGATGCCGGAGTGGGGGGTGCCGCGGCCACCTCGGTCGGCAGCGCGCTGGCCGGGCTCGGACGCCACGCGCAGGTGTTGGTGGTCACCCATCTGGCCCAGGTGGCAGCTCTCGCCGACCACCAGATCGAGGTGCGGAAGTCCGAGAGCGACGGTCGTACCCGGTCCGAGGTGGTGGCCCTCGACGCCGACGGCCGCGTCGTCGAGATCAGCCGGATGCTGTCGGGACGCCCTGACAGCTCCTCCGCCCGGCGCCACGCCCGGGAGCTGCTCGAGGGGTTGTCTGCCCGGGGGACCCGGTGACGGGCGGGTCCGGCGCCCGGCCGGGGACCGGATCCGAGTGGGGTCCGCGCCGCGGCCGACCCGGTTCCGCTAGCCTCGACAGGTGCCCGACATGGATGGCCCGCCGGAGGTTCTGGGGGAGCAGTCGGCGGAGCGCTCGGCGGAGCGGCTGGCGATCGGACCCTCTCCCGGCACCAAGTTCATCTTCTTCACCGGTGGTGTGTCCTCATCGCTGGGGAAGGGGCTGACCGCGTCCTCACTGGGGCGGCTCCTCAAATGCCGGGGCCTACGGGTGACCATGTGCAAGCTCGATCCGTACATCAATGTCGACCCGGGGACCATGAACCCGTTCGAGCACGGCGAGGTCTTTGTCACCGAGGACGGCGGCGAGACCGACCTCGATCTCGGCCACTACGAGCGGTTCATCGACGAGAACCTGCACCGCGACTCCAACGCCACCACCGGCAAGATCTACTCGTCGGTGATCGCCAAGGAGCGCAGGGGCGACTACCTGGGCAAGACGGTCCAGGTGATCCCCCACGTGACCGACGAGATCAAGAGGCGGGTCATGGGGCTCGGCACCAAGGACGTCGATGTGGTCATCGTGGAGATCGGGGGCACGGTGGGCGACATCGAGATCGTCCCCTTCATCGAGGCCATACGCCAGTTCCGACGGGATGTGGGCCGGGACAATGTCTGCTACGTGCATCTCACCCTGGTGCCCTACCTCGGCCCCTCGGGCGAGCAGAAGACGAAGCCCACCCAGCACTCGGTGACCGAACTGCGCAGCCGGGGGATCCAACCCGACGTCATCGTGTGCCGGTCGGACCGGATGATCTCGGAGGGCCTCAAGCGCAAGATCTCGCTCCTGTGCGACGTCCCCATCGAGGCCGTCGTCTCCGCCGTCGACGCGGCCAACATCTACCAGATCCCCCTGGTCCTCCACGAGGAGGGGCTCGACGGCTACATCCTGCGCCTACTGGGCTACGACGAGGATGAGCACCCCATCGACCTGACCGGGTGGGAGCACCTGGTCAAGCAGGTCGACGCCGCCGTCCGGCCGGTGCGCATCGGCATCATCGGAAAGTACGTCGACCTACCCGACGCCTATCTCTCGGTGGTCGAGGCGCTCCGCCACGCCGGGTTCCACCACGGTGCCAAGGTGGAGATCGACTGGATCCAGGCGGCCACCGTTCCCGACCTCCTGGAGCACGACGGCCTGCGAGGGTTCGACGGGCTGGTCATACCCGGTGGGTTCGGCGAGCGCGGTGTGGAGGGAAAGATCGCCGCCGCCCGCTATGCCCGGGAGAACGACCTGCCCCTGCTCGGGCTCTGCCTCGGACTCCAGGTCATGATCATCGAGATGGCCCGGACCCTGGCCAAGCTGGAAGGCGCCAACTCCCGTGAGGTCGACGCGGCCACGCCCCATCCGGTGGTCGACCTCATGGACGACCAGAACGAGGTCGTCGACAAGGGCGGCACCATGCGCCTGGGCTCCTACACGGCGCGGCTGCTCGCCGGGTCGCAGGTGGCCAAGGCCTACGGCACCGAGCTGGTGTCCGAGCGCCATCGGCACCGCTATGAGGTGAATCCCCGCTACCGCTCCCAGCTCGAGGATGTGGGCCTGGTGTGCTCGGGGATCTCTCCCGACGGGCGGCTCGTCGAGTTCATCGAGCTGCCCGGCCATCCCTTCTGGGTCGGCACCCAGGCCCACCCGGAATTCAAGAGCCGCCCCGACCAACCCCACCCGCTGTTCCGCGAGCTGGTGGAGGCGGCCCTGGACCGCGCCGAGGGAAGGGACCCCCGCCTGCCGGACATCGATGCCGACGGCTGAGGTGGGCCGCCCGCCCGACCGGCCGCCGGGACACGAGCGCCGGGCACCCGGGTTCGAGATGACCGGCGAGCTGGTCCTCCACCGCGGCCGGGTGATCACCCTGACCAGGGCGACCTTCACCGATCCGGGCGGGAGGCCCTTCGAACGGGACGTCGTCCGCCACCCGGGTGCGGTGGCGGTGGTGGCCGTCACCGATGCCGACGGGGTGGTGCTGGTGCACCAGTACCGGCCGGCACTCGACCAGTGGCTGCTCGAGGTCCCGGCCGGGACCTGCGACATCACCGACGAGCCGGGCGAGGCCACCGCCCGACGGGAGCTGGCCGAGGAAGCCGGCTACGCGGCCCGCGAACTGCACCTCCTGACCCGGTGCGCCATCACCCCGGGCTTCTGCGACGAGCTCTCGTCCGTCTACCTGGCCACCGGGCTCAGTCCCGTCCCCGTCGACCGCCAGGGGATCGAGGAACACCACATGCGCATCGAAACGGTGCCCCTCTCCGGCTTCGACGCCCTGGTCGACGACGGCACCGTCATCGATGCCACGACCATCCTGGGCGTGGGCCTGGCCCGGCGCCACCTGGCCGCCGACCAGCCGACAGATGACCGGCCAGCCGGTCGTGAGCCCACCACCAGCCGGCCGTGAGCCGGCCGTGAGCCGGCCGCTGTCGAACGGGGCCGAGGAGTACCTCTCGTGGCTGGCCGTCGAGAAGGGCAGGGCGCGCAACACCTTGGCCGCCTACCGCCGGGACATCGCCGCCTGGGAGCGCTGGGCCGGCGAGTCGGGGATCGACCCGCTCGATGCCGGCATCGACGCCATCGACGCCATCGAGCGCCACCTCACCGGCCTGCGCCGCCAAGGCCGCAATCCGGCCTCGATGGCCAGGTCCACCGCCGCCTTGCGCGGCCTGTTCCGCTTCCTGGCCAGCGAGGGGGTGATCAGTGACGACCCGACGGTGGACGTGCGGTCCCCCCGGCTGCCGCGCCGGCTTCCCAAGGCGCTGGACGAGGATCAGGCGCTGGACCTGCTCGACTCGGTCAGCGGGACAGGGCCCACCGAGCTCCGCGACCGGGCTCTCCTCGAGCTCCTGTACGGCACCGGGGCCAGGATCTCCGAGGCCGTCGGCCTCTCCCTCATCGACCTGCAGGGGGACGACGGCCTGCTCCGGGTGTTCGGGAAGGGATCCAAGGAGCGACTGGTGCCTCTGGGAGGGCCGGCCCGCGCCGCGCTGGACCGCTGGCTCTCGCTGTCGGGCCGGCCGCTCCTGGCCCCGGCCCGATGGAAGCGGCGGAGCGACGCCGAAGCCGTCTTCATCAACACGCGGGGGGGCCGGCTCAGCCGGCAGGGCGCGTGGGCCATCGTGCACCAACGCGCCGAACGGGCCGGCCTCGGCGAACTGGTCAGCCCCCACGTGCTCCGCCACTCCTGCGCCAGTCACATGCTGGCCCACGGCGCCGACATCCGGGTGGTCCAAGAGCTGTTGGGGCACGTCTCCATCGCCACCACCCAGATCTACACGAAGCTCAGCCAGGACCATCTGCGCAGCTCCTACGAGGAGTCCCACCCGCGGGCTGGCCTCCCCCAGCTCAAGTAGGATCGTCTCCGTGCCGAGTGATGCCCCCCCCATTGACTACCGCCAGCTGCTCGAGAACGAGAGGCGGCAACTCAAGTCCGAATTGTCGGAGCTCGGCTTCGGGGACGGCGGGGGACTGGACTACGACCCCAACTTCGCCGACTCCAGCCAGGTGACCGCGGAACGGGGCGAGGCCGGGGTGCTGGCCGGCCAGCTGCAGGAGTCGCTGGACGAGGTGGCCCTGGCCCTGGGCCGCCTGGAGGACGGCAGCTACGGCCGATGCGAGGTGTGTGGCGAGACCATCGAGCCGGCGCGGCTCGAAGCCATGCCGGCCACCCGATTCTGCATCAAGCACGCCAACCGGCCCTGATCGGACCGGGACAAGCGTGGCCTACGGGGGCTATGGAGGGGGGTCCGGCGGCCCCAGACCACGGCGGCGGTTCCAGGTAGACCAGCGGACCACCATCATCGTGGTGGTCGCGGTGGCGCTGATCGCCATCCTGTTGCGCACCCACAAGATCTCCAGCACCAACATCATCTATTTCTGCGTGCTCATCCCCTCCATCATCCTCCACGAGATCTCCCACGGGGTGGTGGCGCTCGCCTTCGGGGACGACACCGCCAAGCGTGCCGGCCGCCTGACCCTCAACCCGGTCCGCCACGTCGATCCGGTGGGCACCCTGCTGGTTCCGGCCATCCTCTCCCTCTCGGGCCTCGGGGCCTACGGATGGGCCAAGCCGGTGCCGGTATCCACCAACCGCCTGCGAAACCCGCGCAACCACACCGTGGTGGTCTCGCTGGTCGGCCCGGTGACCAATTTTGCACTGGCCGCCATCCTCGGCCTCGTACTGGTTCTCACCACCCCGAATGACGTGCTCCAGGCCATTCACTTCTACTGGAGCCACGGTGGCGCGGCATACCCGCTGTCCCTCTTCGGCAAGATCCTCTTCATCGGCGGGATCGCCAACATCGTCCTCGGCGTCTTCAATCTCATCCCGTGCCCGCCGCTGGACGGGGCCTCGGTGCTGGAGCGATTTCTACCGGCAAGGATGCTGCCCGAGTACTACCGGATCCAGCCGGCCCTCATGTTCCTTCCGTTCATCCTCATTCTGTTCTTCCGCAACGAGTGGTCCCAGCTGATCACCCACGTCATCAGTTGGTGGTCGGGCCTGCTGGCGTGAGCGGGGAACCCTTCGTCAGATCATGAGCACCGACGGCCCGGGGCCGACCATGGCCAGGGCCGTCCCTGTCGAGCGGACCGGGGTCCGCCGCATCTGGGCGGCGGTGCCGGGCTGGGCCCGCCGCCACCCCGGCATGGTGGTCCTGTTGCTGGTCCCTCTCGTGGTCTTCGGGGTGCCCCAGCTGTCCGGCTCGACGTTCCTCGACGGCGACAATCTCCTCCAGAATTTCCCCATGCGGGTCCTGGTCGGGAGGGACCTGCAGCACCACGTGCTGCCGCTGTGGAACCCCTATCTGTTCAGCGGCACGCCGCTGCTCGGAGGCTTCAACGCCGGGGCGGCCTACCCGACCACCTGGCTCTTCGCCCTTCTTCCCCGGTTCACCGCCTGGACGCTCAATCTGGCCCTGGCCTACGACCTGGCCCTGGCCGGGATGTACGTCTTCCTGCGACGCCAGCCCATCGGCTCGCCGGCGGCCACCATGGCCGCGGCCACCTTCGCCCTCTCCGGGTACATGTCGGCCCAGATCGTGCACATCGACCTGGTCGCCGGGGCCGCCTGGCTGCCGTGGATGCTGGTGGCCGTCCACGCCCTGACCCGGCCGGCGGCCCTCGGCCCCCGGCGCACCCGGGGCTGGGTCGGGCTGTTGGGCCTGGCCATCGGGATGTCCATCCTGACCGGAGGGGCCGAGGCGGTCATCGACAGCGGCGTCCTGGTGGCCGTGTACCTCGCCGCCCGGCTGGTGGGCGGGGGCCATTTCCACCGGGTGCACCGCCGAGCCCTGGCCTTCGCCGTCGGCGCCGTCGCCCTGGCGGTGGCCGCCGGAGTGGCCCTGGGCGCGGCCCAGTGGGTGCCGGGGCTGGCCTTCGAGGCCCAGTCCCAGCGGTCGGCGGCCAATTACGGGTTCTTCTCGACCGGGTCTCTTCCCGCCCGCGCCCTCGGGCTGGTGGCGACCCCCTTCCTGCTCGGCACCAACCACAATCCCGGGTACGCGGGGCCGTACAACTTCCAGGAGGTGACCAGCTATGTGGGGATCCTCGCCCTGATCGCCGCCGGCTCCCTGTTCCTGCGCAAGTGGCGCCGGCGGCCCGAGGCCCGGCACTGGCGGGTCTGGTACGTGGTCCTGGCCCTCGGCCTGCTGTCGGCCCTCGGGGCCGAGACACCGTTCGGCCATGTCCTCTTCCTCATCCCGGGGGTCGACCACGAGCGGCTCCTCAACCGCAATCTGCTGCTGGTCGACTTCGCGCTGGCCGCCCTGCTCGGCTGGTGGCTGCACCTGCTCCTCCTCGACCCGGGGGGTGGGGGAGGAGCCACCGGGGCCGGCGACCCGGTGCCTCCGCTCCGGCGGCGATGGGCCCCGGGCCGGAGGGCAGAGCTGGTGGCCACCTGTGCCCCCCTGGCCGTGATCGCCGGGATGGGCCTGTTCCTCTGGGTCGACGGGCAGCAACTGCAGAGCCTGATGCAGATCCAGTTCCCGGTGGACGCCACCGCCCGCTTCCAGGACGCGGCGCTGGTCACCCTGGGCGGGGTGATCGCGGCCGCGGCCACCTGGGTCGTCCTGGCCGCGCCCCGGCTCCCACGGGTCCGGCTGCGACGGCTGCTGGCGTTGGTGCTCGCCGCCGATCTCATCTGGTTCAACGCCTTCGTGGTCCACCCGCCCGTCACCCAATCGCTGGCCCAGGCCAGCGGCGAGCTGGCCGCCGAGCTGACCGCCACCGTGGGTGACGGCCGGTTCATCATCTACAACCCCGACGAGTTCTACGACAGCCAGCTCTACGAGCTGGGGCAGACCGATCTCAACATCTTCAACCACCTGGGGAGCGGCCAGGGGTACACGGCGCTGACCGACGCCGCCTACTACAGGGCCACCGGCGCGCACTACCAGGAGGACCTCGATCCGGCCACCCTGGCCGGGCCGACCTGGGACACGCTCAACGTCCGCACCCTTTTGTCGCTGCCCTCCTACTTCGTGACCCCCGTCACGCCGGCCGGCGTGGGCATCGCCCCCGCCCCGGGCCTGTCCACACCGTTCCCCCCCGACCTGACCCAGTACAACTCCTCACCCACCCCGGCTCCGGCCCCGGTGACCCTGGCCCCCGGCCAGTCCCATCGTTGGTACTTCGGGGGTGTCCTGACCGTCGACCGCTGGGCGGTCCGTGCCCTCGGGCCCTCGCCCGCCTTGCGGGTGGGGATGCTCACCCCGACCGGGGCGGTGCGCTGGCTGCCGGCCACCGACGCGGCCACGGGGCCGGACGGATCGGTCCGGGTCACACCGGCGGCGCCGGTGGGGTCCGCCGGCCTGATCGTGGAGAACCGGTCCCCAAATCCGGAAGCCATCGGCATTCCCACGGCCCGGACTGCACAAGCGGGCGAGGTGGCCCTGAACGGGCGGATGCAGTACGGCGTCAACCTGCCGCGCTGGAGGTTCACCGGCACCATCGGCGCCTTCGGCGTCTTCCAGAACACCGAACCGCACGGCTGGGCCCGGGCCCGCGCGCGGGGAGGCGGCCCCCCACCTCCCGGCACCACCGTGACCGCGTCGGCTCCCGGGCCGGCCGGCGGGGGAGAGATCGTCGTGCACGCTCCTTCGGCGGTGACCCTCGAGCGCAGTGTGGCCTGGAGCCCGGGGTGGCGGGCCACCATCCGGCCGGTCGGGGTGCAGGCCGCCCCCGTCTCCCAGGTGGCGGTGGCCCGGGACGGAGTCATCCAGACGGTCGGCCTCCCGAGGGCGGGGGACTACCGGGTCACCTTCACCTACTCCCCGGCGCCGGCCGCCGCCGGCCTGGTCGTGTCGGCCGCGGCTGCGGCTGCGGCCCTCCTGTGGGGCGCCATGGAATGGCTCGGCGCGGCCCGGAGGCGACGGCGGCGCCGGGCCTCCGGAACGGGACGGCCGGCTCAGCCGGGAGCGAGCAGGCCCACGGCGCCCGCCGCCCGCCGGTAGGTGGCCGAGGCGATGTCCCGGGCCTTCTCGGCGCCCCGGGACAGCAGGGCGGGGATGGCGCCGGGGTCGCCGGCCAGGTCCTCCCGCCGCTCGCGCACCGGGCGGAGGAGCTCCACCAGGGCCTCGACCACGTCGTCCTTCAGGTCCCCGTAGCGCTGGTAGGAGGTGGCCGCCTCGGCCGGGGTGCGCCCGGTGGCCACCGCCAGGAGCTCCAACAGGTTGGACAGGCCCGGCTTGGCCTCCGGGTCGTAGCGGACCTCGCCGTCGGTGTCGGTCACCGCCTTGCGCACCTTGCGGGTGATGGCGGCGGCGTCGTCGAGGAGCAGGACGGTGCCGAGCGGGGAGCTGACCGACTTGGACATCTTGCGCTCGGGGTGCTGTAGGTCCATGACCCGGGCAGCGGCGGACGGGATGGCCGGCTCGGGTACGACCAGGGTGTCCCCGAACCGGTGGTTGAACCGGGTGGCCAGTTCCCGGGCCAGCTCCAGGTGCTGGCGTTGGTCGTCGCCGACCGGCACCCGCTCGGCGTCGTAGAGCAGGATGTCCGCGCTCATCAGCACCGGGTAGGTGAGCAGCCCGGCCCGGACCGACTCCCCCGCGGAGCTCTTCTCCTTGAACTGGGTCATGCGCCCCAGCTCTCCCATAGTGGCGATGCATTCGAGCAGCCAGGTCATCTGGGTGTGCTCGGGCACATGGCTCTGGACGAAAAGCGTGCACCGATCGGGATCCAGCCCGGCGGCCAGCAGGTCGAGGGCGGTCTCGTAGGTCCGCGACCGGAGGGCGGCCGGATCGATGTCCAGGGTGAGGGCGTGCAGGTCCACGATGCAGTAGAAGGCGTCGTGGACGTACTGGTCGGCCACCCAATTGCGAATGGCCCCGAGGTAGTTGCCGAGATGCAGGTCGCCGCTGGGCTGCACGCCGGAGAGGACTCGGGACATGGGGGGTCATCGTAGGTCGGCCCCGGAGGTGCACGAGTGAGCAGGCTCCAGCCGGTATCGTCGGATGCCGTGACCGCCACCGTCTCCACCCCCGCCTACGAGGGGCCGGTCGACCTGCTCCTGCACCTGGTCAACAGCCATCAGGTCGACGTCTACGACATCCCGCTGGCCTCGGTGGTCGACGCCTTCGTCGCCGAAGTGGCCGGATGGGAGTCGGTGGACCTCCAGACGCTCTCCGAGTTCCTCGTGGTGGCCGCCGTGCTCATCGAGCTCAAGTCCCGTCGCCTCCTGCCCGGGGACGACGCCGTCGACCCCGACGAGGAGCTGGTCGGCTGGGAGGAGCGGGACCTCCTCCTGGCCCGCCTGCTCGAGTGCCAGGCCTACGCCGCCGCCGCCGACGGGTTCGCCGTCCTCCTCGAGCAGGCGGCCCGGTCGGTCCCCCGCACCGCCGGCCTCGACCCCGACCTGGTGGTGAGCGCCCCCGACCTGCTGGCCGGGGTGACCCCTGCGGATCTGGCCTCCGCCTACCTGCGGGCCACCGCCGTCCGCCCCGCCCCGAGCGTCGACCTCTATCACGTGACGGTCGACACGGTCACGGTGGCCGACGCCGTCTCCGAGCTCGAGGGCCGGATGGCGGCCCTGGGCCGGGCCACCTTCCGCACCCTCACCGGCCATCTGACCTCGCGGATCGAGATCATCGTCCGATTCCTCGCCCTGCTGGAACTGTGCAAGCAGGGGAGGGTCTCCCTCGACCAGGGCCAAACCTTCGGGGACCTCGACGTGGCCTGGGTGGCCGAGGCGCCCGTGGCGGTGTCGGTGGGCTCCGGCCTGTACGACGAGTACGAGGGCTGACCGTGGCGCTGTCCCCCGAGGCCCGGGCCATCGAGGCCGTGCTGATGGTGGCCGTCGAACCGGTGACGGCCGGCCTGCTGGCGGAGCTGCTCGAGGTCCCCGTCGAACAGATCGACCCGCTGTGCGACGAGCTGGCCGAGTCCTGTCGGAGTGGCGGGCGGGGATTCGAGGTCGTCCGGATCGCCGGGGGCATCCGGATCCAGACCCATCCCGACCTGGCCCCCTACGTGGAGCGGTTCGCCAATGTGGGGGTGTCGTCGCGCCTGTCGGCCGCCGCCCTCGAGACGCTGGCCATCGTCGCCTACCGGCAGCCTGTCTCGCGGTCCCAGATCGCCGCTCTCCGCGGGGTCAACGTCGACGGCGTGGTCCGCCTGCTCGAGCACCGGGGGTACATCGCCGCCGCCGGCCACGCCGCCGGCCCCGGCCAGGCCGTCCTCTATGCCACCACCGACGCCTTCCTCGAGCGCCTCGGCCTCGACCGCCTCGACCAGCTGCCGCCGGTGGAGGACCTGCTTCCGGGGCCGGACGCCCTGGCTGAGTTGGAGGAGCAGATGCGCCCGGTCGGCGATGGCTGACCCGCCCGCGGGACCCCTGCCCACAGGCGACCGGCTGCAGAAGGTCATGGCCCGGATCGGGGTCGGGTCCCGTCGGGTCTGCGAGGAGTTGATCGTGGACGGGCGGGTCACCGTCAACGGCGCCGTCCCCGTCCTCGGCCGGCGGGTGGATCCGGGCGTGGACCGGGTGGAGCTCGACGGGGTGCCCCTGCCGGTGCGACCCGGCCTGGTGCACTATCTGGTGAACAAGCCGGCCGGGGTGGTCAGCACCGCCGAGGACACCCACGGGCGCCGGACGGTCGTCGCCCTGGTGCCGGAGGACCCCCGGGTGTTCCCGGTCGGGCGCCTCGACATGGACTCCGAGGGCCTGCTGATCCTCACCAACGACGGCGAGCTCGCCCACCGACTGACCCACCCCTCCTTCGGGGTGGCGAAGGAGTATCTCGTCCAGGTCGACGGCGAGCCCGCCTCGGGGGCGGTCAGGCGGCTGCGCCAGGGGGTGGAGCTGGACGACGGGCCCACCGCCCCGGCCCGGGTGGCGGTGGTCGCCCCATCGCTCCTCCGGATCGTCATCCACGAGGGACGCAACCGGCAGGTGCGCCGGATGTGCGAGGCCGTCGGCCATCCGGTGCTCCGCCTGGTCAGGACCCGCATCGGGCCGCTGGCCGACCCGTCGCTGGGGCCGGGCTCGTACCGGGCCCTCACCTTCGACGAGGTGCGGGGACTGGCGGCGGCGGCGACACCGGCCGAGTCCGGGGAGGCCCCGCCGGCACCGCAGGCCTCCGACAGGTGGGCGGGACCTCCGGATGGCGCTGAGTAACATGCCTGGCTGATGTCTCCCACCGTGCGGGCCGTACGCGGCGCCACCACCGTCGACGAGGACACCCCTGCGGCCATCACCGAACGGGTGGTGTCCCTGCTCGGCCAGATCCTCGAACGCAACGGACTGGTCGAGGAAGACATCATCTCGATCCTGTTCACCGCCACCGATGACATCGTCTCGACCTTCCCGGCCACCGCCGCCCGGTCGATGGGGCTCGGGGCCGTCCCGCTCATCTGTGCCCGCGAGCTGTCCATCGCCGGGGCGGTCCCCCGTTGCATCCGGGTCCTGCTCCACGTCACCACCGCGCGTCCGAGGGACGGGATCCACCACGTCTACCTCGAAGGCGCCCAAGGACTCCGTGACGACCTCCCCGACTGAGGACGGACGCTTCGAGCCCACCGAACTGGGGCAGTCCGCCGGGGAGCGGATGCGGCTGCCCGGGCGGGCGATGATCTTCGGGACCGGGCTCATCGGCGGTTCGGTGGGAATGGCCCTCCGGGAGCGGGGCTGGCAGGTGAGCGGGGTGGACGTGGCCCCGGGGGTGGCGGCCCGGGCCGTCGAACTCGGGGCCCTGACCGGGGAGGGCATCGACCACCAGGCCGAGTTGGTGGTGGTGGCCACCCCGGTCCATGCCGCGCCCGGGGTCATCACCGAGGTCCTCGGGTCCGAGGCATGGGAGCCCGGCGTGGTGGTCACCGACGTCGGGAGCGTCAAGGGGCCGTTGGTGGCGTCGATCGAGCACCCCTCCTTCGTGGGCGGTCACCCCATGGCCGGCTCCGAGCAGGTGGGGGTCGAGGGGGCCTCCGCCGACCTCTTCGTCGGGGCCACCTGGGTCCTCACCCCCACGGCGGTGACCGACCCGGCCGCCTACACCCTGGTCCGCGGGGTGCTGGCCGACCTCGGGGCCAACGTGGTGGCGTTGGCCCCGGCCCGGCACGACGCCCTGGTGGCGGTGGTGTCCCACGTGCCCCATCTGACCGCGGCCACCCTGATGGACCTGGCCGCCGGGGTGGGCGAGGAGCACGCCGCGCTGCTGCAGCTGGCGGCCGGCGGATTCCGTGACATGACCCGGATCGCCGCCGGCCAGCCGTCGATCTGGCCGGACATCTGCGACGGCAATGCCGACGCCATCGTCGAGACCCTCGACCTCCTGATCGAGGCGCTGGGCTCCATGCGGCGCCGGGTGGCCGACCACGATCACGCCTCGCTCCTCGAGGTCCTCGGCCGGGCCGCCGACGCCCGCCGGGCCCTGGTCGACACCACCCCGCGGCCCGAGGGCCTGGTCGAGGTGCGCATCCCGGTCCCCGACCGCACCGGGGTGCTGGCCGACATCACCACCCTGGCCGCCGAGCTCGGGGTCAACATCTTCGACCTCGAGATCGCCCATTCGGTCGAGGGCGACCGGGGCGTGCTCGTCCTGGTGGTCGACGCCCTGGCGGCACCCACCCTGCTGGCCACCCTCCCGGCCCGGGGTTACCGGTCGGCCAGCACCCCCGTGGGGCCCACCGGGTGAGCGCCGGCGGAGGCGGGCCGGGTCTGCCGCCCGGGGACGGCGATGACCGCTCGGTGCCGGGCGGGGGGCCGCTCACCGGCACCCTGTCCGTGCCGGGGGACAAGTCCATCTCCCACCGGGCGCTGCTGCTGGCCGCCCTGGCCGAGGGGGTGTCGACCATCACCGGGCTGTCCTCCGGCGACGACGTGCTGCGCACCCGGCGGGCCATCGCCTCCCTGGGCGCCGAGGTCGACGACGACGGGCCGGTGGTGCGGGTCACCGGAGGGCGATCGCGGCTGGGTGCGCCCCACGACCCGGTGGACATGGGCAATTCGGGGACCGGTCTGCGCCTCCTGGCCGGCGTGGCGGCCACCCTGGACGGGACCACGGTGCTGACCGGCGACGACTCGCTCCGGGGCCGGCCGATGGACCGGGTGGCCGAGCCCCTTCTCCGGATGGGGGCCGGGGTGAGCGGTCAGGGTGAGCACTGCCTGCCTCCCATCGGGGTCACCGGCGGCCCGCTCCGGGCCATCGACTACACGCCGCCCATGGCCAGTGCCCAGGTGAAGTCCGCCGTTCTCCTGGCCGGCCTGGCCGCCGACGGTGAGACGGTCGTGCGCGAGCCGGTGGCCACCCGGGCCCACACCGAGGAGATGCTGGCCGCCGCCGGCGCCGACATTGCCATCGAGCGGGTCGGCGGGGGACGGGTGATCCGGGTCCGTCGGAGCGCCCTGTCCCCCGGATCGTTCACGGTTCCGGGTGACCCGTCCCAAGCGGCGTTCTGGGTGGTCGGGGGGGTGGTCGTCCCCGGGAGCCTGGTCACGGTCAGCGGCATCCACCTCGGGCCCGAGCGCCTCGGGTTCCTCGGCGTCCTCCGGCGGATGGGCGCCACCATCGAGATGCAGGAGTCGGGCAACGGGACCGGGTCGGTGACCAGCTACAGCTGTCTCCTCCAGGGCACGGTGGTCGAGTCCCACGAGATCCCCTCGCTCGACGAGGTTCCCATCCTGGCGGTGGCCGCGACCGTGGCCCACGGCACCACCCGGTTCCGGGACGTAGGCGAGCTGCGGGTGAAGGAGTCCGACCGCCTGGCCGGCACCGTGGACCTGGTCAGAGCCTTCGGCGGCCAGGCCGAGGCCGAGGGCGACGACCTGGTCGTGCAGGGGGGCGGGGGGCCGCTGCGGCCCGGCCGGGTGGATGCCCGTGGGGACCACCGGTTGGCCATGGCCGCGGCCATCGCCGGGGCGGCGTGCCCGGCGCCGGGCGCCGTGACCACGATCACCGGGTGGGAGTCGGTGGTCACCAGCTACCCGGGGTTCGCCGACGACCTCGAGCGCCTCCGATCGCCCTCTCCGGTGGACCGGTGACCGCCGTCGGCGAAAGTGCGGGCGACGGCACGGGCCCGATCATCGCCATCGACGGCCCCGCCGGCTCCGGCAAGTCCACCGTGTCGCGCGCCGTCGCCATCCGCCTCGGCGTCGAGCGGCTGGACACCGGGGCCATGTACCGCGCCGTGGCCTGGGCGGCGCTCGAGCGGGGTATCGAGCCCTCGGACCGGACGGCCGTGGGCCGGCTGGCCCAGGGGCTGGACATCACCGTCGGGGAGCGGGTGGAGGCCGACGGCACCGACATCACGGAGGTCATCCGCGGCCCCCTGGTGAGCCGAGCCGTCTCTGCAGTGGCGGCCAACCCGGACGTCCGCCGCGTGTTGGTCCACCGCCAGCGCCGGTGGGCGGCCGAACGGGGCAGGGGGGTGGTCGAGGGGCGCGACATCGGCTCGGTGGTCTTCCCGGAGGCCGACATCAAGGTCTATCTGACCGCCTCGGCCGATGAGCGCGCCCGGCGGAGGCCCGAGGAGGGTGCCGACGCGGTGGCCCGCCGGGACCGGCTCGACAGCACCCGGGCGGCGTCCCCACTGGAGGTGGCCGACGGAGCGCTGGTCATCGACACCACCGACCGGCCGGTCGAGGAGATCGTCGACCAGGTGGTGGCCGGGCTGTGAACGGGACCGGGCGAGTGGACGACGGGCCGGCCGGCGCGCTCGGCGACGGGCTCGACCAGGCCCGGGTGGACACCCGGTTCACCCCGATCTACCGCTTCCTGCGGGTTCTGGTCCACGGGCTGAACCGGCTCCTGTTCCGGACCAGCGTGGTCGGGGCCTACCAGGTCCCGGCGGCGGGTCCCGTGATCATCGCCCCGGTGCACCGATCCTTCATCGATTTCTTCGTGGCGTCCGAGGTCACCGGGCGCAAGCTCCACTACATGGCCAAGGACAGCTTGTGGAAGAGCGGGGCGCTGGCCAAGATCCTCCCCGCGGTGGGAGCCTTCCCGGTGCACCGGGGGTCTGCCGATCGGGAGGCACTGAGACGGGCCCAGCGGGTGCTCGAGGCCGGCGAGGTGCTCATCCTGTTCCCCGAGGGAGAGCGCCGGACGGGGCCGGTGGTCGAGGACCTGCACGAGGGCGTGGCCTTCCTCGCCGCCCGGACCGGGGCCACCGTGGTCCCGGTGGGCATCGGTGGCTCGGCCTCGGTGATGCCCAAGGGCAAGCGGGTCCCCCGGCCCCGGCACATCCATCTCATCGTGGGCGAGCCCATCCCGCCCCCGGCCCGGACCGGCGGCGGCCGGATCTCGAGGAGCCGGACCCACCAGCTCACCGAAGCGCTGGCCGCGTCCCTCCAGGACCTCTACGACCGCGCCGTGGCCGTGGTGGGTCGCTACTGACCCGGCGTGCCTCGGTCGTCCGGCTGGCGTGCGGGCCGGAGCCGTGGCGTCGGGGGTCGGGGGGGTCTCGGCGTCAGCCGCGGGGGCGACGACCGAGGGTGACCCGGAACCAGGTCATGGCTATGACCCGGGCGTACTGCACCCCGAACACCAGGTTCCCACCCTTCTTCGAGGCCCCCGACGCCCTCGGGTGCCACACCGTCGGCCGCTCGTCGATGCGCCATCCCCTGCTGGCCGCGGTGATCAGGAGCTCGGCCGTCTGGTACTGGTCCTGGACCAGGTGGGGCACGACGTCGTCGAGCATCTCGACCTTGAAGGCCCGGTAGCCGTTGGAGGAGTCGGACAGCTGGCGGGAGATGATCGTGTTGAGCAGCCACGAGTAGACCTTGACGCCGGCCCGTCGGAAGCGGTCGGTGGTCTGGTCGACACCGAGCCGGCGGGAGGCGACGACGAAGTCGGCGGCGTCCTCGATCAGCGGCTGGATCATGACGGCCATCTCCGCCGGGTCGTTCTGCCCGTCGGCGTCGAGGGTGACCACGTAGCGGGCACCGTGGGCCGCGGCCAACTGGTAGCCGAGGCGGAGGGCCGCGCCCTGGCCCAGGTTGACGGGGAGCACACAGGTGAACGCCCCGGAGTCGATGGCGATCTGCGCGGTGTGGTCGGTCCCTCCGTCCACCACTACCAGCGTCGACACCTCGCGGTCACCGATCAGCGTCGGCACGACCTTCAGGACGTCGCCGATGTTGTCCTCCTCGTGGTAGGCGGCGATGAGGGCCACCACCGGGCCGAAGGTCGCCCGGGGGTAGTGCCCCTCGAATTCTGCCCGGGCCCGGTCCAGGGCGAATCGGAGGAGATCGGCGTTCTTCTTGCGGGCACGGGAGTCGGGGAGCGTCAGCCAGCGGTGCCGCTGGGTAGGGCTCACTACTGGACGTGGGGGTTGCCGAAGATGGCCCGGACCTTCGATTCGAAGTGCGAGAGCGGCTCGGTGGGGTAGTCGGGGTCGAAGCTGTTCTGGTCCCACTCGTCCGCGAACCGCTCCGCCAGCTCGAACCACGGCTCGCCCCGGTAGCGCTCGCGCATGTTCGGGTCCATGTTGAAGTGCTGGTAGTAATGCCGGCCCTGGAAGTCCTGGTGGGCGAGGATGGCCGCCGTCACATCGGGCCGGACGTAGGGGCGGAGGATCTCGGCCGCGATGCGGGGGTGGTTGGGCACCGACACCGCCTTGCCGATGTCGTGGCAGAGCGAGGCGACCACCAGCTCGTCGTCGGCCCCGGCCCGCTCGGCCCGGGTGGCCGTCTGCAGGCTGTGGGTCAGCTGGTCGACCGCGAACCCGTCGACCACGTCGCTCAGCGACTCGAGCATGGCCAGCACCCGGTCCGCCACCCGGCCCTGGTTGCCGGCCGTTTCAGCGCCGATCACCGCCCACTGGTCCTGGGTCGAGACATCCATGCTGGTGAACGAAGTGGTCATCCCCACAGTCTCGCGCCAAATCCCCTGTCGGGTCACGGCGCCTACCCGGCCAGGCGCTCCAGCACGTCGGCGGCCACCGTGGTCCGATCACCGGCCAACGCCCGGGCGGACGTGTCGCCCCCGGCCTGGTCCGGCCCGACCGGGCCGGCTGAGGGGGCGCCGTTGAGCAACGAGAGCGCGGTCTCGAGCCCGCGCAGCAGCTCGCGGAGCTCCGGGGGAGGGGGGAAGTACTCCTCTTCCAGGGTCACCGGGCAGGCGACCACGCCGTTGACCGGGTCCAGGCGGTCGACGACAGCGCGTACCAGTGCCTCGGGGGCCGAGGCGCCGGCGGTGACCCCGACCGTGCCGGACAGGCCATCGGGCAGCTCGGAGGCATCGTTGACCCGGACCACCCGGGGGCAGCCGAAGGCCAGAGCCACCTGCTCGAGGGCGACGGTGTTCGAGGAGTTCTCCGAGCCGATGACCACCACCGCATCGGCCTGTCCGGCCAGAGCCTTGAGGGCCGCCTGCCGATTGGTGGTGGCGAAGCAGAGATCGCTGCGGTTGGGCATCCACAGATCGGGGAAGCGCTCCCGGGCCCGGTCGACGATGCCCGCCCACTCGTCGTGGCTGAGCGTGGTCTGGGCCAGGAGTGCTACCTGCGGACGGCCGTCGGCATCGTCTCCGCCGTCGAGATCGCCGAGGGCGTCCACGTCCTCGACCCGTTCGAGCAGGCGCACCGAGGCCGGGGCCACCGCCATCGTCCCGACGG
Source organism: Acidimicrobiales bacterium (assembly GCA_036553725.1). Taxonomy (GTDB): domain Bacteria; phylum Actinomycetota; class Acidimicrobiia; order Acidimicrobiales; family RAAP-2; genus Bog-756. The sequence goes on along the minus strand of DATBOO010000147.1, from coordinate 5,517 downwards.
CCTCCTCGTGGCCGTGATGGCCGACGTAGAGCACGGTGTAGCCCTTGCGGGCTCTCACCTTGAGCTCATGGTGGACCTTGGTGACCAGCGGGCATACCGCATCGACCACCACCCGGCCCCGGCCCCGGGCGGCGGCGACCACCTCGGGCGCCGATCCGTGAGCGGAGAGCATCAACGGGGCGCCGGCCGGCACCTCTTCGACATCGTCGACGAAGACCACTCCCTGGGAACGGAACTGGTCCACCACGTGCCGGTTGTGGACGATCTCGTGATAGCAGTAGACGGGTGGTTCGAAGACCCTGACCATCCAGGCCAGCGCCTTGATGGCCTTCTCCACTCCGGCGCAGAATCCGCGGGGCTCGGCTAGGAGCACTCGGTCCACGGTCATCGGCCTCCAGGCTACCGGGGTTCCCGGCGGCGCCCGCCCCGGGTCACGACGCCGTCTGCTCGGGGGGACCGGGTAGCCTGGTGCCATGTCGGCGCCCCGGATGACGACGGCACCGAAGGTCGTCGCCGTCACCGAGTCGTCACCGGCCGACCTGTCCGGGCTGAGGCCTGGGGACGAGCTCCTTCTCCTCAATGGACGGTCACCACGTGACGTCATCGAGTACAGCCTGTTGGTGGACGAGCCCGACCTGGACCTCGTCGTCCGCCGGCGCGGCCAGCCCGATCCCATCATGCTCCGGGTGGCCAAGGAGCCGGGGGAGCCCCTGGGCGCCGAGGTCTCCTCGGCCGTCTTCGACCGGGTCCGGACCTGCGACAACCACTGTGAGTTCTGCTTCATCCACCAGCTGCCCAAGGGGATGCGTCGCAGTCTGTCCCTGAAGGACGACGACTACCGCCTCTCCTTTCTCTACGGCAATTTCACCACCCTCACCCGCTTCACCGAGATGGACCTCGAGCGCGTGCTCACCGAGCGCCTCAGCCCGTTGTTCGTCTCCATCCACGCCACCGATCCCGACATCCGGGCCGAGATGCTGCGGAACCGGCGCGGCGCCACCAGCCTCCGCTGGCTCGGGGCCCTGCTCGACGGTGGGATCGAGGTCCACGGCCAGGTGGTGGTTTGTCCCGGCCGGAACGACGGTGCCGTCCTGCACGACACCCTGGCCGGGGTGCTCGACCGCTATCCGGCCCTGGCCACGGTGGCCTGCGTCCCGCTGGGTGTGAGCCGGTTCTCCCACGAGAGCGCCATGCGGCCCCATACCCGCCAGGAGGCGGCCGCGGTCTGCGACACGGTGGGGGAGTGGCAGGCCACGTTCCTCGAGGCCATCGGCCGGCGGATGGTGTTCGCCGCCGACGAGTACTACCTCATGGCCGAACGGCCGTTCCCGCCGGCCCTGACCTATGAGGGATTCCCCCAGCACGAGAACGGCCTGGGCATGGCCAGGGCCTTCGAGGCCGCCTTCGGCGGCGACGAACGGTCGGCCCTCGGCGTGCGCTCCGGGTTCTTCGCCGCCGTGGACGGAGCACCGGCCACCGGGTACCGCGCCCCCCGGGCTCCGGCCACCGGGCCGTCCCGGGCGGGAGGTGCCCCCGTCGCCGTCCTGACCGGCGAGTACGGTGCGCTGGTGCTCGGCCCTCTGGTCGCGGCCCTCGACCGACCCGACATCCGGCTGGTGCCCGTCGACAACCGCTTCTTCGGCGGCAACATCGGGGTCTCCGGCCTCCTCACCGGCACCGATCTGGTCAGGGTGCTCCGGGGCCAGCCCGAGGGGCACCGGTACCTGCTCCCGGACTCGTGCCTTTCCGAGGGCCGCTTCCTCGACGACCTGACCGTGGCCGACCTGCCCCGACCAGTCGAGGTGGTCCCGACCGACGGGCTCTCCCTTCGCCGGGCGCTCGAGTCCGACGCGGCGACGGTCCCGGCGGTCGGGCCCGGACCGAGGCCCGGAGCGGCGACGACCGGGCGGGTGCCGATCAGCCTGGGAGCGTCCCGATGAGCGCCGACGTGGCCGGTGGTGCCATCGTCGGCGCCTCCGATGCGATGACCACGGCGGCCCGACCCCTGGTGGTCATCGCCGGGCGTCCCAACGTCGGCAAGTCCACCCTGGTCAATCGGATCGTGGGACGGCGGGCAGCGGTGGTCGAGGAGCGGTCTGGGGTGACCCGCGACCGCAAGGAGCTCGATGCCGACTGGTGCGGGCACCGCTTCACCGTGGTCGACACCGGGGGGTGGCTGTCGAGCGACGACCCCCTCGACGCCCAGGTCAGCGCCCAGGCCGAGCGGGCCATCGCCGAGGCGGCCGTGGTCCTGCTGGTGGTGGACGTGCTGGTCGGTGTCATCGACGAGGACCTGGCCGTGGCCCGGGTGCTCAAGCGGTCGGGCCGTCCGGTCCGGGTGGTGGTCAACAAAGTGGACTCCTCCCAGCGCGAGGCCGATGCATGGGATGCCATGGGCCTCGGACTGGGGGCTCCGTGGCCGGTCAGCGCCCTGCACGGGCGGGGGACCGGAGACCTGCTCGACGAGGTGGTCGGCCTACTCCCCGTCCCCGGGTCGACCGACGGGCTGCGGCGGCGGACCGGTTCGGCCGCGGGGGAGACCGATGCGGAGGAACCTGCTGGTCCGGCCGCCGGCCCGGACCGGGCGGGATCGGATGGGAACAGAGGGGACGAGTTCCCGGTTCCGCGGGTGGCCCTGGTCGGTCGGCCCAACGTCGGGAAGTCCACGCTGTTCAACCGTCTGGTGGGCGACGAGCGATCGGTGACCCATGATGCTCCCGGCACCACCCGTGACGCGGTGGACACCGTGGTCGAGACCCCGGATGGGACGGTGTGCTTCATCGATACGGCCGGTATGCGGCGGAAGTCCCGCACCGAACGCGGTACCGAGTACTTCTCGGTGCTCCGTGCGCTGGAGGCGCTCGACCGGGCTGACATCGCGTTGTTGGTCATCGATGCCACGGCCGGGGTGACCCATCAGGACCAACGCCTGGCCGAACGGGTCGGGGCCGCCGGGTGCCCCACCGTGGTGGTGCTCAACAAGTGGGAGCTCATCCCCACCGAGGACCGCAACGGCATCCTGGCCGACATCGGGGATCGGCTGGCATTCCTCGGCGACGCACCGGTGCTGAAGATCAGCGCCCTCTCGGGCCTGGGCGTCCACCAGATCCTTCCCGCCGTGGCCGCGGCCGAGGAGGCCTACCACTCACGGATCCCCACCGGCGAGCTCAACCGTGCGCTCAAGTCGATCCAGATGGCCCACCCCCCGGTCGGCGCCAAGATCCAGTACGCGGTGCAGGGGGCCAACGACCCGCCGACGTTCACGCTGTTCACCAACGGCCGGCTCCAACCCACCTATCTCCGCTATGTCGAACGGGGGCTGCGCGAGCGGTTCGCCCTTGGCCCGACGCCCATCAAGCTGCGGGTCCGGGCCAAGGGTGCCAACGGGGGCGGGGGTCGCCGCCGGTGAGGTGGGTCGCCGCCTCCCCTGGACGGGTGAGCCTTGCCGTGGTGTGAGGAGTGCGACCAGCGCCTCGAGACCGAGGAACTGGCCGACGACGGCACCTGTCCCCGGTGCGGGACAGAGCCCTTGGAGCACCGCAAGTCACCGTGGTACTTCAAGTTCATGTTGGCGGCCAGCGTGATCTATCTGGGCTACCGGGCGTTCCAGGGAGTGACCTGGGTGATCCACCACCTCTGATCAACCGCCGGTCGGCATCCGGTCCGGGCTCCCGCTGACCCTCCCCGCTACTCTCGGTAGCGGTCGGCCACTCTCCGTGGAGGCAGCTTTGCCGTCCTCCTCGGCTCCCGGCCCGGCAGAGAACGTGTTTGTGGTAGCAAGAGTTCGTTCCTTGTGTGCAATCAAGGCCAAGCCGAACCGGGGGGGACCCGCAATGCGCAAACGATCCAAGGTGTCCGTGGTTGGAATCGCCCTCATAGCGGCGAGCGTCGCCACCGTCGGACTGGTGGCGACCCCAGGCGTGACGCAAGCCTCCAAGACGCCACCGCTGCTCTATCTGTCATTGGGCGACTCGTACTCGGTCGGGTACCAGCCCGGAATGGGCGCCACCGCCGGCTACACCTCCTATGTGGCCAAGAAGGAGAAGCTGACCCTCGAGAACTTCGGGTGCGGCGGGGCCACCACCGGCTCCATTCTCACCGCCATCGGGTGCACCGAGTCCGGATACGGACCAACCGCACTCATCGATCCGGTGGCGTATCCCACCACCACCCAGGAGCAGGCTGCGATCAACTTCATCGACGCTCCTGCCAACTTCGGCAAGGTGGGCCTGATCACCGTGTCCATCGGGGGCAATGACGTGACCGCCTGCGGATCGGCCGCCAACCCGATCAGCTGCGTGACGGCTGCGAAGACCACCATCCAGACCAACGTCGGCTCTCTGGTCGGCGCTCTGAGCTCGGCCCTGACGACCCACGGCGACAGCAATGCCAAGATCGCCGGCCTGACCTATCCAGACGTGATCCTCGGTGACTACGTCTACCCGCCTCCGCCGGCCGTGCCCAACGTGACGCTGGCCAACGAGTCCACCCTCGCCTTCGACGTTCTGATCAACCCCACGCTGAAGACCGCCTACACCTCGGTCCCCGGGGGAAGCTTCGTCAACGTGACGCAGGCTCCCTACAAGTTGGCCACAGCCGGGGACGACACCGCCCTGACCACCACGGCCAAGCTCAAGCCGTACGGCACGATTCCGGCGGCGGTATGGGAGATCTGCAAGCTGACCTATTTCTGCTCGATGGGCAACATCCACGCCAATACCAAGGGCTACACGTTCATCGCCAAGCTGGTGGTGGCCGACCTGTAGCGCTGCCGAGAGATCTCTGTGGGGCGGGCGCCCGAGCAGGCGCCGGCAACCACGGAACCATCGGTCTCAGGTAGGCTCTCATCGCGGTCGGTCCTGAACCTCGTTCGCGAGGCGTCAGCAAGCTGGCCTTTTTTGGTCGGCTCGATGCGTGTTCGCAACCAGCTGACCAGGAGCGGGCTGTGGCGCAGCTTGGTTAGCGCGCTTGACTGGGGGTCAAGAGGTCCCGGGTTCAAATCCCGGCAGCCCGACCACGTAAACGCAGGTCACGGCCCTACAATGGTTGTATGTCGGGGCCGGAAGTGCATTTTGACCGCCAAGTTGACCGCCAAGATGGCGCCAAGGGGGCTCGGATCACGTTCCGGGGAAGTGCCGTTCGCTATTCTTCGCCCCGTGAGCGGCACGTGAGCGGCGACCCGTCCGTATGAGTCGTCCAACTGCAGCGCTCCCCAGCTTCAAGCAGCCGCCGGTCAACGAGGTAGTTCTATCGGTCGCGTTCGACCGGCCTCCACAGCTCACCTCGGCCCATGTCGGCAACTTCTGGCATACGCGGCTCCGGGACGAACTCCCAGATGTGGAGGAACAGCCCCCCTACAACCGACCAATTGAGATCCTTGCGGACGTGCCGGCCCCACAGGCTCTGAACTTCCAGCTGCTCGATCGCCCGCCCTCCCCAAGGCTCTGGGCGAAGAACGGCGACGGAACACGACTGGTCCAGGTGCAGCCAGATTGGTTCGCCTTCAACTGGCGTGAG
>DATBOO010000126.1:0-30141 GCA_036553725.1 Acidimicrobiales bacterium | reverse complement strand
GGCCGTCGAAGTCGCCCCCCTGGCCTTCATGAGGGGCCGCACCCTGAACAACAGCTTCATCATCCTCGACGAGGCCCAGAACACCAGTCCCGAGCAGATGAAGATGTTCCTCACCCGCATCGGCTTCGGCTCGAAGGCGGTGATCACCGGGGACATCACCCAGATCGACGTCGCCGGCGGCCGCTCCGGGCTGGTCGGTCTGGAGTCGGTGCTCTCGGGCATACCCGACCTCGCTTTCGTCCACCTCGGTCAGCGAGACGTGGTCCGCCATCGCATCGTGGCCGACATCGTCTCGGCCTACGAGCGCCGGACTCCCGCGGACGGATCCAATGAGCCTTGACATCTTCGCCGCCGACGAGCAGACGGATCATCCCGTCGCCGTGGAGCGATGGTCCTCGCTGGCCCGGTCGGTGCTCGAGGCCGAGGGGATCGGCAGCGACACCGAGGTGTCATTGCTGTTCGTCGACGAGGCGACCATCGCCTCGTTGAACGAGCGGTTCCTCGACGACCACGGCCCCACCGACGTGTTGGCCTTCCCGATCGAGGACGAGGCCGACCGGAGCGGCCGGTCCCCGGACGAGGGGGGAACCGGGCCCGGGTCGATCGAGGCCGGCACCGGTCGCCTGCTCCTGCTGGGCGATGTCGTGATCTGCCCGGCGGTGGCGGCCCGCAATGCGGTTGACCACGGCGTGACCTTCGACGACGAGATCGCCCTGCTGCTCGTGCACGGCCTGCTCCACCTGCTGGGCATGGACCACCAGGCTGACGCCGAGGCCGAGCGGATGGAGCAACGGGAGCAACAGCTCCTGGCTCGCTACTACCGCGTGGCCTCATGATCCCCCCGTCCGGCATGCTCGGCGGCACGGCGTCGTTCACCACGGGCGATCTCGTCCTCCTGGTGGTGGTGGTGGTCCTGGTGGCCTCCTCGGCGCTCCTGGCGCTGGCCGAGACCAGTCTGGTCCGCATGAGCCGGGCCAAGGCGCTGGCCCTGGTCGACGACGGGCGGCGCGGGGCCCGGGTGCTCGTCCGTCTCACCGAGAATCCGCAGGGATTCCTCAATCCCGTCCTCTTGTTGGTGCTCGTGTGCCAGCTGGTGGTGGCCACCCTGGTCGGCATCCTCGCCTCCAACTGGTTCGGCGCCTGGGGTGTGGCGGCGGCCACCGCATTCACGATCGTGGTGATCTTCGTCCTGGGCGAGGCCGTTCCGAAGAACTGGGCCGTCCGGCACCCGGAGCGGGCGGCCCTGTTCAGTGCTCCGCTGGTCTCGGCGCTGGTCCGGTTCTGGCCCATCCGCATCGTCTCCGGCGCGCTGATCGGCCTGGCCAACCTGCTCATAGGACAACGGGGCCAGTACTTCGGCACCGTCGTGACCGAGTCGGAGCTCTTGGCCATGGCCGACGTGGCCCTCGAGGGAGACGTCATCGAAACCGGCGAGCGCGCCCTCATCCACTCGATCATCGAGTTCGGCGACACGGTGGTGCGCGAGGTCATGGTGCCCCGCCCCGACATGGTGACGGTCGGCTCCGAGGAGACGGTCGAGGCCGTGCTGGAGCGGGCCCTCGAGGTCGGGTTCAGCCGCATGCCCGCCGTCGAGCAACAGGTCGACGACGTGGTGGGCATCGCCTACACCAAGGACATGATCCGGACCGTGCAGTCGGGAAAAGGGGGCGACGCGGTCAGGTCCCATCTCCGGGTCGCCCATTTCGTCCCCGAGACCAAGCGGGTGTCCGACCTGATGCGGGAGATGCAGGCGGAGACCTTCCATCTGGCCGTGGTGGTCAACGAGTACGGCGGCACCGCCGGCCTGGTCACGCTGGAGGACCTCATCGAGGAGCTGGTGGGGGAGATCGTCGACGAGTTCGACGTGGAGGAGGCCCAGGTCGAGCGGCTCGATTCCGGTGAGTTGCGGGTGAGCGCCCGATTGGCCGTCGACGAGGTCAACGAGCTGATCGATGTCAACCTGCCCACCGGTCCCTGGGACACGCTGGGGGGACTGGTGTTCGACCGCCTGGGCCATGTGGCGGTGGCGGGCGAGTCGGTCACCGTGGACGGTCTGCGCCTGGTGGCCGACCGGGTCAACGGGCGTCGGATCGAACGGGTGCGGATCGTGCCGGTTCCCCACGTGGCCGCTGACGGGGACCGGTGAGCGACTTCCGCTCGGGCTTCGTCGCCGTGGTCGGGCGGCCCAACGTGGGCAAGTCCACGTTGGTGAACCATATGGTCGGCGCCAAGGTCACCATCACCTCCCCCCGCCCCAACACCACCCGCGGTCAGGTGAGGGGGGTGCTCACCCGGCCGGACGCCCAGGTGGTCTTCGTCGACACCCCCGGGCTCCACAAGCCCCGAACGGCGTTGGGCGAGCGCATGAACGAGTCGGCGACGTCGTCACTGGACGACGTCGATGCGGTGGTGGCCATGGTGGAGGCGACCGGTGCGGTGGGCCCGGGCGATGCCATGGTGCTGGCCCAGGCGGCCCGGCGGGTGAGGTCGGCGACCCGGGCGGCCGCGACTGGCGCCGTGGCCTCGGACACCGGCGGTGGCGTGGCCATGGGCGAGCCCGCCCTGCTGGTGGTGGTCAACAAGATCGACCGGGTCGGCACCGACGGCGTCCTCACCCATCTGAACGCGGTGTCCGAGGTCATCGGGTCCATCGACGAGCGCGACGGCGGGATGCCGGTCACTGCCGAGTACTTTCCGGTGTCGGCCGCCACCGGCGAGGGCGTTGCCGCACTGGTCGAGGCGGTGGTGGCGCGGTTGCCCGAGGGCCCCCACTACTACCCCGAGGGGATGGTTTCCGACGTGGCCGAGGCCTCCTGGGTGGCCGACCTGGTGCGAGAGGAGCTGCTCCACCGGGTGGAGGACGAACTGCCCCACAGCATCGCCTGCCGGGTCACCGAATGGGAGTGGCCGCGGGTCCGCTGCGAAATCCTGGTGGAGCGGGACTCCCAGAAAGGGATCGTCATCGGCAGAGGGGGGACCACCCTCAAAGAGGTGGGGACGGCGGTGCGCCGCCAGATGCCGCCGGGTGCCTACCTCGAGCTCTTCGTGCGGGTCGAGAAGCACTGGCAGCAGCGCGACGAAGCGCTCGACCGGCTCGGCCTCTGATCCGGCCACGTCTCCGGCCACTGATCCGGCCACGTCATGGCGGACTGGTCAGGTCGTGACCTGGCGGAGGAACGCCACCACCTCGGTCCGGTCGATCGAGCGCCGCATCGGCGGCACCCGGGCCAGCAAGGCGCCCCGGTAGCGAGCGGTGGCCAGCCGGCTGTCGAGGACGGCGACGGCACCCCGGTCGGTGGCCGACCGGATCAGGCGACCGGCGCCCTGGGCCAGCAGGGTGCCCGCCCGGGGCAGGTCGACGGCGTTGAAGGCACCCGCACCGGCCCGGTCCCGCCTGGCCTGGAGTACCGGCTCGTCCGGCCGGGGGAACGGGATCCGGTCGATGGCCACCAGGCTGAGTGTGCGGCCGGGGACGTCCACCCCCTGCCAGAACCCGAGCGTGGCGAACAGGCAGGTGGCCTCGCTTTCCCGGAACGCCTCGACCAGCGCGGGCTTGGGCAGGTCGGACTGGGCGAGCACGGGGACGGAAAGCCGCCCCCGCAGGGCCTCGACCGCTGCGTTCATCGCCCGCCAGCTGGTGAACAGGGCGAGGGTCCGGCCGCCGGCCGCGTCGATGAGCGCTTCCAGCTCGTCATGGAGGGCGGGCTCCGACTCGGGTCGGCGCCGGTCGGGCAGGGACTGGGCCACGTACAACATGGCGTGACCCCGGTAGTCGAACGGGCTTCCCACGTCGAGTGCGTCACTGCTCGCGGCGGGCAGTCCCAACCGGTCGGCCAGGCCCAGCGGAACCGTGGCCGAGGTGAGCACGCCGGTGACCTCGCCCCACAGCCGTTCCGACAGCAACGGGGCCACATCGATGGGGGAGACCCGCAGGCTCGGGGACCCGGATCCCGCGTCCACCCACGCCACCTCGTCGTCCGTGAGCCCGGCCAGCCGGGCCATGTCGGAGGCCAGGTGGCCGGCGGCCAGCAGCACCCGGTCCCGCCGTGACCGGGCCGATCCGGCCTCGTCGTCGCCGGCGTCCCGTTCCGCCCGGCGCAGGCTTTCGATGATCCGGTCGACCCGCCCGGTGGCCAGGGCCAGCACCTGGCCCAAGGATGGGCCCGATGCCGGCCCCCTCGTCTCCCCCCGGCCCGCGGGTCGGGGGGAGACGCCCCGGCCCAACTCGAGCCCCGGAGGTTCGCCACCGCCCCGGGGCTCCTCCGGCGCAGGGCCGGCCCCGGTCTCGGTGGCGGAGCGGAGCTCCTCGGGGGGGACCCGTCGGCCGGCGAGGGGCCCGAGGGCCCGGCGGAGGAGCTCACCTAGGTCGGCGACCGCATCGACCGCGTCGACGGCGCCCGAGGGTCCCGGGACCAGCGCAGGCCGGGCCGACGCCGCCAGGGCCCGGAAGCGGCCGGGGCCGATCTCCACCCCCAGGCTGTCGGTCATCACTTCCTCCACCTCGTGGGCCTCGTCGAAGACGACCACCTCATGAGGGGGGAGCACGGCGCCGCCGCTGGCCAGATGGGCGCCGTACAGGTGGGTGTTGACGACGACGACGTCGGCCTCGGCCGCCCGGGCCCGGGCCGCCTCGGCGAAGCAGTCGCCGCCCGACGGGCACCGGAACGCCCCCGGGCACTCGCGGGCGGTGGTCGAGACCATGGCCCACGCCCGGAAGTGGGGCTCGAAGTCGAGCTCCGCCCTGTCGCCGGAGGCGGTGTCCTCCGCCCATCGGACCAGCCGTGCCACCTGCTCGCCCAGGCGCCCGTGTTCGACCGGGTCCTCCGGGGGCCCGGCACCGCCGCCGGGCGGGGTGAGGGGATCGTCGGCATCGGGCGGGTCGGCGGAGCCCCCCTGCAGAGAGAGCTGCGCACCCTGGCCCCCGATCTCCGAGACCCGCTGGCGGCACAAGTAGTTGCTGCGGCCCTTGAGCACGGCGAAGGAGAACTGCCGTTCGACGGCCCCGGCCACCATCGGCAGGTCGTTGTCGGCCAGCTGGTCCTGGAGGGCCTTGGTGGCGGTGGCCACCACGATCCGCCGGCCGGAGAGGGCCGCAGGTATCAGATAGGCCAGCGACTTGCCGGTCCCGGTGCCGGCTTGCACCACCAGATGGCGTCCCTCCGAGATGGACCGCCCCACCGCAACCGCCATCTCCCGCTGGCCCTCCCGCGACTCGCCCCCTCCGGGCAGGGCCGCCGCCACCCGCGCCAGGGTGGTGGTCACCTCGTCAGCCATCCGGTGACCCTATTACCGGTGAGCAGTGCGGCCGCACCGCCGGGGAGCGCGGTCGGCCCGGGACGCTCAGTGCCACTCGACGGCCAACCCGATGGCGACGCCCAGGCCGACGGCGACGATCACCCCTCGGAGGATGGGGGCGGGAATCCGGCGGCCGTAGCGGCCTCCGACCTGGCCGCCGAGGATCGATCCCGCCGCTATCAGCCCGGCCACCGGCCACGACACGCGGGTGGTGGCGATGAAGATGAGGGCGGCCACCGCATTCGAGGTGAGGATCAGGGCGTTTTTGGTGCCGTTGAGGCGTTGGAGGCCGTCGTCGATGAAGATGGCCAACAGGGCGATGAGAATCACGCCCTGGGCCGCTCCGAAGTAGCCGCCGTAGATCCCGGTGAGGAAGACGCCAACCATAAGGGCCGGACCACCGTGGGCCCTGCGAGAGGGGCGAGCCCGCAGCCAGGCACTCAGCCGGGGCTGGGCCGCCATGAGCACCGACGCCAGGGCGATGAGGCCGGGCACGGCGGCCTTGAAGACGCTGTGGGGAAGAGCCAGGAGCAGGACGGCGCCGATGACCGCGCCCAGCACCGATGCCGAGCCGAGTCGGACCAGACGAGGGCGCTGGCCGCGCAGCTCCCGCCGGTAGGCCACCGCCGCGCTGGCGTTCCCGGGCGCCAGGCCGACGGTGTTGGAGACGTTGGCCAACACCGGCGGATAGCCCAGGGCCAGCAGGGTCGGGAAGGTGATCAGGGAGCCCGATCCGACCACGGCGTTTATGGTCCCCGCCGCCAATCCGGCGGCGAATATCGCCAGGGCGTGGGGTGCGGACATGGGGACGGTCTAGTCCAGGGTCCGGGGCCACGGGCCCGATAGGGGGATCGCACGGCTCACACGCGGGGCCGGAGGGGCGGGCGGAGACCGGACCTGCCCACCGAGACGATAGGTTCGAAGGGTGCAACGGGATCCTCGAGTCGCCGACGATGCCGAAGGCCCGCACCGCTCGTCGGTGTCGGCGTCGGAGCTCGCCGGCGGCCCGATTCCCGGGCACGTCGCGTGCGTCATGGACGGGAACGGCCGGTGGGCCGCCCGCCGGGGCCTGCCCCGGACCGAAGGCCATGCCGCCGGTGAGGCGGCCCTGCTCGACGCAGTGGAAGGGGCTCTCGACCTCGGTATCCCGTGGATCACCATGTACGCATTCTCGACGGAGAACTGGCGGCGCCCCGCCGACGAGGTGCGGTACCTGATGGGCTTCAACGAGAGCCTCCTGGTCCGCCGGCGCGACGAGCTGCACGACAAGGGAGTGCGCATCCGCTTCGCCGGGCGCCGCGACTGGCGGGTCCCCAAGCGGGTGCTCCGGCGGATGGACGAGTCGATCGAGCTCACGTCGCGCAACCGCCGGTGCACACTCACCATGGCCTTCAACTACGGCGGGCGGGCGGAGATCGTCGACGCGGTGCGCGAGCTTGTCGCCGAGGGGGTGGCGCCGGAGAAGGTCAACGAGAAGGCCATCCGCTCCCGCCTCTACTTCCCCGACCAGCCCGACCCCGACCTGGTGATTCGGACCTCGGGCGAGCATCGGATATCCAACTTCCTCCTGTGGCAACTCGCCTACAGCGAGCTGGTGTTCGACGACGTGCTGTGGCCCGACTTCCGCCGGACCCATCTCTTCGAGGCGGTCCGAGACTTCCAACAGCGCCAGCGTCGGTTCGGCGGAGTCGAGTGACCGCCCACCGGGGCGACACCGGTGGCGCGTGGATCGTCACGGCCGTGGTTCTCGGCGTGCTCGCCTACCTCGGCGTCGTGGTGATGGCGGTGGCCGGGTTCACCGCGGTGGTTCCGTTGGCCGTCCTCCCGCCGGTGCTGGTGGCACTCATCGGTGCCAACAACCTGCTCGGGGGAGGACGGAGCCACGGCCCCTCCCCGGGGCGGCCGGTGGGCGGGGGACAGGCGCCCCTGTCGTCCAGCGGCCCCAACGGCCCGGCCTCCCCGGTGGCGGCCCCGCCCCCCCGGCCACCGGCCGACGACGAGGCGCACGGTCAGCGATGACGCTCTTCCGTGACCGGGGCGTGGTGTTGCGCACCATCCGGCTCGGTGAGGCGGACCGGATCGTCACGCTGATGACCGAGCACCACGGGAAGGTGCGCGCCGTGGCCAAGGGGGTGCGGCGGACGAAGTCCCGGTTCGGTTCGCGGCTGGAGCCGCTCAGCCATGTCGCCCTGTTGGGCTGGCAGGGGCGTGGCGACCTGGACATCATCAACCAGGTCGAGGTCATCGACACCTTCCGGGTGGTCCGAGAGGACCTCGACCGGATGGCCCCGGCCATGTCCATGCTCGAGGTGGTCGACCAGATCGGCCAGGAGCGGCACGCAAACCCCCGCCTCTACGAGATGCTGGTGGGCGCGCTGGCCGCCCTGGCCGAGCGGGACTCGCCGATGGTGGCGCCGGCGTTCTTCCTCAAGGTCCTGGCGCTCGAGGGCTCGGCCCCGGTGCTCGATGCCTGCGTGTCCTGCGGTGAGGAGGACTCCGAACGGCTGGTGGCCTTCGACCTGACGGAAGGGGGGGTCCTGTGCCGGAGCTGCCGGCGGGGCCGGCCGGTCTCGCCCGGAGGGCTCTCCCTGATGCGTCGGACCTTGGGCGGGGGACTGGCGGGCGTGCTGACCGAGGCGGCCTCCCCGGTGGTCGACGAAGTCACCGCCCTGGCCACCGAGGCCATGGAGGCCCACCTCGACCGGCGTCTGCGGTCGGTGCGCGCCGGCCAGGTGTCCTGACCGGCGGGGCCGGGCACACCATGGTCGTTCCCGCCCCCTTCGGCGTCTACGTGCACATCCCCTTCTGCCGGTGGCGCTGCGACTACTGCGCCTTCGCCACCTACACCGACCGCGATCACCTGATGGGCGGGTACGTGGCCGCATGCCTGGCCGAAATCGAGCGGGCCCGGTCCGACGAGGGCATGCCGCCGGCCACCTCGGTCTTCTTCGGCGGCGGGACCCCGTCCCGGCTCGACGCCGGCCTTTTGGTCGAGCTCGTCGCTGCCATCCCACGGGCCGAGGGGGCCGAGGTCACCGTGGAGTGCAATCCCGAGGACGCGTCCGCCGACCGGATGGCCACCTACCGGGCCGGGGGGGTGACCCGCATCTCGCTGGGGGTGCAGTCGACGGTCCCCCACGTCCTCGACGGACTCGGGCGCCGTCACCGCGCCGGACAGGTGTGGGCGGCGGCGGCGGTGGTGGCCGGGGCCGGATTCCATTCGTGGAGCATGGACCTGATCATCGGGGGCGCGGGGGAGTCCCACGCGGACTGGGAGCGGAGCCTCGACGAGGTGACCGGCTTGGCGGCGCCACCTCCCCACATCAGCGCCTACTCGTTGACCGTGGAGCCCGGGACCCCGCTGGCGGCCGACCCGGACCGCCATCCCGACGACGACGTCCAGGCCACCCGCTACGAGTACACCGACCGGATGCTCCGACGGGCGGGGTACCGCTGGGAGGAGATCTCCAATTGGGCCCGCCCCGGGCACGAGTGCCGGCACAACGGTCTGTACTGGGACCAGGGCGACTATCGGGGGATCGGCTCGGCGGCCCACTCCCATCGGGCCGGGCACCGGTGGTGGAACGTCCGGACCCCGGACCGCTATGTGGCACTGGTCGGCGCCGGGAGGTCCGCCCGGGCCGGCGAGGAGGTCCTCACCGACCGGCAGCGGCGGTTCGAGGCCCTGGCCCTGCAGTTGCGGACCCGGTCCGGCGTCCCCCGGGCCGCGCTGGCGGACGATCCCGATCTGGCCGGGTTGGTCGAGCCGGTGGGGGACAGGTGGGTGCTCACGGTGCGGGGGCGTCTGCTGGCCAATGCGGTCACCACCCGGCTGGTGGTGGGAGCGGGCGCCCGGGTGCCAGCCGGTACCATTCCAAGCTATGCCTGGCCCTGAAGACCCTCCCGACGCGCCCGTCGACCTCATGGACAAGGTGGTCGGGCTGTGCAAGCGCCGCGGCTTCGTCTTCCAGTCGGCGGAGATCTACGGCGGCTTCCGCTCGACCTACGACTACGGTCCCCCCGGCGTCAACCTGTTGCGCAATGTGAAGAACGCCTGGTGGGAAGCGATGGTGCAACGACGCGACGACGTCGTCGGACTGGACGCCGCCGTCCTTTCGCCTCCGGCCGTGTGGGAGGCATCGGGTCACCTGTCCAACTTCACCGATCCTCTGGTGGACTGTCGCCACTGCCACCAGCGCTGGCGCGAGGACCGGATCGAGGGCGCGTGCCCCAACTGCGGGTCGACCGAGTTCACCGAAGCCCGGGCCTTCAACCTCATGTTCAAGACCCACGCCGGCCCGATCGAGGACGAGGGGGCGGTGGCCTACCTCCGGCCCGAGACGGCCCAGGGAATGTTCACCAACTTCGCCAACGTGCTCCAGACCACCCGGAAGAAGCCGCCCTTCGGCATCGCCCAGGTGGGGAAGTCCTTCCGGAACGAGATCACGCCGCAGAACTTCGTCTTCCGCACCCGGGAGTTCGAGCAGATGGAGATGGAGTACTTCGTCCCGCCGGCCGAGGCCGACCGGTGGTTCCAGTACTGGCTGGACGAACGGTACCGCTGGTACCTCGACCTGGGCATCCACGAGTCCGAGCTGCGGCTGAGGCACCACGGGGCCGACGAGCTCTCGCACTACTCGGTGGCCACCGCCGACGTGGAGTTCCTCTTCCCCTGGGGCTGGGATGAGCTCGAGGGCATTGCCAACCGCACCGATTTCGACCTGCTGGCCCACACCCAGGCATCCGGGGAGCGACTCGAGTACTTCGACCAGCCGAGCGGCGAGCGCTATGTGCCCTACGTCATCGAGCCCGCCGCCGGCGCCACCCGGACCATGATGGCCTTCCTCCTGTCCGCCTACCACGAGGACGAGATCGGGGGAGAGCCGCGCACCGTGCTCCGGCTGCACCCCAGGTTGGCCCCGTATCAGGTCGCCGTGCTCCCCCTGTCGAAGAAGGAGACACTGACGCCGCTGGCCCGGGAGGTGCTGACGTCGCTGCAACCGCACTTCATGTGCGACTTCGACGTGACCCAGTCCATCGGAAGGCGCTACCGACGCCAGGACGAGGTGGGCACGCCCTGGTGCGTGACCGTCGACTTCGACTCGCTCGACGACCGGGCGGTCACCGTCCGGGACCGGGACACCACCGAACAGGCCCGGGTCCCCGTGGAGGACCTGGTGGCCGAGCTGCGCGGTCGGGTGGACCGGGCCTGACCCGGCTCGTCGGTCGGGCGCGGCCTGGCCGGCCGACGGGCAGTGACCGGCAGATCGGAGAGCGAATCGCACCTACAGTCTGGCATGGCTCCATCACGATTCAGCGGGAAGTCGGCCCTTGTCACCGGGGCCGCGTCCGGTATCGGACGGGCGACAGCGGTGAGGCTGGCCGCCGAGGGCGCAGCGGTCGCGGCCGTCGACGTGAACGCCGACCAACTGGACAAGCTGGCGGTCGACGCCGAAGGTCTGGGCGGGTCCATCGTCACCCTGGTCGGTGACGTCGGGTCCGAGGCCGGGGTCGGGTCCTTGGTCGACGGGGCGGTCGAGCGGCTCGGCCGGCTGGACGTGGTGGTCAACGTGGCCGGCGTGCTGTCCTTCTCGCACACCCACGAGCTGGCCCTGGACGAGTGGAACCGGCTGATCACCATCAACCTCACCGGCACCTTCCTGGTGTGCCGGGCGGCCCTCCCGCACCTCTTGGCCACACGCGGCAACATCGTGAACCTGGCCTCGACGGCGGCCCACCGGGGCCAGCCGTGGGCGACCGCCTATGTCGCCTCCAAGGGAGGGGTGCTCGCCATGACCCGGGCCCTGGCCGTCGAGTACGCGGCGGCCGGCCTGCGGGTGAACAGCATCAGCCCCGGAGCCATCGACACCCCGATCACGGCCGCCTTCCATCTCCCCGAGGGTGCCGACCCCAAGCTCTTGCGGAGGGTCACACCGATCGGGGGATTCGGAACGCCCGAGAACATCGCCGCCGCCATCGCCTACGTGGCCTCCGACGAGGGCTCCCACATGAACGGCGCCGACCTGCTGATCGACGGCGCCACGCTGGCCTGATCCCCCGACCCGGCCCGATTCCCCGGCCGGGCCCGACCCGGGTCCGACCGGGCCCTACCCGAGGGTGGACCGCCCTTCGGTGGCCCACCACTCCGCGGTCAGCTTCAGGCCCTTGACCGAGGCCCGGGGCATCAGCTCCTCGTAGGAGCGGCGGTAGCCGGTGTGGGCGATCAGCCAGTCCCCACCCCGCTTCACATAGCGGTCGCCGTAGAAGGCGGCGCCCTGCACGTTGATCCCGAGGTCGGTCAGGATGACCACGTCTTCGAGGGCCCATGTCCCGGTGGCCTCGTCGGGGCCCACCAGGTCGATCTCGGGGTGGTGGCACCGATGGCTGCTGAGCATGGTGGTGGCGCCCATCGAGGTGCGGAGGAACTCCATGATGGCGTCGCGGCCCTCGAACTCGTAGAGGCCGCCGCCGTACCGGGCGGTGGCCTCGGGGATGAAGCAGGTCTCGATCTCGTCCCATCCCTTCTGGTCGAGGCACCGCAGGTACTTGTACTTCAACCGTTTGATCAGCTCGATCTCGACGAGGTCATCGGGGGTCATGGTCGCTCCTGTGTCTAGCGGATCGTTCCCACACCGGGGATCAGCGGCAGGTCGAGGGCCGTGACCCACCCGGGGGGGAGGTCGTTGACGGCCGGGACCGCGTTGAGGGCGCGCAGTCCGGTGGCGAGGCAGCCGGCGGCGGCGGCATCGCGGCCGCTCCCGTCGGTGAACCGGAAGGCCGTCTCCTGGGTGATGGAGGGCGAGCCGTCGATGACCACCCGGTAGACGTCGTCCTGGTTGCCCCGCGGCCAGTCGGGAGCCGCGTCCTTTCCTACCCGGTTCACGTGCTCGAGGCAGATCCGGGGCTCCCCCCGGTAGATGCCGTTGATGGTGAACCGGATGGCGGCCACCTCCCCCGGGTTGATCAGGCCCTTGGCCGTCTCGATGGGCTTGTCGGTGGCCCACTTCTCCCAGGTGCTGGTGATCTCGTCGAGCTCGATGCCCACCGCGTGGGCCATCATCGGCACCGTCCCACCCCATGACATCACCAGGATCCCGGTGTGCTCGAGCATCGGGGTGAACTCGGGCGGGCGGCCGATGCCCATCTCGTCCTCGTAGTCGCCCTCGTAGTTGATGTAGTCGAGGATCTCGAGCGCCCGGACCTGTCGGACCTCGCCGCACAGCCCCATGAGGGTCAGGGGCAGGAGGTCGTTGGCGAAGCCGGGGTCGATGCCGGTGGTGAAGCACGAAGAGCCGCCCGCCTCACACGCCTGGGTGATCGGCTCGACCCAGTTGGGCGGGTTCTGGGCCATCGTCGGCCACACCCAAGGCGTCATCGCCGTCGAGCACACGTCGATCCCGGCGCGCAGGAATGCCCCGATCAGAGCGATGTTGTCGGCGGCATGGGCGGCGGTGGGCCCGTAGTGGACGAGGGCGTCGGGCCCGAGGGCGATGAGCGCCTCGAGGTCGGCAGTCGCCGCCAGCCCGGCTGGGCCGATCCCGCAGATCTCCCCCACGTCCCGGCCGACCTTGTCCGGGTTGCTCACCCCGACCCCCACCAGCTCGAAGGAGGGCTGGCGGAGCACCTCGGGGATGACCATCCTCCCCACGAAGCCCGTTCCCCAGACCGCCACCCGCTTGCGCCCGCCGGTCATCGGAGCATCTCGCCGGAGTTGACCAGCAGGTACTGGCCGGTCACCGCCTTGGCGTGGTCGGAGGCGAAGAAGGCGGCCACATCGGCCACCTCTCCGTCCTCGGTCATCCGGCGCAGGGGGAACTTACCGACGATGTCGGTGAGGACCTCCTCGGTGGTGCGACCCTGGCTCTGGGCCGTCCCGGTCACGTACATCTCGACGTTGGGCCCCCACATCCACGACGGGACGACCATGTTGCACCGGATGTTGTCCGGGCCGAGCTCGTCGCACAGGTAGTACATGGCCGAGAGCAGGGCGCTCTTCGAAGCGGCATACCCGCTCTGGGGCAGCGCCGGCTGGAACATCGACTGGGAGCCGATCAGCACCACCGAGCCCCCGCCCCCCGCCTTCATGGCCGCGGCTACCGGGCGGATCACAGTCAGAGCGCCGATGACGTTGGTCTCGAAGGCCTTGCGCCAGGCCTCGAACTTGAGATCGTAGAGCCCACCCCAGACATTCTCGTAGGCCGCCACCTGGATCAGGGCGTCCACCGACCCGAAGCGGCCCTGGGCCAACTCGACCAGGGCGGCACAGGAGTCGGGATCGGTGATGTCGGTGACCTGGGTGGCCACCCGCTCGCCGCCGGGGTCGAGCTCGGCAGCGGTGGACTCCAGCGTCTCGGCCGTCCGCGCCGCCAGCACCACATCGGCCCCGTCGCGCAGGGCGCTGGCGGCGCACTCCCGGCCGAGGCCCCCGCCCACGCCGGTCACCACCACGGTCTTGCCTTCGAGGATCATCCCCTTCTTTTATCTGTTTGACACCAAAGTGTCAATCAGTAAATTGTGGTTGGTGAGGCGCCTCGCGTGGTCGGGACAGGCTCCCGTCGACGAGGCCGACGCCCGTCGACGGATCATGGCCGCGGCCGTCCGCTGCGTGCAGCGGCACGGCATCGACCGGACCAGCGTGGCCATGATCGCGTCGGAGGCCGGGGTGTCCCGTCCGACCCTCTACGCCTACTTCCACAACCGCGACGAGATCGTCAACCAGGCGGCCGTCGCCGCCAGCGACTCGTTCGTGGAGCGGGTGCTGGCCCATTCGCGCCAATTCGACTCGGCCCCGGAACGCCTGGTCGAGGCCACGTTGTTCTCCGTCCGGGGGATACGCGCCGAGCCGGCACTGGCCATGCGCTTCCGCCGGGGCCAGTTGCTGAGCGGCCCGCTCAACGCGGACGAGCTGTACTACGCCAAGCTGTGCCTGGGCCCGGTGGTGGAGCTGGCGCCGGGGCTCGAGGCGTGGATCGACGACGCCTCGGAGTTGGCCGCACGGGTGATCATCTCGCTGCTCAGCCGGGAGCCGATGGCGACGCGCACCGAGGCCGAGGAGCGCGCCTTCCTCTACCGGTGGTGGCCTCAGGCCCTCGGGCTCGCCGGGGGCGCATCGGGCGCCGCCCGGCGCTCGGACGACCGGGCGTCCTCGTCGGTCTGATCGTCCCGTCGGAAGGGCGGCCGAGCGGCACCGCTCCGGCCCCGCCGGCGACCGGCTGAGGTTTCGGGCCGCCGACCACCGCCGGGTAGGCTGAATGGCCTGCGCCGGCTCGTCCCGTCGGCCGGTCCCTCACCTGCAGTCCACCCAGGAGCCCCCGTCCCGATGCCATTCGTCTACGACTTCGACCATGCCCATCGCAAGCCACCGATGGAGATGAAGGATCTCCTCGGCGGGAAGGGCGCCAACCTGGCCGAGATGACATCGGTCCTGGACCTGCCCGTGCCCCCGGGGTTCACCATCGGAACCACCGCCTGCCGCAGCTACATGGATGGGGGCTGGCCCGATGGGCTCACGAAGGAGGTGGCCAGGGCCCGGGCCCGCCTGGAGAAGAGGATGGGCAAGCGCATCGGCGACCCGGCCGACCCGTTGCTCGTGTCGGTGCGATCGGGGGCCAAGTTCTCGATGCCGGGCATGATGGACACCGTCCTCAACCTGGGCCTCAACGACCAGTCGGTCGAGGGCCTGGCCAAGCAGACCGACGACGAGCGGTTCGCCTTCGACTCCTACCGCCGGTTCGTGGCCATGTACGGGCGGATCGTGCTCGGCATCCCCGGCGACGAGTTCGACACGCTGCTCGACGCGGCCAAGGAGCTGGCCGGCACCTCCTCCGACGCCGGGGTCCCCGTCGAGCTCCTGCGCTACCTGGTCGACGCCTACCAGCAGATCGTCGAGCGCCACACCGGCAAGCCGTTCCCCCAGGATCCGGACGAGCAGTTGCGCGGGGCCATCGAGGCCGTCTTCGCGTCGTGGAACGGTCCCCGGGCCGTCGCCTACCGGGTGCGGGAGCGCATCGCCCACGACCTCGGCACCGCCGTCAACGTGCAGGCCATGGTGTTCGGCAACCGCGACGACAGCTCCGGGACCGGGGTGGGGTTCACCCGCGACCCGGCGACGGGCGTGGTCGGCGAGTACGGGGACTTCCTGGTCAACGCCCAGGGCGAGGACGTGGTTGCCGGCATCCGGAACACCGAGCCCTTGTCGGCCCTCGAGCAGGAGTTCCCGAAGATCCACAAGGAGCTCCTCTCCATCTTCGCCCGCCTCGAAGCCCACTACCGGGACATGTGCGACACCGAGTTCACCATCGAGCAGGGCAAACTGTGGATGCTCCAGACCCGGGTGGGAAAGCGGACGGGCCGGGCCGCGCTGCGGATGGCCGTCGACATGGTGGCGGAGAAGGCCATCCGCCTGACCAGGTCCGAGGCGGTCGAGCGGATCACCGGCGACCATCTCGAGCAGGTCCTCCACCCCCAGTTCTCGGGATCGGGCCACACCGTCCTCACCCGCGGCCTGGGCGCCTCACCGGGCGCGGCCGTGGGCCGGGTCTACCTGACCGCCGACGACGCGCAGGCCGCGGCCGAGCGGGGTGAACGGGTGGTGCTGGTCCGCAGCGAGACGTCACCCGAGGACGTCCACGGGATGCTGGCCGCCGAGGGCATCCTCACCGCCCGGGGCGGGCTGGTCAGCCATGCCGCGGTGGTGGCGCGGGGCTGGGGTAAGCCCGCGGTCGTGGGGGCGGAGGCGGTACGCATCGCCGCCTCGTCGTTCTCCGTGGGGGACACCGTGGTCAGCGAGGGGGACTGGATCTCGGTGGACGGGACCAACGGGACGGTCATGCTCGGCCAGGTCGAAGTGACCGAGGGGGAGACGCCCCCCGAGTTCGAGACGGTCCTGGGCTGGGCCGACGAGATCAGGGCCGGCCGTCTCGGGGTGCGGGCCAATGCGGACAACGGGCCGGATGCGACCAACGCCCGCCGGCACGGGGCCGAGGGGATCGGCCTGTGCCGCACCGAGCACATGTTCCTCGCCGAGGACCGTCTGCCCATCGTGCAGCAGATGATCCTGGCCTCGAGCCCCGAAGAGGAGGAGCGGGCGCTGGAGGCGTTGCGGACGGTCCAGCGGTCGGACTTCGAGGAGATCCTCGAGGCCATGGACGGCCTGCCAGTGACCATCAGGCTGCTCGACCCCCCGCTGCACGAGTTCCTCCCGAAGACCGAGGACCTCGCCGTCAAGAGGGCGACCGTCGGGCTGACCCCGGTCGAGGAGGAGCTCTACCGGGCGGCGCTGGCCTGGCACGAGTACAACCCGATGCTCGGCACCCGGGGGGTGCGGCTCGGCGTGATCAAGCCGGGGCTCTACGCCATGCAGGTGCGCGCCCTCATGGAGGCGGCCCTCGACCGGGTCGCCGCCGGTGGCCATCCAGTGGTGGAGGTCATGATCCCCCTCACCGTCTCTCGAGAGGAGCTGGCCCTGGCCCGGTGGTGGGTCGAAGAGGCGATGGCCGCCGTCCTGGCCGCAGCCACCCCGCCGCCCGGGTCCCGGGGCGCCAAGGGAACCCGTGCCGGGGCCGGATCGCTGGAGGTGCTGATCGGCACGATGATCGAGACCCCGCGGGCCGCGCTCCTCGCCGGCGAGATCGCCGAGGTGGCCGACTTCTTCTCCTTCGGCACCAACGACCTCACCCAGATGACCTTCGGCTTCAGCCGGGACGACGTCGAGGGCCGGATGATGTCGGCCTATCTCGAGCAGGGCCTGCTGAAGCGGAATCCCTTCGAGGTGGTCGACCCCGACGGCGTCGGCGAACTGGTCCGGGTGGGGGTCGAGCGGGGCCGGTCGACCAACCCGTCGCTCAAGATCGGCGTGTGCGGCGAGCATGGGGGCGACCCCGAGTCGATTGTCACCTTTGCCCGGGCCGGACTGGACTACGTGAGCTGCTCGCCCTTTCGGGTCCCCATCGCCAGGCTGGCCGCAGCCCAGGCCGTCCTGGCCGAAATCTCCCCGGCCCCGAACCCCGCCGGCCCGGGGCCCAGGTCCAAGCCGGCGGGGGCCTCCGCACCGGCGGGCCGGGCCCAAGTCAAGCGCAAGCGGTAGCACCGCCCGGCGGGAGGACCACCGGCGGACGGTGACGCGCATCGACGCGGTACCGTCAACATCCATGGGCATCCCCGATGAGGACGTCGCCCGGGTCCGGACGGCTACTGACATCGTCGCCCTGATCGGGGAGCACGCGGCACTGAAGCGGCAGGGACGCCGATGGGTCGGCCTTTGCCCCTTCCACGGCGAGAAGACCCCGTCGTTCAGCGTCAACGCCGACGAGGGCTTCTACTACTGCTTCGGCTGCCTGGCCAAGGGTGATGCCATCACCTTCGTCCGGGCCATCGAGCATCTCGACTTCGTCGATGCCGTGCGCCGCCTGGCCGACAAGGCCGGCATCACCATCCACGAGGACGCCGCCACCGGGCGCGACAGCCAGCGCCGGAAGGTCTTTCTGGACGCCATGGAACGGGCCACCGGTTGGTACCACCAACGCCTGCTGACCGGCGCCGACGCCGGCCAGGCCCGCGACTACCTGCGGAGCCGGGGGTACGACGGCGCCGTAGTCCGGCGGTTCCGGCTGGGTTGGGCCCCCGAGGGGTGGGACGCGCTGTGCACGGGGATCGGCCTCAGCGAGGCCGTCGCCGTCGGGGCCGGCCTGGGATTCGTCAATCGGCGGGGCCGGCTCCAGGACGCCTTCCGGGGGAGGATCCTCTTCCCCATCTGCGATCCGTCGGGCCATCCGGTCGCTCTCGGGGGACGGGTCCTCCCGGGGAGCCCGGACCCGGCCAAGTACAAGAATTCGACGGAGACTCCGATCTACTCCAAGCGACGCACCCTCTATGCGCTCAACTGGGCCAAGGAGGAGATCATCAAGTCCGGCGAGGTGGTGGTGTGCGAGGGGTACACCGACGTCATCGGGTTGTTCGAGGCCGGAGTGGAGCGCGCCGTGGCTACCTGTGGAACCGCCCTGGCCGAGGAGCACGTGAAACTGCTGCGCAACTTCGCATCGCGGGTGGTGCTGGCCTTCGACGCAGACGGGGCGGGACAGTCCGCGGCCGGTCGGTTCTACGAATGGGAGCGTCGTCTGGAAGTCGACGTGGCGGTGGCCGCCCTTCCCCCCGGCTCCGATCCCGGGGAAATGGCCCGGACCGACCCGGAGGGCCTGCGGGCCGCAATCGTCGATGCCAAGCCGTTCCTCCGCTTTCGGGTGGAGCGCATTCTCGACGGCGCAGAGCTGGCCACCTCGGAGGGACGGGCCAAGGCGGCCGACGCCACACTGGCGGCGGTGGCCGAGCACCCGGACAACCTGGTCCGCGACCAGTACCTGATGCAGGTGGCCGAGCGTTGCCACATCGAGCCGGGCCTGTTGCGCGAGCGGCTCGAGGAGCTCCGGCGCCAGGGCCCGCCGGTGGCGTCCGGGCCCGGCGGCCGAACGGGGGCGAAGGGCGGCCAGGGCCGGAGGACGGAGGGCCCGCCCGCCCCGGGACCCGGTGAGCCGTGGGTCCGCGAACCGGACGATGACGCCGGTTGGGACGCCGACGGATTCGAGGGCGCGGGGCTCGGTCCGGATGCGGGCCGGGGCACAGCCCGCGAGTTCAGGCCCGGCCTCGAGGCCCTCCGGCTGGCCATCCACCGTCCCGAGGATGTGGGGGAGCGACTCGAGGCGGCGCTCTTCCGTGACGAATTGCAGCGGGCAACGTTCGAGGCCCTCGTCGACACCGACGCGGAAGACCTCCACCAGGTCATCGATGGCGCGCCGCCCGCGGTCCGGGCGCTGCTGGTGCGTCTGACGGTCGAGGAGCCGGTGGGCGAGCCCGATGAAGTGGTCCTTCAATTGGTCCGGGACGCGTCGCGCCAGGAACTGAAGGTGATCACCGGCGAGGCCAGGACCTCCCCGGAGGCCGTGCAGGAGGCGGCGAACGTGGCCGGTTGGGTCCAGGAGCTGGACGATCCGAAGGCCTCGGTCGCGGCGACGGCCAGCTTGGTAGCCTGGCTTGTATCGAGAGCCCAGACGAGCGGAGCGGAGCCGGAGGCGTGATGGCCGATCAAGGGTCGCCCCTTGCTCTGGTCAGCCCCGAGGTTGATGACGGTGGTGCGACGCGTCCGTCGACGCCATCGTTCACCGGCGCCGGCGGGGTGCTGGACGTGGTGCCCGCGGAAGAATTCGAGGCGCTGATCCGGATGGGGCGGGCCCGGGGCTGCCTGACCCAGGACGATGTGATAATCGTGCTCAGGTCGGTCGAGCTCGATGCCGATCTCATCTCCGATGTGGTGCAGCGGATACGAGAGGCCGGAATCAAATTCACCTATGACACCGGTGAGACGACCATCGTGCCGATGACCGGTCCGGTGGTCGACAAACTCACCGATCACCGCGGCGAGGAGTTCCCCGTCCTTCCCGACTCCGCCGACGTCCCGGTGCCGGTGCCCTCCGACGGTCTGCCGCCGGCCCGGATCGTGGCCCTGGAGAACAGTTGGTCGCCGGCCCGCCGGAGCACGTCGGGAGCCGGGGCCCGCCAGGCGGGGACCGCGGCCCCGGCCCGCACCCCGGTCAAGAGGCAGCGGGCGCCGCAAGGATCGCCGGCGGGGGACAGGTACGCCGAGGGGGACGGGTTCCGGGGATCCGCTGCGGACCCGGTGCACATGTACCTCAAGGAGATCGGCAAGGTGAAGCTGCTGGACGCCGCTCTCGAGGTGGAGCTGGCAGAGCGGATCGTGGCCGGAGGCGAGGCCGCCGAGCGGCTGGCTGCATTCGAGGGTGGCAGCGGCGAGGCCTACCCCGACCGCGCCGCCGATCGCGTTCTGGCCCGGAGGGGGCAGTCGGCCAAGGAGGCGTTGATCGAAGCAAACCTCCGGCTGGTGGTCTCGATCGCCAAGCGCTACCGGAACCGGGGCATGGCCTTCCTCGATCTCATCCAGGAGGGCAACCTCGGCCTGATGCGGGCGGTGGAGAAATTCGACCATACCAAGGGGTTCAAGTTCTCCACCTACGCCACGTGGTGGATCCGCCAGGCCATCACCCGGGCCATCGCCGATCAGGCCCGGACCATCCGCATTCCGGTGCACATGGTCGAGACGATCAACAAGGTGGTGTGGGCGCAACGCCAGCTGTTGCAGGAGTTGGGACGCGAACCGAACGCCGAGGAGGTGGCGGGTCGGGTCGACTTCTCCATCGAGCGGGTGCGCGAGATCCAGCGGATCAACCAGGACACCGTCTCGCTCGAACAGCCGATGGGGGACGAGGACGACTTCAGCCTCTCCGACCTGATCGAGGACCGCGAGGCGGTGGTACCCGACGACGCGGCGGCACGGACGATGCTCGACGACGCCGTACGCGAGGCGCTCGGACACCTGTCACCCCGGGAGCAGGATGTGGTTCGCCTCCGATTCGGGTTGGAGGACGGCAAGATCCGCACCCTGGAGGAGGTGGGGAAGGCCTTCGGGGTCACTCGCGAGCGGATCAGGCAGATCGAGGCGAAGACCCTGGCCAAGCTGCGACGCCCCGAGTCGGCCCAGCTGCTGCGGGACTACCTCGACGAGGCCTGAGCCCTGGCTCGGAACCCGGCCCGTTCCTTGGTGGCCGGCCATTGCGCCCGGGTGGCCGGCGTCATCTGGCGGTGCCGAATGCTGAGGGCGGTGGCCAGGTCCTCGGCCAGGTCCAAGGTGATGGCTTCGGTCGCCTGGTCGGCGTCCCGCCACCCCAGTCGGACGCCGATGGCATCCTTCATCCGCTCGGCACCCAGGGTGGCGGCCGCCCTGCCCTTGTCCGCCGCCAGTGTGGCCGTCGCCGCCACCGGCGCCGAGCGGCCGAACCCCCGGGCCACCCGCACGATCTGAAGGTAGCGCTCCCGGCCGGCACGGGAGCCAAGCACGTATCCGAGACAGAAGGCGGCGGCCGTAGCGATTCGAAACCTCACCGGCCCATTGTGCCCGGAGTCGAGGACCCGTGCATCATCGATGCCCCGGGGGCCGTCGGGCACCGGCTAGTGTCCTCAGGCACGCCGCAGCACAATCGGCCGCGGTACGACCTTTCCGGGGTAGCTCAATCGGCAGAGCGAGCGGCTGTTAACCGCTAGGTTGAGAGTTCGAGTCTCTCCCCCGGAGCTTTCCCTAATTTGCGCGATGGGCTGCGCCCATGCATACGTGGGCGCTTTTCTCAAAGATGGGGAAGGAGTTGGACGCCGGCGGGTGGGGCCGCACTGCCGGATGCATCCATCGGACTACCGTGATCGAGGGACGATGGATTCGGGGTCATTGATAGTGTCCATGCCGGATCGGGCGGGATTCCCGGGTTCGGTCTCTACCGCATCCAGGACAGGTTCGGCGAGCACCTCGTCGATACATGCCCTACTCGCAGCCAAATAGCTCCACGCAAAATCGGTGTCGGTGCACAGGCACCAGGCTCGATCGTCGGGCCACCAGTAGCTC
Source organism: Acidimicrobiales bacterium (assembly GCA_036553725.1). GTDB lineage: Bacteria > Actinomycetota > Acidimicrobiia > Acidimicrobiales > RAAP-2 > Bog-756. Next base: position 8,387 of record DATBOO010000126.1, on the reverse strand, counting down.
GGATCATTTGAGAACTGGGCGTATGAGTTGAGCGGTCCCCGCAGCAGGTAGAAGGCTCGCATCGTGTGGTTGATCTTCGGCACATGCGGATTGAACACCTGATCGTTCAGGTCTCCGAAGCCCTCCCAGAGCAGAAACCACCCAGTAGCCGAGGAGGTGTGCCGGGCGAAGATCGGCATCATCGTCTCAATCTGCTCAGGGCTCAACATGGAGGAGCACCGTTCTCCTTCGATCACGTCGTCCTTGCTCCCGACAATTGTTTCCTGTTCCATCAGGGCGTGGACCGCCTTCCCGTTCTGATTTGCCAGATCGGTCCAGCGAATGTGCTCCTCGAACCATCTGCCGTTAGCGTCGCGGCCAGACCGGACGAACGGGAAGAAGATTCGGGCGTACGCCTCATAGCCCTGGGGCGCCGTCATCCACACTTCAAATGAGCCCGGAACGAGCAGAGGCTCTAACCACTCTGCCGGGGTGAGAGCGCTTTCGATGGTCAGATCGGTGTACCGGGATGGGTCCCAGGAATGAACGTCGAGCCACTCGGCATATTGCTTGTCCGACCTCTCGGAGCCCGCCGGAAGGAAGGGAGCGATACTTCGGGAGCGGGATCGTCGAAATCGCATCCACGCACGGTACCGCGGAGCGATGAGTGACGGGCTCCCTTGACGGTGTCGGTGCACGAGTGAGCCGCCGACCTTCGCTCCGTCCATGTCGGTGGCCACATTTGACAGGACCCAGACCACCCCGGAGACTCTCGCGGTGAAGAAGCGGCGGCTCACGGTGGCAGTCGTGGTCGGTGTCGGCCTGCTGGCGTCGGGTTGCTCGGGCGATTCGGCCAGGGCAACCAATGCGGTGGCACCGGGCAAGCACGCGGTCGGCATCCTGACCGAGACGTTCGTCGACACCCAGCGGGCCACGGTCGCGTGGGGTCCCGATCCGTCGGAGCCAACCCGCACCTTGGTGACCACGATCTGGTACCCGGCCCTCGGGTCTCCCTCGTCGCAACCACCTCGACCCGGGGCCATACCAGGCCGCGGACAGGGGCACTACCCGCTCATCGTGTTCGCGCACGGACTCGGATCCGAGCCGCTCCAGTACGAGAAGCTGCTCAGCCACTGGTCGGCGGCGGGCTTCGTGGTGGCCGCACCGCAGTTCCCCCTCACCAGTGACCACACCCCGGGTGGTCCCGACGCCGGCGACGTCGTCAACCAGCCGGGAGACATGAGCTTCGTCATCGACTCGGTGTTGCAGGCCTCGGCCCGCACGGGCAACGGCCTCAGCGGGCTGGTCGACCCGCAGGAGATCGGGGCCGCCGGTCACTCCAACGGAGCGATCACCACGCTGGGGCTCGTCGCCAACACGTGCTGTCGGGATCCACGGGTGAAGGCGGCGGTGGTGATGGCGGGCGATGCGGTTCCCTTCTCCGGGGGGACCTACGACATGCCGAGCGCTCCACCCATCCTCTTCGTGCACGGCACGGCCGACGAGCTACTTCCGTACTCCTTGGCCGTCGGAATGTTCAATGCCGCGCGGGGACCCAAGGGTCTGCTCACCATCGACCACGGCGGCCACGGATCCGCAGCCGGTCTGTCGACATCGTCGGCTTCGAGTGTCTTGCGGACAACCACCGACTTCTTCGCCGCCTACCTCGGTGGCGACCACGCGGCCGTCACCCGCATTTCCGCCGACGGTCAGGGTGGGGTCACGGCGGTGCGTTTTGCTCCGAAGGTCGGCTCGACCGTCACGATCCCGGTTGCTCCGGCGCCGAAGCTCTACCTCCGCGCCTCGGCGACTCCTACCGCCAACCTCGTCGACGGCCAGAAGGTGACGGTGCAGTGGAGCGGGTATTCCCCCGGGGCGGTGGTCAACATCCTCCAGTGCACCTCGAGCGTCGTGCAGTCGAACAGCTCGTCGGCATGCAACTTCTCCGGTGCCAAGATCCTCACCCCCGATCCCAGCGGGCATGGGTCGGTCCAACTCCAGGTCGTCCGGGGGGCGGTGGGCACGGGTACCTGCGATTCGGCCCACCCCGGGTGTGTGATCGTGGTCAACAATGCCAGCTCGACGGATCCGGCGGCATCGGTCAGGATCCCCATCAGTTTCGCACCCTAGACGAGTCGACTTCCTGGATTTCGCGGGACTTCACGCCTGCTTTATGGCTCCCGGAACGATGCCGAATTTGGAACCACGGCGCGTGCCTGCTTCGCTGCTCAGCGCGCGAATCTGGGCGGGCTCGATCATCGGTGGTCAGAATGCACCCATGGGATGGGGACCCGGGGCGATCGGGGTGAGACGCCGCCGATCGATGAACTTGCGGCAATGGCGCACGGAGGCGCGGCCGATCGTCACCGCTCTGATCGCCGCCGAGGACATGCTCATCTCGAGATCGGAACGACCCGCAGTAGTGGTGTCGTCGTTGTGCGATCAGCTCGATGCCGCAGTGAGCCACGCGGAGTCATGGCTGGAGGCTCACCGTTGCCCCGACGCCAAGTTCGGCACCTACTTCGTCGAACTGATCGCGGCCAGCCGTGGCATGTGGGCGATCATGCAGGTCGTCGCCCGGGAGGCCCCGGGGGGCGAGTGGATCGGAAATCGCAATCTGGCTGACAAGGTCGGAACCAATCTCATGGATCGAATCGAGCAGGCCCGAAGGGCCCGGGTCTTCCTCCTGCAACGAACCTCGTAGGCCGGAAGGGCGCTACCGGGGCCGGAACGGCCCGCGGACCGGGCGGAACTCTGAACCGCGCCAGCGCGAACGGTGCAGTGGGACACCGACCACGGGTTCCCCGATGCACCAGCGGCCCAGGCCGATCCCTCGGGCCCGGCCGAAAGCATCGGGCCTGCCGTTGTCCCGGCGAGTTTGAACGGCAAGTGGCGCGCACCGGATGGGTCGTGCCGCGATAGTAGAGCCGACTGAAGCATCCAATGGGAGTTCACCATTCCAAGAAGGCTCGAGGTGTCGACCCGGGAGGTAGACCCGGAGGGGGCGACCGGGCCCTGTGCGACCACCGGTCCCCTGGTCGCTCGACACTTCCATTGGGGGCGCTTCGACATCCCCATCTCGAACTCGTCCGGCGCCTTTTGGACTTGGGCGTATCGGCCCGGCCCGGGCCTCACGAGGCCGCCGGCCGTCGGCGTGCGCCGAAGACATCGGGAAAAGACCAGGTGAAAGGAGTGAAGCGGAGCCAATCGGACACAGGGGACGGGGCCGAGTAGGTCAACCGCTAGGTTCGGGATTCGCCGGTAGCGGCAAGGAGGATGCTGAGTGACGCAGGCGACAACGACGAAATGCACGCTCTGCGGCCACGCCGGGTCGCATGTGCCCACGGAACGGTCCGGTTCGGGCGGGCCGCACTTCTGCGAGGCGTGCGACCGGTGCTGGTCTGATCGTCAGCGAAGCGAACAGCCTCCCCACCACGGATGAGCCGTGCCACCCGCTTGGCCGGGAGTTCTCGAGTGGGTCCGACGGGTCGACCGGATGACGCTCCGGAACTCAGGACCCGGCCAACACCTGCTTCTTCACCTGCCTGAATTGGTCGACCAGGCTGCTGAAGGTTGCCGAGGTTCCGTCGGTGTCGGCACCGAAGAGCAGTCTCATCTCGGTGAGTCCCTCGAGGTCGGCATGCATGGCCGCATCGACCATCGACTGATGGTACCCATAGACACTGCAACAGGTGTCAATGGTCGCCCAAAAGAAGTCCTGGTCGGGCTCGTCGACCGCACCGACGAGGGCCATGGCGTCAAGCGTCAGGTCGATGGCCACGATCTGGGCGCCCATGAAGATGGACACCATCGTCCCCCGGAGGGCCACGTCGGCTGAGGCCTTCAGGGTGTTGTTCCCGAACCAGAAGGTCTTCGCCATGCTCTCGACCTCGAGGGCGATGGGTTCCATCTGGCTCCGGGCGCGCCGGTAGAGATCGCCGATTCGCTCGCGGGCCTCACCCTCCAGAGCCAGCGCCTCCGCCAACTCCTCCAGGGTGGCGAAAGTCAGCGACAGGCGCCGTTCCAGATCGTTGACCTGGAACTTGAGACTTTCCCCCTTCTGCCTCCTGCTCATCCCATGATCCTTGCGTCAGGGAGGTTCCTCGTCAACTGATTCCAGGTCCGGAGCTTGTCAGCGCAACCTCTAGTAGAGGGTTCTGTTCCGGTCAGGCGACCCGGGCACCGGCTGCGGGATGTGGCCCGGAGTGGCACCCGGGGGGTGGCCACCGAACCGTTGCCGACCCGTGCGGACCGGTCGGAACCATACCTGGGCGGGCGCGCCCAAGGACACCATCGGCCCCGGGCCTCGTGCCTGCCGGGGGTCGGGAGCTGTACGATCCCATCTCACGATGACCTGGCGACCTCGCTCGACCTCCTGGCGCCGGCCCTTCGAGCGGCGCTCTCCGGCCTGCCGGGCGAGCGTCGCTAGGCATTCCCGGCGTGCGTGCTGAACGCGGGACCAGGGGCAGTAGCTCAGTGGTCAGAGCAGGGGACTCATAATCCCTCGGTCGCAGGTTCGATCCCTGCCTGCCCCACCAGTTCACTCATGATCTCAGCCCATCGGCTCCCATGCCCTCTGGGCTGCTGGCGGAGCAAAGAGGACCGGCTGCCAAGGCCCAATTACCCGACGGTCGGCGCTGGCCGGACGAATCCGGCGAGCATCTTGCCGAACTCGATACGGGCCGTCTTGGTTGTTACGACGGGATCGCTCGCCGCGAAGGCGCGCAACCCCTCCTCGTCGTCGGACTCCACCACGCCGAGACCCCAGGAGCCGCCCCCGTCGAGCACAGGGCCGAAGATCACCATCTGACCGGAGTCGATCAGCGGCCGCCAGTAGGCGGCGTGACGGGTCATGATCTCCCGCTCCTCCTCGGTCATGTCGAGGGCGAAGTTCGGGCGAGGCGCTTGGAGCCTGAAGACGAAGGTAGCCACACCCGAACTGTAGGCGGGATGCCGCTCGCGCCCGAGGGGCGGACTGCGGGCATATGCGCAATCGCCACTGTCAATGGGGTGATGCGCCCTTACCGACCCGGCGCCGGCAGGACACCGATCCAGGTGTCCCCCGGGCCAAGGCTCGGGACAGCTGCCACCTCAAGCCGCCTGTGCCGGGACTTCCACTGGGAGCTGGATCGGTAGATCGGCCGACGACTGGCCGACGCCGACGACGTATTTGCCGGCCACGACGGTGGGCGTCCCCCCGGCGTCGGAGGCGAAACCCGAAGCCGGCAGCACGAGTGTGGTACGGGTGGTGGCTCCGGGTGCCACGACGAGCTTGGTGAAGGCGCGGAGCTGCTCCGGGGGCTCGCCGAGTCCGAGCGGATCGGACACGTAGGCCTGGATGACGTCGGCTCCGGACCGGGCGCCGGTGTTGGTCACGTCGACCTGCACCGCATAGCCCCCTCCCGGCAACGGGGCGATCTGTGCGTCTGAGAGCGCAAACGTGGTGTAGTCGAGTCCGAAGCCGAACGGGAACAGCGGGGTGACGCCGTTGGCCTGATACCACCGGTAACCGATGTCGAGGCCCGACCCGAAGCTCACCGCTGCGTCGATCCCGGGGAACTCGGCGACAGTGGATGCGGGCTGGGCCGTGGGCGACGCTGGGAACGTGATCGGCAGCCGCCCCGAGGGGTCGACCCGACCGGTCAGGACCGCCGCTACCGCCTTGCCGTCCTCCTCGCCCGGGTACCAGGCCTCGACTACGCCCGCCACCTGGGGCAGCCACGGCATGAGAACCGGGCCGCCGCTGTTGACGACGACCACGGTGTGGGGGTTGACGGCGGCCACGGCCGCGATCAGCTGGTCGGCGTCGCCCGGGAGCGCGAGGGAGCGGTCGGACCCCTCCCTCTGAAGCTCACCGGTGAAGACAACTGCGACCGAGGTCCGGCGAGCTGCGGCCACGGCCGCATTGAATTGCGCCGTCTCGTCGGCAATTCCGAACGCGGGAGCGGGATAATCGTCGACCGCGAACCAGTGGATGGCGAACGTGTAGTGCACCCCAGCCCGGAGGGAGACGGCGGTGGACAGCAGTGTCGGAGTGTGGAGGCCCGGTGAGGACAACACCGGGGCTCCGTTCATGGTCAGCCAGGTGTCACCGACTTCGTGGAGTCCGATCCGGTAGATCCCCGTCGAGCGGGGGGTGATCGTCTCGCTCCACGAACTCCAGTCCTTCCCGGTTCCGGGGGTCGTGGCGGTCGCCGCCGCGGGGGTCACGTTTTGGGACTCGACGACGGGGAGGTCCCCCTTGCCCGACTCCACCGGGTCGGCGCGCAGCCGCGGCTCGTCCGTGTCGAAGTAGCGCCTGGAGAAGACGTGACCGGTGGTAATGGAGTGGAGCGGGACGGAGCGCAGTCCCCCCTGGGCGTATCGGATCGTGGTCGAGCGCCCGAGCGCGGGCTGGAGGGCGGCGAGAGGTGTCGACACGAACGGCGCCACCACCGCCGAGCTGCCGTCACCGGCGGTGATCGGGTGGGTCGCTCCGGAACCGATCACCGCGATCGACCTGATCCCGCGCGCCAGCGGGAGCACCGCACCGGAGTTCTTCAGGAGCACCAGGGAGGACTCGGCCCCGGTGAGCGCCGTGCGGGTGTGCGCCGGGGTGATGGCGTTGGCCGACGGTCTCCCTCGGACTGGGTGGACCATGAGCCCGTACCCGAACATCGTGGTGAGCGTCTCGGTGACCGCCCGGTCGAGATCGGCGACCCCGATGGCGCCGGACCGGACCAATCGGACCAGGGCGGCCGGCGAGCCCGGCTTGATCAGGGCCATGCCGGCCCGGAAGGCCGAGGCCGTGCCCCCATTCGGCACTGCACCCAGATCGGACCGGACGAATCCGGTGAACCCCCACGATGCGAGGTCGGCGTACACGGTCGGGTCGGAGCAGTCGTTGACGGAGTTGACCGAGCCGTACGAGCACATGATGGACGCAACGTCGGACTGCTGCACGGCTTCCTCGTACGGCGGGTTGTACAATTCGGCCAGCGCCCGGGCGGAGACCTGCTGGTCGAGGATGTGGCGCGCCGTCTCTTGCGAGTATGCGGTGATGTGTTTGAGGTTCGCCATGGTCCCGGTGGACTGGATTCCCTCCACGCTGGCGACGCCCATGGCGCCGGTCAGCATCGGGTCCTCGCCGAATGCCTCGAAGATGCGGCCGGCCTCGGGCACGCGGGCAAGGTTGAGCTCGGGCCCCTGCGCGGCGTCGATTCCCTTCGAGCGTGCCTCCTGGCCCATGAGCACGCCTGTGGCACGCGCCACCGACGGATCGAAGGTAGCGGCCACTCCGATGGCGGAAGGCGGCTGTGTCACGCCTAGCATGTTGTAGCCGATTCCATTCGGCCCGTCGGTCAGAGTCAGCGGCGGGATGCACAGCGAGGGGATCCCGAGGTTGGTGTTCTCGAGGGGCGGCTGCGTCCGCAGGACGACGAAGGACGCCTTCTGATCGAGTGTCATCCGGGCGAGGACCTCGGCGGCCAGTGACGCTGGGGTCCCCCTTCCCTGACGGGACTGGGACACCCACGGGCAGCGGGCCGCCGCGCCGCCCGATGGCGCAGGCGCGCTGTCGGCAGCGTGCGCGCCGACGAGGACGGATCCTGCAACAGAGACGACGACGAGGAGTCCGACCATGAGGGTGCGTCCTCGGAAAGGGCGTTGGGGGCTGGTCATACGACCGGTCGTTGCTCCTCGCTCGTTGGGCGTCGGACGTTCCCCGACCTATCGGGACCGAGTACCCCAGGGGGTGCCACCCTACGGCGCGTACCAATCGGGGTGGTGGACTTGGCGTTGCCGCAGCCTCGGACTCAGGGTGTGACCGGTGTGCTCAGGTCACCGTTCCCGATCGGGGCCCCCACATCGAAGCCACACTGTTGCCGAGCTGAGGTCTGGGGTGGGGGCACGGGGTTGGGGGTCAGCGGCGCCGTCGGAGCCCTGTTCAGGGACCGGGTCAGGAGGAACCGACCCGAGAGCGGCAGAGCGGCCGAGGAGTCACCGACCCGGACCTGGTAGTCACCAGCGGAGGCAACCCATCGGTTCGCGCGGGCGCTCCAGTGCGAAAGCTCGGTGCCGTCCAGGGAGAAATGGACCGTGGCCGACTGGCCCGGCGCGAGGTCGACCCGATCGAACCCCTTGAGCTGTTGGGGAGGCTCTCCGTCCTGGGCCGGCTCCGACAGATACAGCTGGGCGACATCGGCTCCGGAGCGATGCCCGGTATTGGTCACCACGGCAGTAACTGAGACGTTGCCGCCGGAGGTAGTGGGGGTGACCGTGAGGTGTCCGAACGAGAAGTTCGTGTACGAAAGGCCGAACCCGAACGGGAACAGCGGTGCGAACTTCCGCGTGTTGTAGGAGCGATAGCCGACGAGCAGCCCTTCGTCGTAGTGAACAGCCCCGTTGATGCCGGGCCATTGCGACGCCGT
>DATBOO010000113.1:0-4990 GCA_036553725.1 Acidimicrobiales bacterium | reverse complement strand
TCGGCGACGCGGGGAGGGAGTTCGCACCCGCGCTCGACATCTCGACTATGCGCCCCAACAACCAGACCCTCACGGGCTACTTCCTCGGTGCCGAACTGTTCCTCGATCCCCGGGCCCACGCCATGATCGCCGGGCACCTCGACGACATCTCCACCGGCTCCCTCCGAGTGGTCATCGACCGACGCTTCGGGCTGGACCAGGCCGGCGAGGCGCACGCCTACATCGAAAGCCGGCAGGCCTTCGGGCGGGTGCTCCTCATCCCCTGAGTGGCACTCTGAACTTCGCAACACGGACGTTCGGTAGCCTGCACACCGATGATCAGGACCGCCGCCGAGGATGATCTGGACACCCTCGTCCAGTTGATCCACGATCTCGCCCGGTTCGAGCAGTCGCCGGACTCGGTGAGGATCGATCGGGGCCTGCTGCACGCCGCGCTCTTCGGCGACTCCCCCACCGTCTTCGCCCACGTCGCCGGAGAGGGAGGGGACATCCTCGGCATGGCCATCTGGTTCCTCAACTTCTCCACCTGGACGGGCCGCAACGGCCTCTACCTCGAGGACCTCTACGTCCGCCCCGAGGCCCGCGGACGGGGAATCGGCCGGTCCCTGATCGCCGAGCTGGCCTCGATCGCCCACCGGTCGGGCTACAGCCGGGTCGAGTGGTCGGTGCTGGACTGGAATGAAGCAGCCCTGCGGTTCTACCGCTCGCTCGGCGCCGAACAGATGGACGAGTGGACCGTCTGCCGGCTGACCGGCCCCGCCCTCGCCGCCCTGGCCGACGAGGGCCCTCCGGCCGGATGAGCTGACAGCCGGCGGCGATCCCCGAGGACGCCATCGCCGTCAGATGGTGAAGGCCAGGTTGTCCACCAGCTTGCGGGCCAGATCTCGATCGCCGGTGATGCTGATGTCTTGCTGCGCTCCGGTGCCCGCATCGTGGCGACCGCCGGTGAGCCTGGTGAACAACATGACCGGCATCCCGATGCGGACGGTGGGATCCCGGCCGAACGACTCCACGACGGCGGCCCTGCCGTCGACCTGGACCAGGAAGGTGGCTTCGATCGGCCCGGTCAGGTCGATCCGCACCCGGGACCCTTCCGGCATCGCCGCCTTGCGGCCCACGATGTAGCCGAGGCCGGTGGCCACTTCGTCCAGCACGGAGCGCAAATCGTCCGGATCCGCCCTCGGGGGCCCGCCCAGGGCATAGCGGATGTCGTGCTCGTGCATGAAGCAGTCGTAGTGCCTGATCCTCATGAACCGCCCGTACGTCTCGTCGCGACCGGCGGGGGTCCACGAGGGTGCATCGAAGTCGGACTGGGACATCCCGTCGAGGGCATCCAGGCGGCGCCCGACGACCGCGTCGAAGCGGGCCAGCATCTCCGCGCCGCCCAGTGGGCGCATGGACTCGACCCAGACCTCGTTGGCCTCGGCGATCGGATTCCGCATGTGATCGAGACGGGAGATGTCGACCGAGGGAGCCGGCTCTCCCGCCAGCATGGACTCGGTCCCGATGACGTGGCTGAGCACGTCGCGCACCGTCCACCCGGGCAGGCATGTCGGGACCTCCCACTGTTCATCGGAAAGGGCCGAGCACAGCGCCGAGAGGGCCGCGAACTCGTTGCGCAGGAGGCCCACGGTGTGTGACCGGTCGACCAGGGTCGGCATGGTGGGCCACCGTAGCGGGCCGGGCGGCCCGGGGGCCGGTGAGGGCCGGCGAGCGGTCGACGGCCGGTCGGTCCCCTAGACTGGCCCTCGTCGGCAGGGTGCCGGTCACGTCCCAGGGGGTGTCTTCCATTACCACCTTGCAGACGGAGTTCAGCGAAACCGAGTTGCTGGCCGACCACGACATCGTGGAGCCATTGGTGGCCGGTGGCGTGGCGTGCCACGGCGGCTTCGACGCCAGTGGACGGTACGTCTCGCCCCGTACGAAGAACCGGTGGCCGGCCATCGACGCCTGGGAGCAGCAGCGGGTCGAGCAGTTCTCCACGCCCATCATCGACGTGCCGCTCGAGACCTGGCCCGAGAACTTTCCCAACGTCGAACAGTCGAAATTCCTCCTCCGCCTGGGCGCCCCCGAACCGACGATCAGCGCATTGACCCGCATCGGCACCGTCGAGGGATTCGGGGGCATGCTCCGGCATCTCCCGGTGCCCGACTTCCGCCGATGCTTCGAAGAGGACATCCGGGGAACGGCCATCGCCCACATCGACCACGGGCTCTTCGAAGCCCATGCCCGTGACGAGTCCGGGTTCGGCGAGCTGGCCGGCCACGACCGGATGTGGTTCGTGGCCCGGGACATCGCCTTCGAGCACCCGGTCACCGACGACCAGACGGCCCGGATGCTGGCCCGGATGGGAATCGACCCCTCTCCCAAGTCGGCCGCGCAGTTGACGAAGCTGCGCCAGACGGCCGAGGCCCAGCGGGTGCTCCCGGATGACATCGACTTCACCCTTGAGATGGTCGTCGGCCGGATGATCGGCCTGTTGTTGATCGAGATCTCCGCCTTCCACGGGTTCCGGTGGGCCGAGGCCGTGCTGGGCGATACCGAGCTGGTGGCCGGAGACGGGTCGGCCGCCCGGTTGGTCTCCTACATCCGCTCCGATGAGACTCCCCACGTTGCCTGGCTGCGGACGGCGCTGTCCGAGATGCGAGACCGGACCTGGGTCGGCAGCGGCGGCCGGACGCACCCGGGCTCGGAGATGGTCAGCCTGCTCTGGGAGCGGGCCCTGAGCGATTCGCTCCTCCTCCGGCGCAAGGAGAACATCAACTTCATCATGCGGGAGGTCGAGGACGCGCTGGCCCGGCGAGGCGACGCCGGGGACGTCATCGAGGAGCTGCTGTCCCTCGGATCGGTGATCCGACTCGATGACGGCACGGTGGCCGACCCGGTCGACACCTCTGTGTTGGGCTGAACGGAGCGGACTTGAAGTTCGGGATCTTCTACGAGCACCAGCTCCCGCGTCCCTGGCACGAGGCCAGCGAGGAGCGGCTGATCTCCGACGCGCTCGACCAGATCGAGCGGGCCGACCAGTTGGGCATCCAGTACCTCTGGGAGGTCGAACACCACTTCTTGGAGGAGTACTCGCATTCGAGCGCACCAGAGGTGTTCCTGGCGGCAGCCAGCCAGCGCACCCGACGAATGCGGATCGGCCACGGCGTGGTCCAGACCGCGCCGGGCTACAACCACCCGGCCCGGATCGCCGAGCGCATCGCCATGCTCGACCTGGTCTCGGGCGGACGGGTCGAATTCGGGTCGGGAGAGTCGTCCTCCGAGGCCGAACTGGCCGGGTTCGGGATCGACCGGGAGACCAAGCGCGAGGCCTGGCTGGAGGGACTCGAGGTGGCTGTCCGGTGCATGACCGAGACCCCGTTCGGCGGGTTCGCGGGCCGGTTCGTCACCATGCCCCCACGCAATGTCGTGCCCAAGCCGGTCCAGAAGCCCCATCCCCCGCTGTGGGTGGCGTGCAGCCGGAGGGACACCATCCTGCTCGCCGCCGAGAAGGGAATCGGCGCCCTGAGCTTCGCCTTCGTCGAGCCCGAGGACGCCAAGCAGTGGGTGGAGGACTACGAGAGGGTCCTGTCCGAGCGGTGCATCCCGGTCGGGCTGTCGGTGAACCCCCAAGTGGCGTGCGTGACACCGATGATGTGCGCTCCCCGCGAGGCGGACGCCCTGTCACGCGGGCTCGAGGGAGCCAACTTCTTCGGGTACTCCCTCGCCCACTTCTACGTCTTCGGTGACCACGTGCCGGCCACGACGAACGTCTGGGAAGAGTTCCTCCAGCGGCGCGGAAAGATGGGGTACTCCCCGGAGGCCGCTCTCGCCGCCCGTCAGGAGACGCTCGGGGCCAAGGCGGCGGCCGGAGACCAGACCGGACTCCGGGGGGCCATCGGGACGCCGGATCAACTGCGGGAGTTCCTGCGGCGCTACGAGGAGGCCGGCGTCGACCAGCTCATATTCGTCATGCAGGCGGGCCACAACCGCCATGAGCACATCATGGAGTCGATCGAGCTTTTCGGGACCGAGGTGCTCCCCGAGTTCATCGAGCGGGACGAGGCCGCGAGCCGGGCCAAGGCCTCCAAATGGGAGCCGATCATCGAAAAGGCGCTGGCCCGAAGGGACCGACACGACCCGGTCATGCCCGAGGAGTACGTGATGCGGGCCATTCCCAAGCAGATGGTCGAAGCCATGGACAGTGAGCCGGCCCAGCAGTGGCTGGAGACGTTGGCCGACAAGCAGGCGGCGGGCGTGCACGACGAGGAGTTCCAGCGCCTGGTCGACGGGTGATCGATGGCCGCCATGAGACAGGCCCCCGCCAGGCATTCCACCGCCTACGACGGTCGGAAATGATCTGTCAGGGCTACCGGCGAAAGCTCTGGGGCCGGGATAGGCTGCGCCCATGACCTCTCGTGCTTTGCGCTTTGCCCTGGCTGGAATCCTCGCAATCACCGGCTTGGCCACCGGGGTGATCGCCTCGGTCGCCGGGGCGGCATCGCCCCCGGTGACCACCGTCACCATGCAGGCCAACCAGTCCTACAAGCCTCACGCTCCCAAGGGCGCCACCGACGACTACCACTGCACCTTGGTCAATCCGCACGTGACGTCCAATTCGTTCATCGTCTCGAGCCAGTTCTACCCGAACAGCATCGAGGTCCACCACGCCATCCTCTTCCAGATCCCGCCCAACCTGGCCAAGGCGGCCAAGGCGGCCGATCACAACGGGAAGGGTTGGACCTGCTTCGGCGAGACGGCACTGCCCGGCACCGGCCTCGAGCAGATCTCCAACACGCCCTGGTTGACCGCGTGGGCACCGGGCCACGGCGAGGACGTCCTCCCCTCCGGGACCGGGGTCAGCTTCCCCGCCGGCAGCATGGTGGTCATGCAGATCCACTACAACCTCCTACGCGGCGACAAGCCGGTCCGGGCCAAGCTCACCCTGCACACGGTCCCGGCATCGACGCCGCTGAAGCCGCTCTCGCTCACCCTCATGCCCGCT
>DATBOO010000101.1:0-14695 GCA_036553725.1 Acidimicrobiales bacterium | reverse complement strand
CGGCCAGGGCAACGACCAGATTTCGACGGGAGGGCGGCATCGGGACCGGCGGGGACCGCCCGGGTTCGCCGGCCCCATCGTGCGATCTGTGGGTCTGGGCTACGAGACGAGGCCGGCGGTGGAGATGTTGAGCCCGTCGGTGGCCTTGGACCGGTGGACGACCTGGATCTCGCTGAATTCGGCCAGGCCCCAGGGCCCGTTCTCCACGCCCACCCCGCTCCACTTGAAGCCGCCGAAGGGCTGTTGCGGGGCGAGGGCCAGATGGGTGTTGACCCAGGCGGTGCCGCACTCGAGCCGACCGGCGACCTCGGCGGCGCGATCGCCGTCCGCGCCCCACACCGAGCCGGACAGCCCGAAGTGGGTGGCGTTGGCCCGCTCGACGACGTCGTCGACGTCCCGGTAGGAGATCACCGGCAGGGCCGGCCCGAACTGCTCCTCGTCCACGATGCGGGTCCCGTCCGACAGGTCGGCCAGGATGGTCGGCTCGAAGAAGTACCCCGGCCCGTCGATGGCGTGCCCTCCGGCCACCGCCCGGGCCCCGTGGGACAGTGCGTCCCCGACCAGCTCCGCCACCCGCTCGAACTGGGGGCGGTTGTTGATGGGGCCGAGCTTGGTGTCGGCCTCGGTCCCGTCGCCCACCTTGACCGAGGTGGCGTGGGCCCCCAGGCCGTCGACCACCTGGTCGTAGAGGGCCTCGGGTACGTAGACCCGCTTGATGGCCGAGCACACCTGGCCGTTGTTGTTGAAGGCAGCGGCGAAGATCCCCTTGCTCACGACATCCGGGTCGGCATCGTCCATCACGATGGCCGGGTCGTTGCCCCCGAGCTCGAGGGTGACCCGCTTGAGGTCCGGGGCCGCCGACATGGCCACCAACTTCCCGGTCTGGACGGAGCCGGTGAAGCTGATCTTCCGGGGCACCGGGTGCTCGGTCATCCAGCTGCCGAGCTGGTCGCCCCCGCTGACCACGTTGAGCACCCCGGGGGGCATGGCCTCCCGGAGGATCTCGGCCACCTTCAGGGTGGTCAGGGGGGTGAACGGTGAGGGCTTCAGCACCATGGCGTTGCCGGCCAGCAGGGCCGGCGCGATCTTCCAGAAGGCCAGGGCGAGGGGGAAGTTCCACGGGGTGATGGCGGCCACGACGCCGACCGGGCGCCGCACCACCTCGACCAGGGCCTCGGCGTCGTCCTGGATGACCTGGGGCGGCGTCTCGAGGTTGGCGAAGTACTGGCACCAGATGGCGGCGGCGAAGACCTCGATATTCGCATCGCCGAGCGGCTTGCCCTGCTCGGCGGTCAGGACCGGGGCCAGCTCGCCGGTGGAGGCCATGAGCACGTCGGCCATCCGCAACAGGGTGGCCCGCCGGGCGCCCTCGTCGGACCTCCAGTCCCGCTGGGCCTTGGCGGCGGCGTCGAAGGCGGCGTCGAGCTGCTGCGGGCTGCACTCCGGGGCCAGGGCGAAGACCTCCCCGGTGGCCGGGTTCACCACGCCGAAGGATTCAGCCGCCGGAACCGTGTCGCCCCCGATGGTCATGACGAAGTCGGGCATGGGTGACCCCTTGTACTCGGTGGTTTGGTCCTCTGTGAAGCTAAGACTCGGCCGGCCCGGGTTGTCAAGGAGACGGCCGGTCCGGACCGGTCAGACCCGCACCCGGTCGGCCTCGGCGGCCTCTTCGGGTTGGGCGGTCGGTGAGGACGCCTCGGGGTCGACGGCCAGACGGGGGAGGATCCGGTCGAGCCAGGCGGGGAACCACCAGTTGGCCTTGCCGAAGAGGAACATCACCGAGGGGACGATGGCCATCCGGATGAGCACGGCGTCGATGGCGATGCCCGCCGCCAGCCCGAGGCCGAACTCCTTGATCACCCGCTCGCCGCCCAGGATGAAGGATCCGAAGACGAGGATCATGATCAGGGCTGCCGCAGTGATGGTCTTGCCCGTGGACGCCAGGCCCTTCCGCACCGCCGTCCGGTTGTCGTCGGCCGTCAGCCACTCCTCGTGGATGCGGCTGATCAGGAACACCTCGTAGTCCATGGACAGGCCGAACAGGATGGCGAACAGCATCACCGGCAGGAAGGCCTCGATGGGCCCGGGCCGATTGACCCCGAAGATCGATCCGAGGTGGCCCCACTGGAAAACGGCCACCAGCACCCCGAAGGCGGCCCCGATGGAGAGCAGGTTCATGACCGCGGCGGTCAGCGGGATGATGATGCTCCGGAACACCATCATCAACAGCAGGAAGGAGAGCACGACCACCAAGCCGATGAACAGTGGCAGCTTGGACGACAGCACCCGGGCGAAGTCGGTGAAGATGGCGGTGTTGCCGCCCACGTACACGTGAACCCCGGTGCCCGAGGTGGCCTCGGGGATGGTCTGGGCGCGGAGGTGGTCGATGAGGTCGGTGGTGGCCGCGTCCTGGGGGGCCGACGCCGGGTAGGCGGTGATCAGCGAAACCGTCTTGCCGTCCTTCGTGGGGAGGGACAGGGGTGCAACCACCCGGGCCACGCCGGGCTGCGCCTTGACCGCCCCGGCCAGGTGGTCGAGGGACTGGACGGCGGCCTGGCCGTCGTTCACCGTCACCAACAAGAGGGGTCCGTTGAAGCCGGGCCCGAACCCGGTGGCCAGCAGGTCGTAGGCCTCCCGGGTGGTCGTCCCCACCGGATCGTTCCCCTGGTCCGCGGAGCCGAGCCGGAGCGAAAAGAACGGCAGGGCGATGAGGACCACCGCGATCAGCGCCACCACCGCCGGCAGCACCGGCCGCCGCTCGATGAACGCCGCCCACCTCGGCCAGAACCCCTTGGTGCCGGCGCCCACCACCCGGGGCCCGGTGGTGGCCAGTTCTTTCTTCTGGCGCCGGCTCAGCACCTTGGGCCCGATGAAGCCGAGGAAGGCCGGCAGCAGGGTCAGGGCGGCGATCATCGTGAGGGCCACCCCGATGGCGGCGGCGATGGCCAGGCCGTAGAGGAACGAGACCCCGAGGGCGAACATGCCGAGCAGGGCGATGCAGACGATGATGCCGGCAAACAGGACGGCCCGGCCCGACGTGTCGACCGCGTTGACGATCGACGACTCGACGTCTCGTCCCGCGATCAGGCCCTGTCGGTGCCGGGTCACGATGAACAGGGCGTAGTCGACACCCACCCCGAGCCCGATGAGCAGTACCAGCTCGGGGGAGAACTGGGGCATCTTCAGCGCGTGGCTCAGCAGTCCGATCAAGCCGATGGCCGTGCCCAGCGAGGCGAGGGCGGACAGCAGGGGAAGGGCCATGGCGAACACCGAGCCGAAGACCAGCAGCAACACCACCCCGGCCAGGATGACCCCGGGCAGCGTGCCCCCAAACGACTGGCGGTTGGCCGCCTCGGCGACCTGGCCGGCCACCGCCACCTGTAGGTCGGGGTTGCCCGTTTGTGCCGACTGGGCGGTGGCCACGAACTGCTTGGCCACGGCGGTGGAGATGTTCTGCTCCAGGCGGTCGAAGGTGACCGTGGCGAATCCGGTCCGGTTGTCGGCACTGACCTGGGCGGCACCGCCGGGCGAATAGGGAGAGGCGATGTTGGAGACATGGGGCACCTTGACCACCTTGTCCAGCATGGTGGTGACCGAGGCCTGCACCGCCGGGTCGGTGACCTTGGCCCCGTTGGTGGTGTGGAACACGATCTGCTCCCGGTCGCCGGCCACGTTCGGCGCCGCCGACTGCAGCAGGGAGAGGGCCTGGGTCGACTCGGTGTTGGGTAGGGAGAAGCTGTTCGAGTAGGCGGTGCCGATCGACTGGGAGAGGAAACCAGTGCCGAGGAGAGCGGCCAACCACAACAGCAGCACGATGACGCGGTGGCGGACACACCAGGAGGCCAGCGACTTCATTTCAGGGGATCCTCGCGATCAGTTGACGGGGCGGAGCCAGCGGCCTCAGCGGGTCCGGTGGCGCACATCGGTCGGTTCGAAGGGCCCCATTCTCGCTCAAAAGACGGTGCGGGCCGAACCAGGGCCGGATCGGCGGTGGCGCCCCGCTCGGCCATGATGGGGAGGTGGAAGGACGTGAACGACTCGTGGCCCTCGCCGGAGCCTTCAACTTCCGGGATCTCGGCGGCTATCCGGCCGGGGACGGGCGGCGGACCCGGTGGGGGAGGCTGTTCCGCAGCGACACCCTCCACGAGCTCACGGGGGCGGATGTCGAGGTCCTCCGGTCGCTGGGCCTGGCCACGATGATCGACCTTCGCACCGCCCGCGAGCTCAGCCGGACGGGCCGGGGCCCGCTGGCCGGGGAGCCGATCGCCTATCGCCATCTCTCCGTGATCCAGGAAGGCGAGGGTGAGGCCCTCGCCGCTCCGGCACCCCCCGGCGAGGAGCTGGGCGAGCGCTACCTCTGGTATCTGGACGGGGGCCGGTCCGCCCTGGCTGACGCCCTGGCGCTGGTGACCGAGCCGGACACGCTGCCGCTGGTCTTCCACTGCGCGGCGGGCAAGGACCGCACCGGTGTCCTGGCGGCCCTGATCCTGGACATCGTGGGTGTGGCCCGCGAGGTGATCGTGGCCGACTACCTGATCACCGCCGGCCGGATGGAGTTGATCCTCGGCCGGTACCGGGACGATCCCGCCTTCGCATCGAGAATGGCCAAGGTGCCCGACTACCGGTTCGGTGTGGAGGCGCGGTCGATGGAGCGGTTCCTCGAAGGTCTCTACGAAGAATTCGGCGGCGCCCGGGCCTGGGCGGTGGATGCCGGCCTGGCCCCTGGCGACCTCGATCGGATGGAGGACCTGCTGGTCGAGCCCGTGGCGTGATCGAGGGGGCGTCGGCCTCCGTGGCCCCTTTCTCCATGTGAGGCGGATGGCCTCCGGCTCCGGGGACGCCCGGCGTACAATGGCGGGGTGATCGCTTCGATCTGGGTGCCGGTGATGGCGGCGGCGCTGCTGTTCTGCGCCATGCTCATGGCCGGTACATTCGCAGCCGGCTTCCTGGTTTGGCGCTACGGGCGTCGCAAGTGGCGGGCCTTCCACTCCCACGGCGTGGTCGTGGCCGCCACCGGGCTCTGGCACGAGACGTCGTCCTTCCGCACGAGGCCTCGTGGTCCGGTGCCGCCCGAGGACCTGCACCGGCGGACGTCGCGCCAGGTCCGAAGGGAGATGTGGCGGTCGGTGGACCACGCCGATGCGGCGGTGCGGGCGGCCTCCGGGGTCGGGGCGCCCACCGCTTCGCTCCCGGCGCTGTGCCACCGCCTGCGGGACGCGGCGATCGGCCTCGATCGGGTCCTCCGGGTGGAGTCGGCCGGGACGGTGCCGCCCGACGTGGCCACCCAGGCCGCCGACGTGATGCGGGCGGCCGCCGACATCCGGGGCGCGGCGGTGGCCTCGGCCAGCGACACCACCGGGCAACAGGTCCGGGACCTCGCCCGCGACGCCGATCACGAGATCCAGTGCCTCGACGCCGGGCTGGCCTCGGTCAAGTCGGCGCTGCCCTACCCACAACCCTGAGGGACGGTCAGCCGGATCGAGGGCCGGTCAGGAAAGCTCCCCCTCGACGGCACCAGCCAGGACGTCCAGACCGTCGGCCAGCAATGCGTCTTCGATGACCAGGGGTGGGAGCAGCCGGATGACGTTGCCGAAGCTGCCGCAGGACAGGGTGACCACGCCGGCCTGGTGACAGGCCTGGAGGATGCGGCGAGTGGCATCGGCGTCCGGGTCCCGGGTCCCCGGGTGCACGATCTCCATGGCCATCATGGCCCCCCGTCCCCGCACATCGCCGACGGCCGGGTGCGAAGCGGCCAGGGACGCCAGCCGGGTGGAAACGGCGTCACCGATCCGGCGGGCCCGGCCGGCCAGGTCGAGGGCGTGCATGGTGTCGAGGGCGCCCAGGGCGGCGGCACAGGCCACCGGGTTGCCGCCGTAGGTACCGCCCAGCCCGCCGGGATGGACGGCGTCCATCAGATCGGCCCGGCCGGTCACCGCCGCCAGCGGCATGCCTCCGGCCAACGCCTTGGCCGTGGTCACCAGATCGGGGACGACGCCCTCGTGATCGCAGGCGAACCAGTCGCCGGTGCGGCAGAGCCCGGTCTGGATCTCGTCGGCCACCAGCACCACGTCTCGGTCCCCGCACCAGGCGGCCAGGGCGGGGAGGAAGCCCGGTGCGGGAACGATGAAGCCGCCCTCGCCCTGGATCGGTTCGACGAGCACGCAGGCCACGTTGCCGGCCCCGACGTTGCGCTCGACCTGCTCGAGGGCGCGCCCGGCGGCCTCGGCGCCGCTCATCCCCGCGGGATCCCGGTACGGGTACGACATGGGCACCCGGTACACCTCGGGGGCGAAGGGTCCGAACCGCTCCTTGTAGGGCATGTTCTTGGCGGTGAGGGCCATGGTCAGATTGGTACGGCCGTGGTAGGCGTGGTCGAAGACGACCACCGCCTGCCGGCCGGTGGCGTACCGGGCGACCTTGACCGCGTTCTCCACCGCTTCGGCGCCCGAGTTGAACAATGCGGTCCGCTTGGGCTGGTCCCCCGGCGCCAGCTCGTTGAGGGCTTCGCACACGGCGACGTAGCCCTCGTAGGGAGAGACCATGAAACAGGTGTGGGCGAAGCGGCCGACCTGGCCGGCGACCGCCTCGACGACGGCGGGGGCGGCGTGGCCCACGCCGATCACCGCGATCCCGGCCCCGAGGTCGATGAGGGCGTTGCCGTCGACATCGACCAGGATCGCCCCGGACGCCTGCTGGACGTAGAGGGGGAGGGTGGAACTGACCCCGGCTGCCACCGCCGCCGTCCGGCGCCGGTGGAGGGCCCGGGAGTTCGGCCCGGGTAACTCGGTGACCAGCTTCCGCTGCTGTTCGATCGTCGACGCCTCCACGGTGGGGAGGGTAGCGGGCCGATCGCCGGGTCTGCTACGAAGCAGCCAGCCTGATCACCGCGAACATCGCCCCCACCGGATCGGCCAGGACGGCGAAGCGACCGGCCGGGATGTCGGTGGGGCCGACCATTGAGGCGGCGCCCAGCCCGGTGGCCTTGTCCACCGTGGCGTCGCAATCGGCGGTGCCGAAGTAGGCGAGCCAGTGGGCCGGCACCTCGGCCGGGACCATCGGAGGCATGTCCATCATCCCGCCTACCGTCTGGTCCCCCAGCTTCCACTCGGTGTACGAGTGCTCGGCCCCGGCCACCGGGACGGCCCCCCACCCGAAGACCGCGCCGTAGAACCGGGTGGCGCCCGGGACGTCGCGGGTGGCGAGCTCGTTCCAGGTCAAGGCCCCCGGCTCGTTGACCAGACCGGCCCCGATGTGCCGGCGGGGCTGCCAGACCGCGGCGGCGGCTCCGGTGGGGTCGGCGAACACCGCCATCCGGCCCACGTCGAGGACGTCCATCGGCTCGACGAAGACCGCACCGCCGGCCGCTTTGACCTTGCCGATCGCCTCGTCGGCATCCTCGACCGAGACGTAGGTCGTCCAGGCAGGGGGCTGGCCCTCCATCATGATCGGGCCGGCTCCGGCCACCGGCACCCCTCCCGATTCGAACATGTGGTAGTTGCCGGCCTCCGCCCCCTGGTCATGGGCGTCCCACCCGAACAGCGACGAGTAGAAGGCCACGGAGGCGGCCAGATCGGGACTGGCCAGGTCGACCCACGAGGGGGTGCCGGGCGCATATTCGGTGACGGTAGGCATGGGGTCCTCTTTCTGTTGGATCGGTGGGGCTCGAAGCCGTGTTGGGAATGTCCTGTTCGAATTCTGCCGTTCTGAATGGGGCGGTGGCACGGCCCGGATCACGCCGTCGGCCGCCACCGGGAGAGGGGTTCAGTTGCCGAAATTCCAGCTGTCCCCGTTCTCGTAGCGGTGGATGATGTTCTTGGCCATGAGGATCTTGTGCACCTCGTCGGGCCCGTCCGCCAGCCGGAGCACTCTGGCCGTCAGGTACATCTGGCCCAGCGGGAGGTCGTTGCTCACCCCCGCTCCACCCCACACCTGGATGGCCCGGTCGACGACCCGGTGGTAGGCGGCGGGGACGAACACCTTGATGGCGGAGATGGCCGTTCGGACATCGGGGTCGCTGTTGGCCACCTTCTCTGCGGCATTGATGGTCATCAGCCGGGCCGACTGCACGTCCAGGTAGCTCTCGGCGATGAAGCCCTGGATGAACTGCTTGTCCTTCAACAGTCCGCCGTGCACCTCACGGGTCAGTGACCGCTCGACCATGAGGTCGAAGGCGCGCCACATCTGGCCCACCGAGTTCATGCAGTGGTAGACGCGCCCGGCGCCGAGGCGGTCCTGGGCGGCCTGGTGGCCCTGGCCCACCAGTCCCAGGGTGTTGTCGACGGGGACCCGAACGTTCTCGTACTTGATCTCGCAGTGGTCGGAAGTGGCGTGCCCGAAGATGCCGATGCCCCGGACGATGTTCACGCCCGGTGTGTCGGTGGGGACGATGATCTGGGTCATCCGACCGGGTGACCCGAGCTCACCGGTCGGGTCGTTGGCCCGGCACATGACGATGAGGAAGTCGGCATCGATGCCATTGGAGGTGAACCACTTGTGGCCGTTGATCACCCAGTCGTTGCCGTCGCGGACCGCTTCGGTCTGGATCGAGCGGGGATCGGAGCCGGCCTGGTCGGGCTCGGTCATGGAGAAGCCCGACTGCATGGTCCCCTCGATGAGGGGGAGAAGCCACTTCCGCTTCTGCTCCTCGGTCCCGTACTTGACCAGGATGGTGGAATTGCCCGAGTTGGGCGCGGCGATGCCGAACAGGGCGGATGCGCCCACCGCGTAGGCCAGGATCTCGTACATGTAGGCCAGAGCCAGAAAGTCGAGGCCCATGCCGCCGTACTCCTTGGGCAGGTGCGGAGCCCAGAGCCCGGCCTTGCTGACCCTGGCCTTGATCTCGTCACGCATCTCACGGCTCTCCCGGCGGCCGGCCTCCCGTTCCTCGCCGGTCCGGCCCGCGTCCCGGCGGGATCGCCACAGCACCTCCTCGTTGGGGAGTATCTCGTCGTTGATGAAGTCCGCGGTCTTGCGACGAAGGGCATTGATGTCGGGGTCCAAGCCGGGTATCGGCGTCACGCTGATCGCCATGGAGGTCTCCTGTTCGGGCGTTGGGTCGGGCTGGTGCCCTCTCAATCATGGCCCACAGATCGGGCCGGTGGCTCAGGCCTGATGCGCCGGGCCCGCCCGGTCAGGGCCGGATGCCCGGCGGGCACCCGATGTGCCTCAACCGGCCCTGGCCGTGAGGTCGTACAGGGTGACGCCGTCGACCGTCTTGGCCGTGAAGTGGGCCGCAACCCACGAGGAGATGTCCGAGGAGTGCGAGGCGGTCGACCCGCCGGCCCCTCCGCCGAAGCCGCCTCCTCCACCGAAGCCCCCGCCGCTGATGTAGTAGTGGATCTTCCCGGCAGCCACGAACGCCTCGAACTGGGCCAGGGTCGGCGCCGGATCGGTCCCGTTGAAGCCGCCGATGGCCATCACCGGATCGCCGGTGGCCAGTTGGTAGCCGGAGGCCGAGTTCGAACCGGTGGCCGCCGCCACCCAGGCGTAGCGGGAGGCGTCCGCACCGAGCAGCGCGGTGAGCTGCTTGCCCGGCGTCGACCCGTCGAGGAGGCCGCCGGCGGCATTGCCACCGGCCCGGCCCAACCCGCCGGTCCTGCCGGTGCCGCCGGGCCCACCGGTCCCGCCGCCGGCGAATCCGCCGCCCCGCCCGGCGAAGGCGCCCGGCGGCAGGTGGAGCCCGTTGGGCAGCGTGACCCCGTTGGGCAGCGTGAAGCCCGGGGGCAGCGTGAAGGCGTTGCGCCCGAAGCCGCCGGGCCCGCCCAGCCCGCCGGGACCTGTGAACCCGCCGGGACCACCGAAGCCCTGGCCCCCCCGGATGGCCGGACCGGCCGAGGGGATGGCGCCGCTGTGTGGAGTGGCGGCGGTGGTGAGGGAGTAGGCGGCCGGCGCGGCGATGACCGCGGCGATGCCGAAGCCGGCCAGGCCGGCGGCCAACAGCCCGCGGGCCCGGGGCATCAGGGCGATGCCGAGGGCGGCGACCACTCCCACCGCCAGGACCACCCATCGCAGGGCCGGGTACCACTGGGGACTCCACCCGAGGATGACGAATGCCCAGGCGATGCTGGCGGCGATGGCCGCGGCCAGAGCCAGCCTCGGGAAGATCTCCTCGCGTCGTCGCCACAGCGTGGAGGCGGTCATGCCCACCAGCGCGCCGATGGCCGGCGCCAGGACGATCGTGTAGTAGGGGTGGATGATGCCGTGGGCGAAGCTCAGGGTGGCGCCGGTCAACAGGAGCCACCCGCCGAACAGGAGGACGCCGGCCCGGATGCGGTCGGTCCGGGGCGCTCGCCGGGTCAGCCAGAGCACGGACAGGAGACCGATGAGCGACCCGGGTATCAGCCACGACACCTGGCCGCCCATCTGGGAGAGGAACAACCGGTCCCATCCGATGGGGCCCCACATGCTGCCCGCCCCTCCGCCGGCTCTGCCCCCGCCGACACTGCCCGTCTCGTTGCCGGTGAGCCGACCGAACCCGTTGTAGCCGAAGATGAGATTAAGCAGGTTGTTGTCGGTGGACCCGCCGATGTAGGGGCGGTCGGCGGCCGGGGTCAGCTGGACCGCCGCCACCCACCAGCCCCCGGCCACCACGAGGGCAATGGCGGCGTAGACCAGCTGCACGACCCGCCGTCCCAACTTGGGCGGCCCCGCCAGCAGATAGACCAGGGCCAGCACGGGCATGAGGATGAGAGCCTGGAGCATCTTGGTGATGAATCCGAACCCGACCAGGGTTCCGGCCAGCACCATCCACCGAGTGCGCCCGCCTTCCACCGCACGGACGGTGGCGTAGGCCGCGCCGGTCAGCAGCAGGGTCAGCAGCGCATCGGGGTTGTTGAACCGGAACATCAAGGTGGCCACCGGGGTGAGCGCCACCACCGCACCGGCCAGCAGAGCGGCCCCCGGGGAGAACCACCGGCGCACGGTGGCAAAGAGGATTCCCACGGTGGCCACGCCCTCCAGCGCCTGCGGGACCAGGATGCTCCACGAATTGACCCCGAACAGCCGGGCCGACAGCTCCATCACCCACAGCGAGGCGGGCGGCTTGTCCACCGTGATGAAGTTGGAGGCGTCGGAGGACCCGAAGAAGAAGGCCTTCCAGCTCTTGGTTCCGGCCTGGACGGCGGCGGAGTAGAAGCTGTTGGCCCAGCCGGACTGCCCGAGGCCCCAGAGGTAGAGGACACCGGTGCCGACCAGCAGTGCGAGCAGGGCCGGACGGACCCAGGCCGGATCCTGCGGCCGTCCGCCGACCACTCGGGCCAGCCGGCGGCGTGGAGCCGCAGGCGGCAACGGGTCGCCGCCGGACGGCTCGTCGGTGGACGGGTCGTCGGCCCCGACGAACCCGATGCCCTCAGGGGCCCAGACCGGTGGCGCCGGCGCAGAGGGAAACGGATCGGACACGATCGGACCCGCGGTGTCCGGGTGGGTGGCGCCCGGCCCGACCGTCACGGCCACCGACCGGTGGGCCGGGTCGGGGTCACCGGTCAGTCGGACGTCGGTCATGATGATTTCCTCATCTCGTCGAACTGGCGAGGTCGGACGTTTGTCGTCGCCCCACCTCCGGGTGTCGCCAGGTGGGCCCCGAACGCAGGACGGAAGACCCAGGTGCGGAGAATCCCGAACCTGACCACCGCCGCGGCCAGGTTGGCGAGGGCCACGGCGCATACCTCGGGGGCCAGCGAGGTCAGGCCCGCGGCCTGAGTGGCCGCCAGAGCGGCGGTGGTGAAGGCCAGGCTGACGCCGAGCAGGGCGGTGGCGGTAGCCGATCGACGCCATCGATCCAGGCCGTAGTGCGCGGTGTCGGCCATGCCACGGTGGGCCGCAGTATTGCCCAGGCTGCAGACGCCGATGGCCACGGCGTTGGCCAGGAAGCTGCCCAAGCTGGGCGCCAGGGCCGCGAACAACGCCACATAGGCCACCGTGCTGATGGCGCCGACACCGGCGAACCGCAGCAGGTCATCGGCGAAGACCCGGTGCTCACGGCCGTCTCCGGCCACGGGGCCGCCCCGGGCATCCGGACTGGGCGTCGAGGGAACTGGGGTTGTCTGTCGCACGACGCGCCTTCGCGCCGCCGGACCGAGCATGCGCACCACACCGCGCAGGTCCGTCAGGGCCGTGCGGAGCACCTCGACGCTTGAATCGGTGTCGTCCACCCAGTCGACCGGGACCTCGTGGATGCGGAGCCCGAGCCGTTGGGCGGTGACCAGGAGCTCGGTGTCGAAGAACCATTCGTCGTCCTCGATCAGCGGGAGCAACGCCGCGGCCGCCTCGCGGCGCATCGCCTTGAACCCGCACTGGGCGTCGGTGCAGGCGCTGCCCAGGACCGATCGGACCAGGAGGTTGTAGCTGCGCGAGATGAACTCCCGCTTCGCGCCCCTCACCACATGGGCGCCAGGTGCCAGCCGGGTTCCGATGGCCAGGTCGCTGTGGCCCGATACCAGCGGGGCGACGAGGGGAAGCAACGCATCGAGCCCGGTGGCCAGGTCGACGTCCATGTACGACACCACCGGGGCGGTGGCGTCCGTCCAGGCGGCGCGCAGCGCCCGTCCCCGACCCTTTCGCTCCAGGTGGATGGACCGGACGCGGGGAAGGGTGGAGGCCAGCTCGTCGGCGATCAACGAGGTGCCGTCGGTGCTGGCGTTGTCGGCGATGGTGATGGTGGTGCGGAGGGGGAAGCCCGAGTCGAGGTAGGAGCGCAGGTCGGTGACACTGGTGGCCAGCTGTCCGGCCTCGTTGTAGACGGGAATCACGATCTCCAGCTCCGATGCGGTCGAAGTCGCATCGTGGTCTACACGCGGGAGCTGGATGACGTTCATGGTGGGACTGTGACCGACGGGCATCGGTCCAAGTTGGGCACGAGCTGTGAGCGGGATGGGAATCAGGGCTCGATCGGCGCCGCACCGGCCGGTGCCCCCAGCTCCCCTTCGTCGGGCCCGGGATCCGCCGGAGGCGGGACAGCAGGCAGATGGACGATGAAGGTTGTGCCCGCCCCGGGGGTACCGTCGGCCGACACGCGGCCGCCGTGGTTGGCCACGATGGTGCTCACGATGGACAGGCCGAGCCCGGCTCCGCCGTGCCTCCGGGACCGGCTCGGGTCGGAGCGGTAGAACCGCTCGAAGATGTGGGCCGCCTCGTCGGGCTCCATGCCCGGTCCGTCGTCGGCCACGGTGATGACCGCGCCGTCCCCCTCCTTGGCCACGGTGACCCGGGCCGGCGTCCCCTCCGGAGTGTGGGCCCGCACGTTCCCCAGAAGGTTGTCGATGACCTGCCGCAGGCTGGTGGTGTCGCCCATGATCTCGATCGGTTCGGACGCCTCGAAGGTCAGGGGCCAGGCGGGGCCCACGGTGGAAGCGGTCTGGACCGCTTCGGCGCACAGCGCCACCAGGTCGACGGATCGCTGGTCCAGGGGACGCCCCTCGTCCAACCGGGCCAGCAGCAACAGGTCGGCGACCAGGTGTTCCATCCGGTCCGTCTCAGTCCGGATGCCGGCCATCAACCGCCCGAGGTCCTCCTTCTGCTCGGAGGCGCCCCGCCCGAAGAGCTCGGCGTAGGCGGAGACAGCGGCGATGGGGGTGCGCAGTTCGTGCGACGCGTCCGCCACGAACCGCCGCAGCCGCTCCTCGGAGGCGCGCAGGCGGCGTTCCGACGCCAGCCGGGCCCGGAAGGCGGCCTCGATACGGGACAGCATCATGTTGAGGGTCCGGGCCAGCCGCCCCACCTCGGTCTTGTCGTTCTCACCGGGGACCCGCTCCGTGAGGTTGCCGGCAGCAATGGACTCGGCCGATCGCTCCATGTCGCGCAGGGGGCGGAGCCCGACCCGGACCAGCCAGAAGCCGCCGATGAGGGCCAGGATCACCGCGGCGCCGGTGACCGCCAGTTCGATGAGGAGCAGCCGGTGGAGGGTGTCGCGGATGTCTTCCAACGGCTGGGCCACGATGAGCACGTTCCCGTCCATGAGCTCGGAGGCCCGTACCCGGAACGACGGTCCGCCCGCCTGTGCCGAGGGAGCCACGAAGTTCGTGGCCTTGTCGCCGCCTCCCGACGCGGGCGACAGGCCGGGGATCGGAGTAGGGATCTTCGGCGTGTAGGCGACGTTGTCGTCATAGGCGGGACAGACCTGCCCGTTGACCGTCTTGCCCGACCGGGTCTGGACCTCGACGGACACCACAGGGAAGAGGTTGGGTGGGAGATCGGGCTTCGGGCCGGCGGTAGGCGAACCGGGAGCTCCGGATCCGGCGCCCGGCGCCGGCTGGCCCTGCCGGTGGCAGAACTGGGTGATCGGCTCGCCGCGGTCAGCCAGTCGCTCGAAGAACGGGTGCTGCTGGTCGAGCTGCTGGTCGACCCGCTGATAGAGGAACGACTGCAGGGAGGAGTATGTGGCCACATTGGCGATGGCCAGTGCCACCAGGGCGATGACGCCGATGGCGATCAACAGGCGGGTCCGCAGCGACACCGGCTACTCGGTCGACGGCTCACGGAGGGCGTAGCCGACCAGCCGGACGGTGTGGATCACCGGAGGGCCGAATGCATCGAGCTTCTTGCGCAGGTAGCTGATGTAGGTCTCGACCACGTTGCCGTCGCCGCCGAAGTCATAGTGCCACACGTGATCGAGGATCTGGGTCTTGGACAGCACATGGCGGGGGTTGAGGAGGAAGAATCGGAGCAGGTTGAATTCGGTGGCGGTGAGGGAGATGGAGTT
>DATBOO010000060.1:0-5437 GCA_036553725.1 Acidimicrobiales bacterium | reverse complement strand
CATAGACCTCGGCCTCGCCGCGTATGACGGCGGCGATTTTGGCGCCGGCTGACCCCATCGGGATGGTGACTGCCCCCAGCGCTTCGGCGACGAGGGGTGAGAAGTCGGGCGGACGGCTCCGGCTGACCACCATGCGCGGCGCCGGTGCCGGGTCGGGCAGCGGAGGAGGCTCGCCCGTCCCGAGCACCACATCCAGGGCGGGGCGGGCGACGGCTCCCACCACCGGAGCGCCGTCCACGGCCAGGGCGACGTGCACGGCCCAGTCCTCCCGACCCTCCGAATACTCGCGGGTGCCGTCCAGCGGATCGATGATCCATACCCTGCCGGACTGCGATCCGAGCGTCTCGGACTGGTCGGCCTCCTCCGATCGGATCCGATCGGCGGGAAACCTCCCGGCGATCTCCTCCATGAGGAGCCGGTGCGAGACCCTGTCACCCTCTTGTCCGAGCGACTTCCCCGGTTCCGAGCGGGATCGCAGCTCCATCAGGCCCGCTCCGGCCATGCGTGCCCATTCGGCGGCCGCCCGGTCCTCTTCACTCAACACGCGCACTCCCCCGTCCGGACCTGGTTCGATGACATCTACACAACCGGTGGCCACGGCCCCGGCCTCGACCTCGGACCCACAGTCTGCACGATGGGGCGACGATGGGGCGACGACCGGCGACGTGGCGACGCGGTTGCGGCACGGTCGGACGGTACGCGGCGCCGTTGCCGGCCGGCCGGCCGGGCCAGTGGGTACGCTGCTGCGAGCATGTCCGCCCTTCCCATGACCGTCGAGGAGGTCCAGGCGTTCCTCGACAGCGCCTTCCCCGATGCCCCACCCCCCTATGTGGTCGAGGAGGTCACCGGGCACAGCATCCGGATGCGCCAGAAGATCGGGCCTGGTGACAGCCGCCCGGGCGGCACCGTCTCCGGCCCGTCGCTGATGGCCCTGGCCGACTGCGCCGCCTACCTGGTCATCATCGGACAGATCGGTCCGGTGGCGCTGGCCGTGACCACCAGCCTGCACATCGACTTCCTCCGCAAACCGGAACTGGTCGACGTGGTGGCGGAGGGCACCCTCCTCAAGCTGGGACGCCAGCTGGCGGTGGCCGATGTGGCCCTGTTCTCGGTCGGGAGGGACGCAATGGTGGCCAAAGCCCAGGTCACCTACTCCATCCCCCCGGACCACCGCGGGGGGTAGACACCTCCGGACCGCGCCGTCATTGCGGAAGGCCGGCGCGCGTGCGAGCATCGGGGTTCAGCCTTCCAAGGGGGACAGACCATGCATGACCTCGTCATTCGAGGGGGAACGGTCGTCGACGGCACCGGGGCACCGGCCCGTACCGCCGATGTGGCCGTCGATGGGGGACGGATCAGCGGCGTCGGGTCCCTCGGCGGCGAGTCGGCGGCCCGGTCCGTGGATGCGGACGGCCTTCTGGTCTCGCCCGGCTGGGTGGACATCCACACCCACTACGACGGCCAGGCCACCTGGGACGAGGTGCTGGCGCCCAGCAGTTGGCACGGGGTCACCACGGTGGTGACCGGCAATTGCGGGGTCGGGTTCGCCCCGGCCCGTCCCGACCGCCACGACTGGCTGATCGGCC
Source organism: Acidimicrobiales bacterium (assembly GCA_036553725.1). Taxonomy (GTDB): domain Bacteria; phylum Actinomycetota; class Acidimicrobiia; order Acidimicrobiales; family RAAP-2; genus Bog-756. The sequence continues at coordinate 3,851 of DATBOO010000060.1, read as the reverse complement.
TGATGGAGGGGGTCGAGGACATCCCCGGCACCGCCCTGTCGGAGGGGATCGAGTGGGAGTGGGAGAGCTTCCCCGAGTACCTCGACACCCTGGGCCGGCGGAAGTGGACCATGGACGTGGGCACCCAGATCGCCCACGGTGCGGTCCGCTCCTATGTGATGGGCGATCGCGGCGCCCGCAACGAGGCGGCGAGCCCCGAAGACATCGAAGCCATGAAGCAACTGGTGAAGGAGGCCATCGCGGCCGGCGCCCTGGGCTTCTCCACCTCCCGGACGCTGGCCCATCTGGCCATCGACGGTGAGCCGGTCCCGGGCACCTTTGCCGCCGAGGACGAGCTCTTCGGCATCGGCAGTGCGCTCGGAGAGCTGGGCACCGGCGTGTTCGAGCTGGCTCCGGTCGGGTCAGCCGGCGAGGACATCATCGGCCCCAGGAAGGAGGTCGACTGGATGCGCCGGCTGTCGGCGGCCATCCACCGCCCGGTCACCTTCGCCCTGCTCCAGGTGGACAGCGCGCCCCGTCTGTGGCGCGAGCTGATGGACGAGTCCCTCCGGGCCGTCTCCGAGGGCGCCGACCTCTGGCCCCAGGTGGCCGGACGGGCCACCGGCCTCCTCTCCGGCCACTTCACCACCTACAGCCTGTTCGACCTGATCCCCGCCTACCAGGAGTTGAAGGCCAAGGGCCTGTCACGCGATGAGTTCGTGGCCGCCCTCCGGACCCACGACGTGCGCCGCTCCATCGAGTCGTGGGAGCCGGGACCGGATTCGGTCGAGCGGATGGACCAGGCCTACCGGACGACCTTCGCCCTGGGCAACCCCCCCGAGTACGAGCCCGGGCCCGAGCGCTCGCTGGCCGGAATCGCGGCGGTGACCGGTCGCCCCCCGCTGTCGGTGGCCTACGACGCCATGCTCGAGAACGACGGGTGTGGTCTCCTCTACGTGCCCATCCTCAACTACTCGGACGGAGACCTCGAACCCGCCCGCGAGATGCTGCTCCATCCCCGGGCCGCGGCCGGGCTCGCCGACGGGGGGGCCCACTGCGGGGTCATCTGCGACGCGGGCCAGCCCACCTTCATGCTCACCCACTGGACCCGCGACCGGGCCCGGGGGGACCGGCTCCCGCTCGAGTGGATGGTGAAGAAGCAGTCCCACGACACCGCCCGGCTCTACGGCCTCACCGACCGGGGCACCGTGGAGGTCGGCGCGGTGGCCGACCTCAACCTCATCGACTACGACCGCCTGCAGCTGGGGAACCCGGTGGTGGTGGACGACCTGCCGGCCGGGGGCAAGCGCATCGTCCAGGACGCCACCGGCTACGTGGAGACCATCAAGTCCGGAGTCACCACCTTCGCCGACGGCCAGGAGACCGGCGCCCGTCCCGGAGCGCTGTTGCGGGGCGCCCGCTGAGCTCGGCTCCCCGGCGTCAGCGGTGGGAGCCCGGCTCCGGGGCCCCGCCCTCGGCACTCCCCCCCGAACCGACGGTGGCCGCCTCGACGGCCGCGGCCTCGGCGGCGAACTCGGCCTGCATCTGCTGGTAGACCCGGTGCTCGACGATGAAGGCCAGGGTGGGGACGAACCCCGCCGCCACCACCAACAGGATGCGTCCCAGCCGCCAGTGGGCGCGGCGGGCCAGATCGGCGGCGGCGACCAGGTAGACCAGGTACAGGTACCCGTGGATCGGCGCCACGATCCTCTCCGCCGTCTTCGGATGGGCCCCGAACAGCTGGAAGAGGACCACGACGGTCAGGAGGAGCAGCGCAGTGCCCACCACGAAGGCCATCACCCGGTAGCGGATCAGCGCCCCGTGCACGGCATCCCTCTGATGGTGCTCACCGGCGGCGGCGATCCCCTACGGCACCGGTGACCGGCGGCGCTCACCGGTTGCCGGAGCCGGCATCGGCGTTCAGCCCGGCCAGGTACCGGTTGTAGGCCGCCAGCCGGGCTGCTTCCTCGTCGGTCTGCGGTGCGAACCGCTCGCCGCGGCCCCCGTCCTCCCCCACCGCGGTGCGGGAGGCGATGGCGACGTTCTTCCGGCGCCCCCCGGACAGCGCCCAGCCGGGTTGGTCGTGGGTCTCCGAGCCCCCCTCCTCCCCGCCCCCGGTCGACTGGGGCTGTCGGGACGGGGCGGCCCCGTCGTGGACCAGTTGCCACCAGACGTAGACGGCGTAGCCGGCGAACAACGGCCATTCGAAGGTGTAGGCCCAGCTCAGCGTGTTGCCGCCGAGGGCCCGTGCCAGCTGCCACCAGGTCAGCCAGGCGAACACCGGCAGCAGGATCAGGAGCGTCACGTGCATCCCGACGAGCCGGGGCGAGAGGTAGCGGCGCACCTTCCCATCGTACCTGCGGGCCTGGGCACCTCCCATTCGAGGCACCCGGACATCCCCTTGGACCGACTGTCGCCGGGCCTACGATTTCCCCGTCCGCCCAACGCACCGCCGGCCACGGCCTCGTGACGGCGTGGACCCGTCAGCCCGCCAAGGAAGGACAGCCATGGACACTCGCCTGAGAATCGGGATCGCCGAGGCGATCGGCACGATGATCCTCATCGCCGGAGGGCCCGGGACCGCCATCCTGGCCAACGGGGGGTTCTTCCCCCGGGGATCGGTCGGGAGCCTCGGGGTGGCGCTGGCCTTCGGCCTCAGCCTGCTCGTGGCCGCCTATGCCATCGGGTCCATCTCCGGCTGCCACATCAATCCGGCGGTCACCCTCGGATTGTGGACCATCGGGAAGACGAAGACCAGGGAGCTGCCCTTCTACATCGTCGGACAGGTCGTCGGCGGCCTGGTCGGTGCCCTGGTCATCTTCATCATCGCCAAGAGCAGCTCGATCAGTTTCAGCGCCGAGGCCTCGGGATTCGCCTCCAACGGCTACGGGATCCACTCGCCCGGAGGGTTCAAGCTCGGCGCCGTGATGTTGGCCGAGGTGTTCTTCACCGGGATCTTCGTCTTCGTCATCGCCTCGACCAGCCGGCTGTCCATGCCGGTCGGGCTCACCGGGGTCACCATCGGCCTGACCCTCACCATCATCCACCTCATCTGCATCCCCATCGACAACACCTCGGTCAACCCGGCCCGCAGCCTCTCGACCGCCGTCTTCCAGGGCAGCTGGGCGCTCAACCAGCTGTGGGTGTTCATCGTCTTCCCCGTCGTGGGCGGCATCCTCGGCGGCTCGGCGTGGCGTGCCCTGCGGCCCGCATCCGACGAGATGACCGAGGAGGTCTCCGAAGCCGGGGCGCCTCCCCCCTACGGGCGACGCCCCCAGCCCGAGTAGCGGAAGGCCCGGTGCCCGGATGCGGTCGTCGTGACACCCGGCCCGTAGCGTGGGCCCCATGAGTCACACCAGTCAACCCCCCACCCTGTTCCATCCCCACGTCGACGTGCGGGTCAGCACGCGGCGGAAGAAGACCGCCGGGGCCCATTGGGAGGGCGACCGCATCGTGGTGGTGGTCCCGGCCCACCTGCGGGGGGCCGAGCGCGACGAGATGGTCGACGTGCTGTCCCGCCGTCTGGCCCGCCACCGGCCCCATCTGCACGCCTCCGACGACCAGCTCGAGCAGAAGGCGGTCACCCTCGGGGAGAGCTACCTCGACGGTGTCGTCCCGTCCTCCATCCGCTGGTCCGCCACCCAGGTCAAACGATGGGGATCGTGCACGCTCCACACCCGCGAGATCCGCATCTCCGAGCGGCTCCGGGTCGTGCCCGAGTGGGTGCTCGACGCGGTGATCCACCACGAGCTGGCCCACCTGTTCGAGCCCAACCACTCACCGCGCTTCCGGGAGCTCGAGCACCGCTTTCCCCGACAGCGGGAGGCGGAGGTCTTTCTGGAGGGCTACGCCCTCGGCCTGCACATGCCGGG
>DATBOO010000045.1:0-30355 GCA_036553725.1 Acidimicrobiales bacterium | reverse complement strand
CCCACTCCGGAGGGTTGCCACCCCGAGGCGAACATCGACAGCGTCGACGACCAGCTCGGGAACGGCGTGAACTGTCCGACCGCCGGGAGGTGTCCGGAGACGACACCCCTGCCCCCGATGAATACGACCAGTGCCGCCGACAGCCACACGGTTCCCCGCACCCGCGGGGTGACCCGACCCCGTTCGGAAACCTCCGGGGCCGGACGGCCCGTCGTCCGGGCCGGGCCGCCGGCGGGGGGTCGACTCCCAGCGGGTGACATTCCCGCAGGGTCCGCTCCCGCCGCGAGGGCTCCGGCCGCCGCCAGCTCATCGGCGTGGGCACCGTGGAAACCGCTCTGGAACACCCGGCGCCCGTAGGTGGCGAGCCGGGCGCTGCCGCCCACCTGGAGCAGCCGGATTTCCTTGTCGCTCAGCCGGCGATGCGCCTTCAGCTCCTTGCGCTGCCGGCGGATCGTCGAGAGCCGGCCGAGGTTCCAGCGCCACGCCCGGACCACGGCCCGGGCCCGGGCCCGGTTGCCGGCCACCTCGGCGACGATCACCTCACCGATAGCCAGGATCACGATCTGGGGCACCACCCGCACGAGGTGGAAGCGGCTGTAACACTTGAACACGGCCAGGAGCTCATGGCGGCGTTGGAGCTCCTGGAGCGTGACCGGATGTCTCGACGGTCGACCCGGGTCGCCCGACACCAGCGAAGCATCCATCGTCCGGGCCCCACCGGCCAGCTCTTCGAGGTGTCGGACCCGTGCATCGGGGGCGACGATGATGCGGGCTCCCGCCACCTGGGCGCGCCAGCACAGGTCGAGGTCCTCACCCATGGCCACGATGTGGGCGTCGAAGCCTCCGAGCTCTTCGAACAGATCGGCTCTGACCAGAGTGGAACCACCGGGAGCGACGAAGACATCGCGGACCGCGTCGTGCTGGCCGTGGTCGATCTCGTTGGGCTGCACGCGCTCCACCACCGAACCACCCTTGTCCACCATCATCCCGACATGGACCAGGCGCTCGGGGTCGTCCCAGCTCACCACCTTGGGGGAGACGATGCCGGCGTTCGAGCGGAATGCCTCTTCGACCATCAGGTGCACGGCGTCGGGCGCCAGGGCCACGTCGTCGTGACACAACAAGAAGTAGTCCGCCCCGGCGACCATGGCCTGCACCTCGTTGACCGTGGTCCCGAAGCCGCGGTTTTCCTCGAAGCGGCGCACGTAGGCGGTGGGCAGGACGGCGGCGACCCGGGTGGTGAGGTCGTCGCGGACGCCCGAGTCGAGGACCAGCACCGAGAGCTCCGCATAGTCCTGGGCTGCGAGAGAGGTCAGCGTCTCCTCGAACCACGGGCCTGGATCGTGGGCGACGACGACGGCGACCACCGGCGGTGCCAGTGTTTCCATCAGAGGTCAGAGGCTATCGGGCCGGGACGGCGAAATGGTGTCTTCCCAGCTCAGAGGCACAAAATCGGGAAGCCGTCGGAGTGCTTGCAAATGTTTATCACTCCGTATACAGTTGTATCCATCAAAGAGGCGGAGCCGCAGGGTCAGATGACCCGCCGGCGCCCTTCCGGTGCATTCCAAACTTGCGGGATGCCCGCCACCGACACGAGGAGAACACGATGCCAGAGATCAAGATGCCGGAGATCAAGATGCCGGAGATCAACGCCGACTTCAACCGGGCGGCCAAGGACGTCGCCGCCGTCGCCAAGGATGCCACCTACGTGGTCATCGGTGCGGGCGTGCTCGGCTATCAGCAGCTACAGGTGCAGCGCCAAGAGCTGCGCAAGCGCCTGGCCGACCCGAAGGCCGGGTTCGAGGACCGGTTCAACGCGGTGCGCAGCGACCTGAGCGGCGCCCTTCACAACGTCGACACCACGGTCGAGGGACTGATGGAGCGGTTCGAGGAGATCATCGAGAGGCTGGAGACGGCCGTCGCCCCCCTGGAGGACCGCCTTCCTACCCAGGCCAGGGATCTGGCCAAGCAGGCCCACGTCCAGGCCAAGGAAGCCCGCACTCAGCTGCGCACCCTGATTCCCTCAGCCTGAGATCGTTCAGACTGATTCGTTCAGCCTGAGATCGTTCAGACTGATTCGTTCAACCTGCTTCGTTCACTGAACATCACGACCCAGAACGGCCCGCCCGGCGGGCCGTTCTGCCGTCGGCGGAAGGGCTGTCGGCATGCAACTCCAGGCCGCCCACCCCATCCCGGGCCGCGGATCACCCCTCTTCCGACCCGAGCCCGGTGGTTAGCCGGGCCGTCCGCGCCAGTAGGCCAGCACGTCGGCGAGGGTCTCGTCCAGCGGTATCTCCGGCTTCCATCCGGTCGCTTCGACCAGGCGGCCCGGATCGCCGCGCAGCACGGGAACCTCCACCGGCCTCATCAGCGCCGCATCGGTCTCGAATGCCAGTGAGGTGCCGGCCAGGCGGAGGAGCCCGTCGGCGATCTCCCGGATCGACACGTCGACCCCCGAGCAGACGTTGTACACGTCGCCTGGGTGCCCGGCCTCGATCAGCAGGCGGTACGCCCTGACGACGTCCCGGACGTCGGTGAAGTCCCGCCGGGCCGACAGGTTGCCCACCGGGATGGTCGGGGCGCCGCGCCGTTCGGCATCCACGATGCGTTTGGCCAGGGCGGGAACGGCAAAGCTCGGGGTCTGGCCCGGACCGATGTGGTTGAAGGGTCGCACGGTGATCACGTGCTGGCCGTGGCCGAGCCCGGCCTGGGAGACGATGGCCTCTACGGCCAGCTTGCTCGCCGCGTAGGGAGTCAGCGGCGCGGTCGGCGACGCTTCGGTGAGGGGGAGGAGCGCCGGGTCGGTCACCGCCCCGTAGACCTCGGCCGAGCTGGTCACCAGGATTCGGGGATCGGTGCCGCACTCCCGCGACGCGGCCAGGAGGGCTGCCGTCCCGATGACATTGACCTCCAGCACCCGTAGCGGTTCGTCCCACGAAGCTCCGACGTGGGTCAGGGCGGCCAGGTGATAGATGGCGTCGGGCCGGGCCTCGGACACCGCCGCCAACAGTGCCGAGGGATCGGTGACCTCCACTTCCCGATCGATGGCTACCACCTGGTCGCCAAGCGAGCGGAGGTGCTCGGCGAGCCAGTGGCCGACGAAGCCCGCGCCACCGGTGATGAGGGATCGCACGACGGTGACCCTACTGGCTGGGGGCCGCCACGATCATCTCACCGGGGGCCCGGCCGTCGGGCGGCATGGTGGTAGGCCTCGATGTGCCGGTCGGCACTCGACTCCCAGCTATGCAGGGCCGCGATGTCCAGTCCGCGTTGGCGGCGCCCGGGGTCGGCCTGCCCGCTCCCCGCCCGACCGGACAATTCGGCGTCGATGGCATCGGCCAATCCCTCGACGTCGCCGGGATCCACCAGTGTGGCGGCATCCCCGGCTACTTCCTCCATGGCGGTGCCGGCCGTCGTCACCAGCGGTACACCGCACGCCAGCGCCTCGAGCGCCGGCAGACCGAACCCTTCATAGAGCGCGGGATACACGGCCGCCACGGCCGACCGCAGCAGGGCCGGGACCGCGTCGTCGCCCACATACCCGGTGCGGACGATGCGGGACGTCACCTGTGACGTCTCGATGGCCCGGTCGACCTCGGACCCGCCCCATCCCGACCCGCCGGCCAGCACCAACAGGGCGTCCGGATGCTGATCGGCAATGCGGGCAAAGGCCCGCACCAACGTCGGGACGTCCTTGCGCGGCTCGAGGGTCCCCACGAACAAGAGAAAGGGGTGACTGTCGGTCAGGCGCGAGTCGATGAGGGCCAGAGAGGCGCGGTCGGCTCCTTCGTGGGGCTGGTCGGTCCGGAACCGGCGGGTGTCCACCCCGTGATGGGCGATGAAGACCTCGGCATCCACCCGGCACCACCGAGCCAGCTCCGCCGCCGTCACCCGGCTCGGGCACACCACGGCAGCGGCGCGGCGGGCGGCCACGGCGATGGCCCGGCGGAAGAGGAGCACCTTGGACCGCTGGTGCCATTGGGGAGACTCGAAGAAGCTCAGATCGTGGATGGTGACCACCGCCGGGATCGGCGAGCGCTCGGGCATCGTGTAGTGCGGGCCGTGGTGCACCGAGACGGACCGGCGGGCCAGAAGGCCGGGCATCCGGGCCTGCTCCCAGGCGAGCCGCAGCGGGCGGGCGTCGGGCGCGGCGGCGACCACTTCGGCCCCCGGGGCCGAAGCGTGCCACCGGGGGCGATCGGACCGCCGGGCGAGAAGCACCAGGTCGATGTCGGGTCGGGCGGCCAGCGTGCGGGCCAATTGCAGCGTGTACTGGCCCGCACCGACCGGGCGCTCGGGAACCGCGGTGACATCGACGGAGAGGCGGAGCCCGCGGTCATCCACGAGACTGGTCCCGCGCCAGGTCGGCCGCCTCACTCCAGACGGCGAGATGTCGGCGGGCCACCGCCGACCAGGTCAGCTCCGAGGAGCGGTCCAGCCCCCGCGACCGAAGGCGAGACCGCTCGTCCTCGTCGGTGGCCACCTTCAGCAGGCCCGCGGCGATCGATTCGACGTCATGGGGATCGACCTCGAAGGCAGCGCCGGCCGTGCTCGGCAAGGGGCTGGCCACCACCGGTGCGCCCAAGGCCATGGCCTCCACCGGGGGGATGCCGAATCCCTCGATCAGCGGAACGTAGGCCAGGAGGCGGGCCATGGTGTACAGCGCGGCCAGCTCCGGCGGCGAGACCGACCCGGCCAACACCACGCCGGCACCGGGCTTCACCTGCTGACCCCATCCGCTTGGTCCCACCATGACCAGCGGCCACGGCTCGGGGAGCCGGTCCCGTACGCTCACGTAGGCTTCGATCAGCCGAGCCTGATTTTTGCGTGGCTCGAGGGTGCCCACGCTCAGGAGGAAGGGCCCGTTCACCTCCAGTCGCGAGAGCAGGGTGCCGGCCGCGGCAAGGTCGGGAGGGGGCAGATGATCGGACCCCATGGGGATGATGGTGATTGCGTCCCGCGGGGCGCCGGCCAATTGCAGGTCGTCGGCCACCGCTGCGGCCGGCACGATGAATCGATCGGCCCGCCGCAGGGCGCGGCGCAACGCCGCCTCGTGCCAGGCCCGCCCCCGGTCCGGGTAGGCATCGGGAACCCGGCGCCACAGGAGGTCGTGAACCGTGGCCACCAGCGCAGCCCGGCCGGGCTCGAGGGTCGAGAGCGAGGTGGCGTGGACCACGTCGAAGCCCCGAGGAGCACGAAGAAGGCCGTGGTCCCAGGCCCGGGTCAACAGCGGGCCAGGAAGAGGCGAGCTGCGTACCGGATGGCCCAGTGCATTCAACGGACCCGGCCGGCGCCTGGCACCGGGAGGACGGCTGGCCAGCACCTCGAAGTCGGGCCGGTCCCCGGGACCGAGGGTATCGAGGCCCTTCAACAGGCCGCGGACGTAGGTGCCGATTCCGCCCGGGGCGGTCCTGCGTAGCTGTTCGACCATGACGAGCAGACGGATGGGCCTCATCCCCCCCGGCCGTCCGGCCGGCTGTGCTCTGGCCGGCTGTGCTCTGGCCGGCTGTGCTCTGGCTGGCTGTGCTCTGGAGGTCTGCGCACGCCTCCGTCGGGGCCGCCGACCGCATCCCGGTAGAGAGCCGCCAGGCCTGCGGCGCACGCATCCCAGCTGAACTCGTGGCTGCGGCGCAGCCCCCGTTCCACGAGCTGTTCGATGTCCGTCCCCGCGTCCAGCACGCGGCTGATGGCGTCGGCCAGCCCGTCACGGTCGCCGGGCTCGACCAGCAAGGCTCCGTCGCCGACCACTTCGGGCACCGCTCCGGCCGAGGTCGCCACCACCGGCACCCCCGCGGCCATGGCTTGGACGGGGGGGAAGCCGAACCCTTCATAGAGCGAAGGGAATGCGAGCACCGATGCCTGTTGCAGCATCGCCCCCAGCTGCTGGTCCCCGAGGTACCCGGGCCGCACGATCCGCGAGCGGACCGGGGACGACTCGACGGCCGCAAGGAACCTTTCGGCCCCCCAACCGGCGCCGCCCACCACCACCAGAGCCACGTCGGGGTGGGCGGCGGCCACCGCCGCGAAGGCGGACACCAGGAGGGGATAGTCCTTGCGGGGTTCGATGGTCCCGATGGCCAGCACATAGCGCGCACACCCCTCGGGGAGCCGGACCGGTTGTCCCGTCACCGAACTGTCACCGGTGGGAGACAGGGGAATCCCGTGGTGGACCGCCCGCACCCGCTCGGGATCGACGGAGAGCTCGGCGACAACCTGGTCGGCCACGAACTGCGACGGGGTGTGGACCCAGGCCCCTTCGGCGACCGCCCGGCGGACAAGGTCCGGGAACTCCAGGGTGGGCGGATCGCAGAGCTCGGGGTAGAGCACGACGGTCAGGTCGTGGACGGTCACCACCCGGGCGGCGCGGGTAGCCGGCGGCACCACGAAGTTGGACCCGTGAACCACGTCACGGCGACCGATGAACCACTCGATGGGCGGGAGTCGGGACCTCCCCCACGCGGCGTGGAGGGGACGCGCCGGCATGGCCCGCTGCCCGGTGTCGATCCCCGACGGAACCAGCCTTTCAATCCCCTTGCGGCGACGCCAGCTGATGGCGAACGCCGACACGTCGATCTCCCGGCGTGCCGACAGGCCGGACAGGGCGCCGGCACAGAAGACCCCGACCCCGGTGGGCTGACCCAGCAAAGGTGTGGCGTCGAACCCGAGCGACAGCTGACCCTGGTCGGAGAGGGCTGTTGGCTCCGGCGGCACGCAGGGAGCCTTGCACATCATCGGCGCGGCCGGAACCACCTGAGACGGGCCCGGCGCCGGGCCGGGACCCGGGTGTTGCCGGGTAGCCTGCCCCACGATGACCACCCCGACCTCACGCCCTGTGGCCCGAACGTCGTGATCGCCGCGCTGGCGGGGGGCGTGGGGGCGGCCCGGCTCCTGCGGGGGTTGGTCGAGGTGGTCCCGCCCTCGGAGATCACCGCCATCGTGAACACCGGCGACGACACGAACCTGCACGGCCTGCACATCGCGCCCGACCTCGACACGGTGATGTACACGCTGGCCGACGCCATCAACCCCGACACCGGGTGGGGCTTGGCCGGCGAGACCTGGCAGGTCATGGAATCACTCGAACGGCTCGGCGGCATCACCTGGTTCCGGCTCGGGGACCGGGACCTCGCCACCCACTGCTACCGGACCCAGCGCCTGGCGGAAGGCGCCACCCTGGGCGAGGCCACCGCGGAGCTGGCGCGGGCGTGGGGGGTGGACGTCCGCCTGGTCCCGGTAACCGATGATCGGCTCCGCACCCGAATCCAGCTGGCCGACGGACCCGAGGTCGGCTTCCAGGAGTACTTCGTCCGTCTGCGCCACGACGTGGCGGTGTCCGGCGTGCGCTTCGAGGGTGCGGACCAGGCCCGTCCCGGCGCCGGCGTGCTCGACGCCCTGGCCATGGCCGAGACCGTCGTCGTATGCCCATCCAACCCGGTGGTCTCCATCGGCCCCCTGCTGGCGGTCCCGGGAGTGCTCGATCAACTGCGCCGACGTCGCCGGCAAATCGTCGGCATCTCCCCCATCATCGCCGGTGCTGCGCTCAAGGGCCCTGCCGACAGGCTCTTGAGGGAGATGGGGTACGAGTCATCGGTGGTCGGGGTGGCCCGGTGGTATTCCTCGTGGATGGGCACACTGGTCATCGACGAGGCCGACGCCGGATTGGCTCCCGCCGTCGAAGCCGAAGGTGTCCGCTGCATCGTCGCCCCCACCATCATGTCGAGTGTGGGACGGTCGGCCGAGCTGTCGCGGGCGGTGCTCGATGCCGTCGCCTGACCCGGGCCCCCCGACCCACCCGGGCGACGCGGCGGGGATCAGCATCTTCCCCGTTTCGGGATTGGGCGAGGTGGTCCCGGGTGACGACCTGGTCGACCTGCTGGCCGGGGCGCTGGACCCCTCCCGGCCGGGCGGGCCGACGCTCCCGGGGGGACTGGTCGACGGCGACGTCCTGGTGGTGACCCAGAAGGTCGTCTCCAAGGCTGAGGGGCGGATCGTAGCAATTGACGCTGCCGACCCGGAGGCAAAACAGGCATTGGTCGAGAGGGAGTCGGTACGGATCCTCCGACGGCGCGACGAGCTCCTGATCACTGAGACGCCGCACGGATTCGTCTGCGCCAACGCCGGCGTGGATCTCTCCAATGTGGCGGCCGGAACCGCAGCATTGCTCCCTCTCGACCCGGACCGGTCGGCGCGACGGATCCGCGAGGGTCTCGAGCACCGCCACGGCGTGACTGTCGGGGTGATCGTCTCGGACACCTTCGGTCGGGCCTGGCGACGAGGCGTCTGCGACGTGGCCATCGGTGTTGCCGGCATCGCCGGGATCGTGGATCTGCGGGGTAAGGCGGACGCCACCGGTCGGATCCTCGAGTCGACCGAGGTGTGCGTGGCCGACGAGTTGGCCGGGGCGGCCGAATTGGTGATGGGCAAGGACCGCGGCATCCCCGCAGCCGTCCTGCGCGGTGTGGAGCCCGGTTGGCTGCGACCGGCGTCGGTCGCCACCGAGATCGTCCGGCCGCCCGACGAGGACCTGTTCCGTTGATCGAGCCGTGGCGCTCCGGTGCCCTCCCCTCCCCTCCCGCCGGGTCGGGACGACGGTGACCGGGGTCAGCCCACGTCGTGGAGGTCGACCACGAACACCAGTGTCTCGCCGGGAGCGATGACCCCGCCGGCCCCCCGATCGCCGTAGCCGAGATGCGGTGGAACGGTGATCCGGCGACGTCCGCCCACTTTCATTCCGGCCACCCCTTGATCCCACCCGGCGATGACCTGCCCGGCACCGAGCGGGAACCCGAAGAGCTCGCTCCGGCTCCACGACGAGTCGAACTCCTCGCCCGTCGACCACGAGACTCCCACGTAGTGCACTTCGACCGGTCGGCCGGGTGAGGCCTCGGGTCCGTCGCCGATTTCGACGTCTTCGATCAGGAGCTCACCCGGAGGGGGGCCTTCGGGAATGGTGACGGTGGGTTTCGTGTCGGCTGTCATTGGTAGCGACTGCGGGGCTCCGCGGGTGTGGACGATGGGGCTCGTCCCGCCCGGTCAGCGGGCTCGGCCGGAGCCTCCGGAGCCACCCGTGCTCCGCTTGGCCCCTACCGGACCACCTCGCCGCTGACTGCGGGAGCCCCGCGGTCCCGGAACGCCCTGATTGCCTCCCCCGGAACGCCCGTGGCGCGAGCGGGACGACGGAGCACCGGAGGTACCGGGCCGGCCGGAGGTACCAGGCTTGCCGTGCCTGGCCGCCTTGCCAGGCTTGCCGGGCTTGCCGGGCTTGGCGGGCTTGGCCGACCGCACCGGCCTGCCGGGCTCGGCGGTCGTGCCGGACCTCTCCCCGACGGCGAAGCTTTTCCTCTTGCCAGGGCCCTGGCCCTGGCCCTGGCTCGTCCCACCACCCGTCCTCGTCCCGTTGCCCTGACTCTTGCCCGTAGGACGCGCCCGCCATGGTCTGGTGGAGCGTTGAGGCCGTTCGGCGCGACCGCGGTGGTGAGGCGCGGGCCGATCGGCGGCAGCCCGGGCACCGCCACCGGTTCGCCGCTCCGGGGGGGCGCCGATCACCGCGGCAATCGATGAGATGTCGGGCAGACCCGCTCCGATCGGTACACCCAGATCCCGCTGCAGCCGCTTCACCGCACCGGATTTGTCCGGGGTCACGAAGCTGACCACGACCCCGGTGGCACCGGCGCGGGCGGTCCGTCCAGAACGATGCACGTAGTCCTTGGCATCGGCGGGAGGATCGAAGTGCACCACCGCGTTCACGCCGTCCACGTGGATGCCCCGGGCCGCCACATCGGTCGCCACCAGCGCATCGACTCCTCCCCGGATGAACGAATCGAGTGCCCTGTCCCGCTGCTTCTGGGACCGGTCACCGTGGATGGCAGCAGCCCGGACCCCACGCTGCTCCAGCTGCCGGGCCACCCGGTCAGTGGCGTGTTTGGTTCGGCAGAAGACGATCGTCGGGCCCGATGCCAGAGCGACCTCGGCGGCCATCCCGACCCGGTCGCCCGAGGAGACCTTCCAGAAGAGATGGGCGGCGGCACCGGCGTCCGCTTCATCCACTTCGAGCTCGTGCCGGACCGGATTGCGCTGGTAGCGGCGGACCAGGACATCGACGTCGCCGTCGAGGGTCGCCGAAAACAGGAGGGTCTGGCGGTCGGAGGGGGTGAGGTCGAGGAGCCGCCGCACATCAGGGAGAAATCCCATGTCGGCCATGCGGTCGGCTTCGTCCAGCACCACCACCTCCACGGCGTCGAGACGGATGCTTCCCCGTTCGATGAGGTCGCCGAGTCGGCCCGGGCAGGCTACCGCCACGTCCACGCCGCGCGACAGGGCCTTCAACTGCGGTCCGTACCCGACGCCCCCGTAGAAAGAACTGACCCTCAGATTGCGGGGCGTGGCCAGGACCTGGAGCTCTGTGGCCACCTGGGCGGCCAACTCACGGGTCGGTGTCAGAACCAGCACCCTCGGGCGCTTGGGATGGGACGCCTTGCCGTTGAGCCGGGCCACCGCGCCGATGCCGAAGGCAAGTGTCTTGCCCGATCCGGTCGGTGCCTTCCCGCACACGTCCCGGCCGGCGAGCGCATCGGGGATGGTGGCCGACTGGATGGGAAACGGCTCGGTGATGCCCTTGCGGTCGAGTGCGGCGACGATGTCAGAGGGCACGCCGAGGGAGGCGAAGGAGGATGGCAGGGGTGGCATGGGGGTGCTTTCGTACGACAGGGGAGGGCACGGGATTGTGCCAACGGGGATGGCCTGTCGCCAAGTCAGCGCACCAGGACAGCCCCAGGCTAGCGCCTCTGATGCTCCAGGCCTCCGCACCCTCCCCGGGCGGCCGCCGATCCGCTCCTGGGACCGGGGTGGTGGGCTACTCGTCTCCGCCGGTCGCCAGCCGCTGGCCGACGAACTCCAGCACGGCTGCCGTCCCGGCCCCGAGCTCCGTCCACGGGTGCCAGCCGAGCTGGATGCCGGCCCGACTCGGGTCGAGGCTGACCCGCAGCAATTCCCCGGGACGCAAGGGCTCGTAGTTGGCCTTGGCGGTGACGCCGGACCGGGCGGCCATCTCGCGGAAGAGCTCGTTTACCGATGTCTCTCGGCCGGTACCTATGTTGCACAGCAGCCCGCCTCCCTTGGTCGACCCCCGCACGAAGGCGTCGACGACATCGTCGACGTAGATGAAGTCACGGGTCTGCTCACCATCGCCGAAGATGGTGATGGGCTGTGCCCGCAGGAGTCGCTCGGCGAAGATCGCCACCACACCGGCCTCGCCGTGGGGGTCCTGGCGGGGGCCGTACACATTGCCCAGCGCCAGTGCGCAGAACTCCAGCGAATGCAGCTCCCGATAGGCGACCAGATAGTCGATCGCCGCCTTCTTCGACACCCCGTACGGGGACAGGGGCCGCTGGGGCAGTGACTCCTTCAGCGGAAGCTCCGACAGGTCCGGCTCGCCGTAGAGGGTCCCGCCGCTGGCGGCGAAGACCACCCGCTCGACCTCCGACGTCCGCGCCCCTTCGAGCAGACGGAGGGTCCCGAGCAGGTTCACGTCGGCATCGAAGACCGGATCGGCCACCGAGACCCGCACGTCGGCCTGGGCGGCCAGGTGGAAGACCACCTGGGGGCGACGCCGACCCATCAGGTCGATCAGCTCGGCGGACCGGATGTCCATCTGGTGGACGGTCAACTGGTGGGCGGCCGTTGCCCGGGCTTCGGCCAGGTTGGCCAGGGAGCCGGTCGAGAGGTTGTCGACCACGTCCACCGTGTGGCCCTCGGCCAGGAGGCGGTCTACCAGGTTCGAGCCGATGAACCCGGCGCCACCGGTGACCATCATGCGCACGGTCAGACCCCTGCCGCTACCCGCTCGCCGTCGACCACGGTACCGGAGGCGGTGACGGCACCGGCGCCGACTACCGAGAGCGGATGGATTGCACACCGTTGGCCGACGATGGCGCCGGGGCCGATGACCGATCCCTCGACCGTGGCCCTGGCTGCGACCCGGGCCTCGGGGAGCAGGACCGACCCGATAACCGTTGCGCCCTCTTCGATCACCGCCCCGGCGCCGATCACCGACTCCTCGATCACCGCACTGGGGGCGATCACCGCACCCCGACCGAACAGCGACCGCGCCACCGAGGTGCTCTGGACATCGACGTCGCCGATGCGCCACACTCCGGAACCGAGCGACGGATCGAGCTCGGCATCGGGTGCGGGGGGGCCGGGCCGGCGGCCCAGGAGAAGATCGCCATGGGCCCGGAGATAGGCATCCGGAGTGCCTGTGTCCAACCAGTACGCATCTGAACCCTGGGCGAAGAGGGTGCCGGCAGCGACCAGGGCAGGGAAGGTGTCACGCTCGACGGACACGCGGCCGACCTCGGGGATCCGACCGAGCACCGAGGGCTCGAACACGTAGGTACCGGCGTTGATCAGATTGGTGGGGGCCTCGTCACGGGGAGGCTTCTCGATGAACGCCTCCACCCGGCCGTCACCGTCGGTGGGCACGACCCCGAAGGCGCTGGGGTCGTCCACCGGCGTGAGGCTGATGGTGGCTTCCGCGTCGCTCTGGCGATGGAAGGCAATCAGTTCGGAGATGTCCAGGTCGGTGAGCACGTCTCCGTTGACCACCACGAACGTTTCGTCGACGGAGGCGTGCTGCGCCGCGAACCTGATCGCCCCAGCGGTGTCCAACGGGGTCGGCTCGACGGCATAGGACACCGCCACGCCGGCGATCGTTCCCCCCGGGTAGGCACTGATGAACGCGTCGGGCCGATATCCGAGCGAGAGCACGGCGTCGTCGACCCCGTGGCGGGCCAGGTGGCCGATGACCCGCTCGATCATCGGCTGCTCCACGATCGGGAGCATCTGCTTCGGCGTCGTGAGTGTCAGCGGCCGAAGGCGCGTGCCCTCGCCGCCCACCAGGACGACCGCCCTCATTGGGCCGTGGTCGGGGTGACTGGCGACGCCGGAGTGGACGTGGACGTGGGGGTGATCGGAGTGGGGGTGGTCGGCGTGGGGGCGGCTGACCCCTGGGTCACCGCCGTGATCAGAGCGGTGATCGCCTTGGCCGGGGGCTTCGGCACCGAGGCCGTGGCCGGCACGAAGGCCATGGTGATCAGCTGACCGTCAGCAAACCGGAGGTTCTCGGGAGGGCCGCTGGTCTCGGTCCCCGCACCCTTCGAGGTGAAGTTGGGCCAGCTGTCGACGATCACCACTCCGGGCTTGCCGGCATCCGGTGTGCCCTTGGGGCACACATCCCCGTTGGCCACCGCCGGCTTCCCCGGGTACTGCAGGGTCGATGAGGTGAGCTCGAGGCCCTTGTAGCCGGAGACGAACCGGCCCAGGGTGGCGTTGCTGCCGGACTCGGAGCTGTTCTTCGGCGCGATGGTCAACACGCCGTTCCCGTTGGCGACGAGGCCGGTGTGGGCGGTGTTGGTGCTGGCCGGGAGGTCGGGCTGCAAGGTGCCGCAGATGTCGATGCCCAGCGCCGCATGCCACTGCTGGGTGGTCGTCGGCGGGCCTGTCGACGATGCCGTCTGGTGGGTGCGCTGGTATCGGCTGAACCCGATGAGCAGGAAGCCGACGATACAGATCACGGCCAGGCTGGCATACCAGTTGACCGGCATCTGGCCGCGATAGGTCCGCCCCCCGCCGGTGGTGGCGGCGCGCTCCACCCACTTTCCCGTCGCATTGCTGGGCATGATCGGATGACACCCTACAGCCTGTGATCAGGCAACCTCGTCGAGCGGGCCCGGGGGCCGGATGACCCGAGCCAGGCAGGCCAGGCCGGCCCGGGTGGCAATTCCCAGCGCCACCAGCGGCAGCAGGGCCTGGCGCCAGCCCACTGTCGATCGGGAGGCGAACCGGAGGAGCGACCGGTGGTGCTCGAAGATCATCCGGTACGGGTGGCGGTCGGTGGAGACGCCTTGGTGGTGGGTGACCTCGGCCATCGGGGCGTAGGCCACCTGCCACCCGGACCGTCCGAGGCGCCAGCACAGGTCGACATCCTCGGCGTACATGAAGTACGCCTCGTCGAAGCCGCCGACCTGCTCGAACGCCGACCGCCTGGTCATGAAGCACGCCCCCGACACCCAGTCGACCATCACCAGGCCCGGCTCCCCTCCGGCCAGCTGGGCCTGCTGGTACGAACGGGTGAAGCGGTTGTCGGGGGCGAAGATTCCCAGCAGGGCGTGGCCGGCGGCGTCGATCAGCGACGGGAACCGGCGCGCCGAGGGATACCGGTCGCCGCTCGACGTGCGGATCAGCGGCCCGACCGTGGCACACCCGGGCTCACCGGCCAGCGCCTCGGCCAGGACGCCGACGGCTCCCGGTCGGACCTCCAGGTCGGAGTTGCTCACCAGCACCAGCTCGGACACGGTCGCCGCCACCCCGCGGTTGACGGCCGCCCCGTAGCCGAGGTTGCGTCCGGGGACGACCACCCCCACCTCCGGAAAGCGTCGCCGGATCTCGTCCAGCGAGCCGTCGACCGAGCCGTTGTCGACCACCACCAGCTCACTCACGCCCTCGGAACACCATCCTTGGACGCAGCGGGCCAGGACCGGGCCCGATTCGTAGTTCACGACGACCACCGCCACGCCTAGATCGGGCGGCGGCCCCGCCGGGTGGGGGGTACGGCCGGACGGTCCGTCCCCCCGGCCACATCCGGCGCCGGCCTCTCCCCTGTCGCGCCCGCCGGCGCGGGGACTCACGGGTCGAGCCGGACGAACCGGTACTTGATCAGCGCCTTGATCGCCCCGAACCCGTCCCTCCAGGTGATCTTCTTGCCCTCATCCGGCTCCCGCCCCGCGTAGGAGATCGGGACCTCGTAGATGCGGTGCCCGCGGCGCAATACCTTGGCGGTTATCTCGGGCTCGAAGTCGAACTTGTCGGACTGGATGGTGATTCCTTCGAGAACCCGGCGGTCGAAGAGCTTGTAGCAGGTCTCCATGTCCGAGAGGGTGGACGAGTAGAGCACGTTGGTGATCAGGGAGAGGAGCCGGTTGCCGATCCAGTGGAGCGGCAACATGTTCTTCCGCTCGCCGGTGAACCTGCTGCCGTAGACCACGCTGGCCTTGCCCCGGAGTATCGGGTCCAGCAGTTTGGACCAGTCCTGCGGGTCGTACTCGAGGTCTGCGTCCTGGATGAGCACCAGGTCGCCTCGGACCGCCTCCAGACCGGTCCGGATGGCGGCACCCTTGCCGCGGTTCTGGGGGTGGCTGATCACCCGGACCGTCGAGTCGCCCAGTGCGGCGAGCACTTTGTCGCTCCCGTCCGACGAACCGTCATCGACCACGATCACCTCGATGGCTAGCGGAAGGTCGACCGCCCTGATCCGACGGATGACCTCGGCCACGGTGGTCCGCTCGTTGAAGACGGGCACGATGACCGACAGCAGGGCGTACCGCTCGGGGTCCTCTCCGCCCGGCTGTGGGTCCCCCCCGTCCTCAGGCATGGGATCGGTCTCCTTGATCGACCCCTCGGGGGGCCGGTTCACTCGTCGGGCTCACGGGTCGGTTCACTCGGCTCCATTGTTGCCGCTCCGGACGCCTTCGACGTGCGGGGCGACCGGTGGGGCCGGCGGCGGGGCCGCTCCGGCCTCGTCGGCCAGGAAGCGGGCCGTCCGGGCCAAGCCCTCCCCGAGGGCGGTGGTCGGCTCCCAGCCCAGCGCCGAACGGGCCAGCGAGATGTCCGGCCGTCGGCGGGTGGGGTCGTCCTCGGGCAGGGGCTGATGGGCGATCGGGGACGACGAGCCGAGCAGGTCGACCACGGTGCGGGCCAGCTGGAGAACCGTGTACTCGTCGGGGTTGCCGATGTTGACCGGTCCGGTCAGGTCGGAGTCGAACAGGGCGATCAGGCCCCGCACCTCGTCGTCGACGTAGCACAGGCTCCTGGTCTGGCTCCCGTCGCCGTAGACGGTGAGCGGCTCACTCCGCATGGCCTGGAGCAGGAAGTTGGAAACGACCCGCCCGTCGTCGGGACGGAGCCGGGGCCCGTAGGTGTTGAAGATCCGGGCGATGGCCACGTCGGTGCCGAGGGCCCGGAGGTGAGCCATGGTCAGGGCCTCTGCGAACCGCTTGGCCTCGTCATAGACGCTGCGCGGGCCCACCGGGTTCACATTGCCCCAGTAGGACTCCGGCTGCGGGTGCACTTCGGGGTCGCCGTAGACCTCGCTGGTCGAGGCCAGCAGGAAGCGTGCACCGTGACGATGGGCCAGCTCGAGGCCCCTCCTGGTGCCTTGGCTCCCGACGGCCAGGGTCTGCAGTGGAAGAGCGAGGTAGTCGGGGGGCGACGCCGGACTGGCCAGGTTCAACACCCCGTCCACGGCACCCCCGACGGGGATCGACTCGCAGATGTCCGCCTCGATCAGACTGAACCGGGGATGTACCCCCAGGTGGGCGACGTTGGACCGCCGCCCGGTGGAGAAGTCGTCGACGCAGACGACCTCGTCCCCGCGGGCCAGGAGCTGATCGCAGAGGTGAGAGCCCAGGAAGCCTCCGCCACCCAGCACCACCAGGCGATGGCTCACCGGCGGCCGATTCCGGTGTATTCGAAGCCGAGGCGACGGAGCTGGGCCGGGTCGAGAAGGTTGCGGGCGTCGACGACCACCGGCGCGGTCATGGCTGTTCTCACCTGGGCGAAGTCGAGCCACCGGAACTCATCCCACTCGGTCAGCACCACCGTGGCGGCGGCCCCTTGGCAGGCGGAGTAGGCATCGGGGAAGACCCGCACCAGGTTGGCCAGCCCCAAGCCGTCCCCATCGGCGCCGAAGGCCGACAACCGGTCGGCGGGCCCGGACTTCTGTCCGTCCGGCACCGATACGGTCGGGTCGAAGGCCTGCACGATGGCTCCTCCGTCCACCAGCCGCCGCACCACCTCCACCGCCGGCGAGTTGCGCAGGTCATCCGTGCCGGCCTTGAAGGTGAGGCCCCACACCGCGATGACCGCGCCCTCGAGGTCCTCCCCGACCGCGGCGCGCACCTTGGCTACCACCCGCACGAACTGTTCGGCGTTGGTGGCGATCGCTCCCTTGAGGAAGGCGAAGTCATACCCCGCCTGGTCGGCGATGTTCACCAGCGCCCGGGTGTCCTTGGGCAGGCAGCTGCCGCCCCACCCCGGCCCCGGTCGCAGGTACTCGAACCCGATTCGCTTGTCGTATCCCAGCCCCAATATGACGTCGCGGACGTCCGCTCCGACCGCCTCGCAGAGGCCGGCGATGGCGTTGACGAAGCTCAGCTTGGTGGCCAGAAATGCGTTGGATGCGTACTTGATGGTCTCCGCGGTGGCCGCGTCGGTTATCAGCAGCGGTGCGTGGGTGCCGGCGAACAGCTCGCCGACGGTGGCGGCCGCGGCCTGGTCCTCGGCGCCGACGACGATCCGCTCGGGGTGGAGGCTGTCCGCCACCGCGGTCCCCTCCCGCAGGAACTCGGGATTGGACACGACCGTCACATCGTGCCGGCCGAGGACCCGCTCCACCACCAGCGTCGAGCCCACGGGCACCGTCGACTTGTTGACGATCACCGTCCCCGGCAGGAGATGCGGGCCGATCTCCCCGGCGACCGCCTCCACATAAGTGAGGTCGGCAGAGCCGTCTTCGGCCTGCGGGGTCGGCACGCACAGGAAGACGAATTCGGCACCTTCGACCGCGGCCTGGGCACCGACCACGAATCGGAGCCGGCCGGCGGCTTGTCCCTCCCGCACCAGGTCCTCGAGGTGGTCCTCGACGATCGGGACGCTGCCCTTCTCGAGCATGGCCACCTTGCGCGGATCGGCGTCGCCGCAGGTCACCCGGTGGCCGAGGTGGGCCAGGGTGGCGGCGGTGGGAAGGCCCACGTAGCCCGCCCCGATGACCGCCACGCTGTGGCCCCGCCCGTGGGGAAGGACCCGCACCGCGGCACCACCGTGGCCGAAGTAGGCACCGGCCGGGCCCGCTTCCCCGCCGGACAGGGCCCGGGGACCGGCTGGGTTGTTTGAGCCTCCGAACACGCCTGCGCTGCCTGGCATCACCCATCGACCCCCGTCATCTCCGCGTCTCCGACCTCGGGGCCGCCGACGCCCTCCCGTATCGGCTCATTCTGGACCGTACTGAAACCTCCGTGCGCACCGGTCACCCAGCGCGATCTCAGCCGGCCGGCGAAAGGACGCCGACGAGCCGCGCCAACGAGTCGGTCCACATGGGCAGCATCGGAAGACCGGAGAGTCGGAGGGCGGCGTTGTCGAGCCGCGAGTTCGCCGGGCGCTCGGCGGGCCGGGACGGGGTGAGCTCGGAGGTGGCAATCGGCTCGACCCGGTCCGGATCGGAGCCGGCGGCCTGCAGCGCGGCCCGGGCAAATCCGTACCAGGTCGTCTCCCCCTGGTTGGTCACATGGAAGGTGCCCGGGCGGCGATCGAGAGCCAGACGGACCACCGCCTGAGCCAGGTCGGCGGTGAAGGTGGGGCACCCGTGTTGGTCGTTGACGAAGCGGAGGGGACCGTCAGGTGATCCGGCGGCCAGACGGAGCACCGTCTTGACCATATTGGCCCCGTGGGCGCCGCTCACCCAGGCGGTGCGGACCACGGTGGCGGACGGACCGGCCACGGCATGCACCTCGAGCTCGCCGGCCAGCTTGCTCCGTCCGTAGACCGAACGCGGATTGGGAGGATCCCATTCGAGGTAGGGACGGTCCGCCGTGCCGTCGAAGACGTAATCGGTCGAGATGTACACCAGGTGGGCCCCCACGCCGGCGGCCGCCTCGGCAACGTTGCGGGTGCCCAGGGCGTTCACCGCGAAGGCGGTGTCCGGCTCGGACTCGCACGCGTCCACGGCGGTGTAGGCCCCTCCGTGGAGGACGATGTCGGGTCGGAAGGCGTCGGCGGCAGCCTTCACCGCCGTCCGATCGACGATGTCCAGCGTGTCGATGTCGGTGGACATCACCTCGAACGTCCCCTCCGCCACCGGGGGGAGTATCCCGTCCGCCCCCTCGGCACGTGGATCGGGCCCGCCGTCGGGCACCTGCCCGGCGAGGACGTCGCGGAGATCACGGCCCAGCTGGCCGTTGCCGCCGGTCACCAGCACCCGCAGGGGTGGGATCACGGCTTCCGGGGAGCACCCGGTGGAGCATCGGCACCGGACCAGGCCCCTTCGACCACCGGGGCCCGGTCGCGCAGCGGCTCCCACCAACTCCGGTTGGCCGAGTACCACCCGACGGTCTCGGCGAGTCCCCGCTCGAACGGCACGGTGGGCTCCCAGCCCAGGGCCCGGCGGATCTTCGATGAGTCGAGGAGGTACCGGCGGTCGTGGCTCGGCCGGTCGGGGACGATCTCCTTCAGGCTCTGCGGCCGCCCGGTGGCGTCGAGCACGGCGTCGGCGATCTCTTCGATGCTCGCTTCGATACCGCTGCCCACGTTGTACGTCTCGCCCACCTCGCCGTGCTGCAGCACCAATTCGATGGCGCGGCAGTGATCGTCGACGTGCAACCACTCTCGGCGGTTCTGGGTGGAGGCATAGAGGGGAAGGGGTTGGTCGTCGAGGGCCTTGGCGGTGAACAGGGGGATCACCTTTTCGGGGAATTGATATGGCCCGTAGTTGTTGCAGCAGTTGGTGATGGTGGCCGGCAGGCCGAAGGTCTCTGCATAGGCCCGGACGGCGTGGTCGGCCCCCGCCTTGGAGGCGTTGTAAGGAGTCCGGGGCCGGTACGGCGTCTCCTCGGTGAAGACCTCGTCCGAGTCGAGGGCCAGGTCCCCGTAGACCTCGCAGGTGGAGATGTGATGGAACCTCGACACGCCGTGCCGGCGTGCCGCCTCGGCCAGGGTCTGGGTGCCGAGCACGTTGGTCCGGAAGAACCGGGCCGGATCCAGGATGGCCAGGCTGTTGTGCGACTCGGCCGCGAAGTTGACGATGATGTCGACCTGGTGCTCGGCCAGGGTCTTGGCCACACCTTCGAGGTCCCCGATGTCCATCTGCACGAACTCGATTCGATCCTCCACGTCGGCCAGATTGGGCCGGTTCCCGGCGTAGGTGAGCACGTCGAGCGCGACGACCGCGTCGTCGGGATGCCGCTGCACCCAGTACCGCACGAAATTCGACCCGATGAAGCCGGCACCGCCGGTGATGAGCAGTCGCATGATCGGGGAATGTTACTCGGGGGCGACCCGGTAGCCGGAGGCGCCGGGCCCGGCTGCGGATCGCAGGTGGACGACATCTCCGGCCACCACGCGACGAGCGACGCCGCCGGCCTCGACCAAGAGGTGACCCTCGGAGGTCAGGTCGGTGGCCGTGCCCTCGAAGCAGTCATCTGCCAGTTCGACCCGGACCCGGGTCCCGATGGTGCAGCAGCGGGACCGGAAGTCCTCTGCCTGGCCGATCCGGCCGGACACCGTGGCCAGGTCCGCCACCCTCGGCTCCAAGGCCCGGAGCAGCGCCTCGAGGACCTCGGTGCGATCGACCGCACGCCCGAGCTGCTGTTGCAGCGAGGTGGCCGCGCCGACCAGATCGGCGGACAGGTCGGCGTCTTCGGCCGGCCAGTTCACGTTGATCCCGATCCCCACGACGATCGGGGGGCCGGACTTCCCGGGCCCCCCGGAGGGCGGAGGCGGCCGGAGGGGCGCCGCCGTGTCGACGTCGGCCTCGGCCAGCACGCCGGCCAATTTCCGGCCGTCCGGGGCGAGCAGGTCGTTGGGCCACTTGACCCCCGGTTCCAGACCTGTCACCGCCACCACCGCGTCGGCGCCGGCCAGGGCCACCACGGCGGCGGCCAGGTGCCGGTGGTCCGGGGGGAGGTCAGGGCGCAGCAGCACCGACATCAGCAGGTTGGCCCCGACCGGGGCCTCCCAGCGGCGGCCCAGCCGGCCCCGCCCGGCCGATTGGTGCGCCGCCACGGCCACGACGCCGTCAGGAGCGCCGGACCGGGCCTCTTCGAGCAGATAGCGGTTGGTCGAGTCCACCGAGTCGAAGTGCCGGATGTCGGTGAACCTGGTGCCCGGCATGGCACATACCCTACGGGCCGTGACAGTGTTGTAGCGCCTCCCGGCAGGGAGACCACAACCGTCCGGTCCGATTCGAAAGGCGCAGCGTGCTGAAGAAGGTTCTCATCGCCAACCGGGGAGAGATCGCGGTGCGGGTCATCAGGACCTGCCGCGAGCTCGGGGTGACGTCGGTCGCCGTGTACTCCGAGCTCGACCGGGACGCACTCCATGTCCGCCTGGCCGATGAGGCCTATGCCCTGGGAGGCCAGACGGCGGCGGACAGCTACCTGAACACCGAGGCGATCCTCGCCGTCGTCGACCAGTGTGGCGCTGACGCCGTCCATCCGGGGTACGGTTTCTTCTCCGAGAACACCGACTTCGCCCGGGCCATCACCGGGCGCGGCGTGGTCTTCATCGGTCCCCCGCCCGAGGCGATCGAGGTCATGGGGGACAAGATCAGCTCGCGCCATGCGGCCGAAAGGGCCGGCGTCTCCGGCGTGCCGGGCCGGTCCGAGGTGCTCGCATCGGCGGACGAGGTGGTCGCCTTCGGCGACGAGTTCGGCTGGCCGGTGGCCATCAAGGCAGCCTACGGCGGAGGCGGCCGGGGCATGAAGGTGGTCGTGGGACCCGCCGAGGCGGCCGCGTCCCTGGAGTCGGCCATGCGAGAGTCGCTGGCCTACTTCGGCCGGGCCGAGTGTTATGTCGAGCGCTACCTGGCGTGGCCCCGCCACGTCGAGATGCAGATCATCGCCGACGCCCACGGCACCACCCTGTGGCTCGGCGAGCGCGACTGCTCGGCCCAGCGCCGCCACCAGAAGTTGGTGGAGGAGTGCCCGGCCCCCAACTTCCCCGACGAGGTGCGTCGGGCCATGGGAGAAGCCTCGGTCCGGGTGGCCGAAGCCTGCGGGTACATCAACGCCGGGACCGTCGAGTTCCTCTACCAGGAGGGCGAGTTCTTCTTCCTCGAGATGAACACCCGCCTGCAGGTGGAGCACCCGGTCACCGAGCTGGTCACCGGCCTCGACCTGGTCGAATGGCAGCTGCGGGTGGCGTCGGGTGAGCCGCTCGCATTCGGCCAGGACGATGTGCGCCGCCAGGGGCACGCCATCGAGGTGAGGATCAACGCGGAGAACCCGGACGGTGGGGCCTTCACGCCGTCGCCCGGGACCATCTCCCGGTTCACCGCACCCGGCGGACCGGGCGTCCGCCTCGACGCCGGTTACGAGTCGGGGGACACGGTCAGCCAGTACTACGACAACCTGGTGGCCAAGCTGGTGGTGTGGGGCCAGGACCGCGAGGCGGCGCGCCGCCGGATGCTCCGGGCCATCGACGAGACGGTCATCGAGGGGGTGGCCACCACCCTCCCGGCCGACGTCGCCATCCTCTCCCACCCGGATTTCGTCTCGGGCGAGCACTCCACCAACTGGGTGGAGCAGATCCTCGACTTGAGCGGCGTGAACTCGAGGGGGGCGGCACCACCTGCACCCTCTGTCGACGGAGGCACGCCGGAGGCCACCGTGCTGCGGGATGTCACGGCCGAGGTAGACGGGCGGCGGTATCAGGTCAAGCTCTGGGTTCCCGACCTCGGTGACGCGATGGTCGCCAGGGGTGGCTCCGGTCCGGGCCGGGGGGCCGGCCCCAAGCGGCCGAAGGCCACGGCGTCGGGTGCCGGATCCGGAACGGTGGCCGTTCCCATGCAGGGAACCATCGTCAAAGTGCTGGTCGCCAAGGGGGACGCGGTCGAAGTCGGCCAGACGATCTGTGTCCTCGAGGCCATGAAGATGGAGAACAACGTCAACGCCGAGAGGGCCGGGACCGTCACCGAAGTCAGGGTCAAGGCCGGGGAGTCGGTCGGACCGGGCGACGTCATCGCCGTCATCGAGTAATGAGTCATCGCCGGCGTCGAACCGTCGGTCATCGCCGTCATCGGAGAATGAAGGGTCGTGGACGCCAGTGGCAGAGGCCCCAGAACTGAAGGACGCAGCCCGAGACGTCGTCGACCGGAGCCTCGCCGACCTGGTCCGGCTCAGCCACACGATCCACGAGCACCCGGAGACCGCCTTCGAAGAGGACCGGGCCTGCGCCTGGACGGCGGAGACCCTGGCTGACGGCGGCTACACCGTGACCCGGGGCATCGCCGGCATGCCCACGGCCTTCAGCGCCGAGTTCGGCTCGGGCCCGCTGGTGTTGGCGGTGTGTGCGGAGTACGACGCGCTCCCCGGCGTGGGCCACGCCTGCGGGCACAACATCATCGCCGCCTCGGCGGCCGGGGCCGGGTTGGGCCTGGCCGCGGTGGCCGATGAACTGGGCATCACCGTCCGGGTCCTCGGGACACCGGCCGAAGAGGGCGGTGGCGGCAAGGTAACCATGCTCGATGACGGGGTCTTCGAGGACGTCCACGCGGCGATGATGATCCACCCGTGGCCGACCGACAGGCTGGAGGCCACCTGTCTGGCCGTCTCCCACTTCGATGTCACCTTCACCGGCAAGGGCGCCCACGCCTCGGCCGCCCCGTGGGAGGGGATAAACGCCGGCGATGCCATGGTCGTCTCCCAGGTGGCCATCGGCCTGCTCCGCCAGCAACTCCGCCCCCACGATCAGGTCCACGGGATCGTCACCGCCGGCGGCCGGGCCGCCAACATCATTCCCGACTCGGTCACCGGCAGGTTCATGTGCCGGTCTGCGTCCCTGGCCGGACTCGGGGTGCTCGAGCCCAGGGTGGTGAGCTGTTTCGAGGCCGGGGCGCTGGCCACCGGGACGTCGGTGCGCTTCGAGCCGCTGGCGCCGGTCTACTCCCACATGGAGAGCGACCACGACCTGCTGGCCCTCTACCGGGCGAACGCCGAAGCACTCGGCCGCTCGTTCTCCCTGGACGACGAGGAGGCCCCGCGTCCCACGCTCTCGACCGACATGGCCAATGTGTCGCTGGCGGTGCCGACCATCCATCCACTACTGGGCATCGACGCGGCAGGATCGGTCAACCACCAGCCCGAGTTCGCGGCCGCCTGCATCACCCCGTCGGCCGACCGTGCGGTGCGCGACGGTGCCCTGGCCATGGCCTGGACGGCGATCGATGCCGCCCGGGGCGGGTCGATGCGCGAGCGGCTGTTGGCCCGTCAGTGATCCGGGTGGAACTCCCCGAACACCCCTCGCAGCACGTCCGACACCTCACCGAGGGTCGCCATCCCGGCCAGGGCGGTCTTCATGGGGACCAGCAAGTTCTGCGTCCCCCGTGCCGCGGCCTCCACATCGGCCAGGGCCGCGTCCACGGCTGACTGGTCCCGCTCCGCCTTCACCCGCTTCACGCGGGCCACCTGGGATCGCTGCAGCTCGACGTCGATGGGGAAGACCTCCGACGGTTCCAGCTCCTCGTCCACGAACTTGTTCACCCCGACCACGATCTTCTCGCCGGCGTCGATCGCCTTGGCATAGGCGTAGGCGGCCTGTTCGATCTCCTGTTGCATGTACTGGGCCTCGATGGCGTCCACCGCACCGCCCATGGCGTCGATCCGCTCCAGGTACTCCCACGCCCCCTGCTCGACCTCATCGGTGAGGGTCTCCACGAACCACGAGCCGGCCAGCGGGTCCACCGTGTCGGCCATGCCGGACTCGTAGCCGACGATCTGCTGGGTCCGCAGGGCGATCTTGGCGGCGCGCTGGGTCGGGAGCCCGAGGGCTTCGTCGAAGCCGTTGGTGTGGAGGCTCTGGGTGCCTCCGAGCGCCGCGGCCATGGCCTGTACCGTGACCCGCACGATGTTGTTCTCGGGCTGCTGGGCGGTGAGTGTCGAGCCGCCGGTCTGGGTGTGGAAGCGGAGCAGAGTGGATCTCTTGTCCTTGGCCCCGAAACGTTCGGTCATGAGCTTGGCCCACATGCGCCGGGCCGCCCGGTACTTGGCCACCTCCTCGAAGAGGTTGTTGTGGGCGTTCCAGAAGAAGCTCAGCCTGGGGGCGAAGGCGTCCAGGTCGAGGCCGGCGGCCAGGGCAGCCTCCACGTAGGCGATCCCGTTGGCGATGGTGAAGGCGATCTCCTGCACGGCCGTCGACCCGGCCTCGCGGATGTGGTAGCCGGAGATCGAGATGGTGTTCCAGGCCGGAAGGTTCGCCGCACAATACGAGAAGGTGTCCGTGACCAGACGCATCGAGGAACGCGGTGGGTAGATGTAGGTCCCCCGGGCCACGTACTCCTTCAGGATGTCGTTCTGGATGGTGCCGCCGAGGTCCTTCGGATCCACCCCGTTCTCCTCGGCCACCAGCTGGTAGAAGAGCAGGAGAATGGCGGCCGTGGCGTTGATGGTCATCGACGTGGTGACCTTGTCGAGGGGCAGGCCGGCCAGCAACAGGCGCATGTCCGCCATCGAGTCGATGGCCACGCCCACCTTGCCCACCTCACCCTCGGCACGGGGATGGTCGGAGTCGTATCCCATCTGGGTCGGCAGGTCGAAGGCGCACGACAGACCGGTCTGGCCGGCGTCCAACAGGAACTTGAACCGTTGGTTGGTCGACTCTGCCGTGCCGAACCCCGCGTACTGGCGCATGGTCCACAGGCGTCCCCGGTACATGTCGCCCCTGATGCCCCGGGTGAAGGGATACTGACCCGGAGCACCCAGGCTCCGGTCGGGGTCCCAACCCTCGAGGTCCTCCGGCCCGTAGACGGGGCGGATCTCGATGCCCGAGTCGGTGAACCGCTTGCTGTCAGGCTCCGGGGAGCCGGCGTTCGGGGACATGGGACCCAGGTTACGGTCTCCGGCGCCGGCCGGCGGGAGACACGCGTCTCTCAGGCGGCCGGGGGTGCCGCGGGGTGGGGCATGCACAGCTCGTCGTACTCGGCGATGACGATCTCACCGGCATCGGGCCCGCAGGCCGGGCACTGGGGATCTCGATGGACCTTGAAGGTCCGGAAGCTCTCCTCGAGCGCGTCGTAGGTCAGGAGGCGTCCTTGCAGCGTCTCGCCTATCCCGAGCAGGATCTTGACCGCTTCCATGGCCTGGATCGAGCCGATGATGCCCGGCAGCACCCCGAGCACTCCGGCCTCGGAGCAGCTGGGCGCCAGCTCGGCCGGCGGGGGCTCGGGGATCATGCACCGGTAGCAGGGGCCCACGAAGGGGTTGAACACGGTGGCCTGGCCCTCGAAACGGAAGATCGATCCGTGCACCACCGGGATCCGCTTGACCAGCGAGGCATCGTTGACCAGGTAACGGGTGGGGAAGTTGTCGGTGCCGTCGACGATCACGTCATAGCCGTCGATGATGTCGAGGATGTTGTCGGCCCCCAAGCGCACGTCGTAGGTCACGACGTTGACATCCGGGTTGATCAGGGTCAGCGTCTTCTTGGCCGAGTCGACCTTCCGCTCTCCGATCCGATCGGTGTTGTGGAGGATCTGGCGTTGCAGGTTGGAGGCGTCGACCACATCCATGTCGATGATCCCGATTGTGCCCACCCCGGCCGCAGCCAGATACAGGCCGGCGGGAGAGCCGAGGCCCCCCGCGCCCAGCAGCAACACCTTCGAATCGAGCAGCTTCAGCTGTCCGGTCTCTCCGACCTCGGGAAGCAGCAGGTGCCGCTGGTAGCGATTGCGCTGTTCCGGGCTCAGCGACCGGGGGGCGGCCCAGTCCCGTCCTTCGTCCTTCCAGCGGTTGAACCCGCCGATGACCGAGGCCACGTCGCGGTAGCCCAGCTCCTGCATGGTCTTGGCCGCGAAGGCCGACCGGGTGCCGGCGGCACAGTAGATGACTACGTGGGCCGATTTGTCGGGGATCCGGCCCTCGACCGACGTCTCGAGGGTCCCCCGCGGGATGTGCAGCGCCCCGGGGAGCGCGCCCTGCTCGTACTCATCGGGCTCCCGGACATCGAGAACGACCGCGCCGCCGGCCGCGATCTCCTGTTCGGCCTCGGCAGGATCGACCTCCCGGATGGCCGCCTTGGCCTGGGCCAACATTTCCCTGAAGGTGGGCACGATGATCACAATCCTTCAATCCCATGGCGTCGGGACCGGCGGGTACCGGCCCCATCGCATTACTTCGACATGAGGGTAAACACTACCAGTGGGGTCAACATTCCCACCGGCCCGCCCTCGGGCCACGGCCGACCACGCCCGCCCTCGGGCCACGGCCGGCCACGGCCGGCCACGGCCGGATGCTGCGCCTGCGGTGGACGGGCTCCCGGATCAGATGGGCTCCCGGGATCAGCCCGTCGTTACGTATCCGGGCGGGGGGATGGTGCCCGGCCCGCTCGATTCGCAGCCGGCGAGCACGCTGGGATCGGCGGCGGGTGCGAGCGCAGGCGGGGAGAGGAACGCCGGAGGGGCGGTCAGGTCGACGGTGTCCAGGAGATCGTCGGCATTGGCGTCGCGGAAGGTGAGGGCAGGCAGGTTCCACTTGGACTCGACCAGCTTCAGGACCGATGTGTGGTCGTGGACCACGTGCGAGACGTAGTCGGGCCGCGCATACGGCGAGACGACGCCGGCCGGCACCCGGAACCCGTAGCGGTTGAACAGTCCGGGCGTGTCACCGGCCTGAAGGACCGGCTTTACCGAGTCGGGCCGGACCGCCCTCGGCGGTGGGACATGGTCGTAGTAGCCCCCCGATTCGTCGTAGCACCAGACCAACATGGTGTGGGCCCACTGGGGTGAGTTCATGACCGCGTTGACCACCTGGGCGAGGAACTGGTCGCCGAACTGGACGTCCTGGGGGTTCTCCTCGGATTGGGTGTTGAAGTCGGGGTCGACCAGGCTGACCGCCGGCAAGGTCCCGGCTTCGGCATCGGTGAAGAACTGGGAGATCTTTTCCAGGTTGGACGAGATGCCGGGGACGCCGCCCAGATACGTCCAGATCAGCAGCGACGGCAGTGAGGAGTAGTAATTCTTCCAGCTGATTCCGTGGGCGTTGAGCGCCTCGAACATGGTGCCGTTGGGCGGGCGGTCGTTGTTGAGGACGTCGTCAGTCAGGCCCAAGGAGGTTCCGCCCATCAAATAGCGCCGATTGGGGTAGGTCTGCGCCCCGACCGAGCAGAAGTAGCGATCGCAAACCGGGAAGGTGGCGGCCAGCGAGTTGATGAACGGCAGGACCGAGGGCTCGAAGTAGCCCATGGAGACCGGCCCGCTCTGGCTCTTCACGAACCCGTTGTTCTGGCCGTGGCTGAACGACACCTTGAAGGCCTCCCACGTGTTGTACGGGAAGTGGGCCTGTTGGCACGGATTGGGCATGGGGAACGAGTGGAGGACCGCCTTCCGGGACGGAGGGGGGAATACCGATGGCTTCGGCCAGGGGTTCGAGGAGGTGGGCTTGCCGCCGGGACCGAGCACGAACCCGTCGCCGCGGCCCTGCATCATGCCGAGGATGTTGTCGTAGGAGTGGTTCTCCATCATCACGATGACGATGTTCTCGATCAACGGGATCTGATCGGTGCCCGGCTTGGCGCCCGGATTGGGGAGGGTGCCCGGGCGTGGCATCTTCTTCGGCCGGGGGCCTGCTGCCGACGCCGTGCCGGGCGCCAGTCCGATGGCCGCCGCCCCGGTCAGACCGCCGCCGAGCAAGGCTCGACGGGAGAAGCTGGGAGTTGGGGTCACATCCACTGACATTACTCTCGTCGGCCCAATTCCGCCCGTACGGGTCGTGGCGGCGGGCGGCCCAACGAGGACGGCGGCCCTCTCGTGAGCCGGTCGGCAGGCCCGTATTCGCCACCGGACAGCCCGTGGCTCAGCTGATGGCTCAGCTGATGGCTCAGCCGCGGCGTCGACGGGGCCGGCCGGTAGCGTCGGCTGCATGGAGCTGCCGTGGAGCTAACCGAAGTGCTGCGAAGGCGGCGGATGACCCGCAACTTCAGCGGTCGTCCGCTGGGGAGCGAAGTCGTCGACCACCTGCTGAGGGCTGCCCTCCGCGCACCGTCGGCCGGGAACACGCAGGGCCGGGAGTTCGTCGTCCTCGAGGGCCCGGCTCAGACCGCGCTCTACTGGGAGACGGTCACCGATGCCGGGTGGCAAGCCCGCTCCCGGCGATTCGAAGGGATGTCACGGGCTCCGGTCATCGTGCTCCCGTTTGTGGACCCGGAGGCCTACGTTGCCCGCTACCGGGAAGCCGACAAACTCCCCGACGATGGGGACGCAGTCGAATGGGTCATCCCCTACTGGTTCGTCGACGCCGCCTTCGCCACGATGACCCTGCTGCTCGGCGCCACCGATCTGGGCATCGGTGCCGCCTTCCTGGGCAATTTCCGTGGCGAGGAGGGGCTGCGATCCGTTCTGGGCGTCCCCCAACGGCTCCGATGGCTCGGCGCCGTCCTGCTTGGCGAGTCAGCCTCGCCGGACCCGCCGACGGCATCAGCCGCCCGGAGGCCCCGCACCCTGCACGGCACCGTCCACCGGGGGCACTGGTAGGGCTGGAGCGACGATCCTTCGAGCCAGGCGGCGGCAGAAAGGGGCAGGTCGGTGGGGACCTTGCCCAAATCGTTGAGTTGCCTTTCCAGCCAAACTACGAGATCGTAATGGTGAAGGTGGCCACGGCAGTGTTGCGGGTCGGGGGCCCGAACGTCTTCGTGTCGAGCACTTCGACGGTGAACGTCGAAGTTGTACTCCGGGTGGTCGGTGTACCCGAGATGACGCCTGTGACGTTGTCCAGTTTGATTCCCCTTGGCGGCTTTCCAGACCCATGAGCCAGCTTCCAGGTGTACGGAGGGTTCCCCCCGGTTGCCGAGAGCGTCTGAGAATAGGCGTTTCCGACCGCGGCGTTCGGAAGAGTCGGAGTGGTGATAGTCAGGGTGATCGCCGGTCCCGTTGTGATCCGCCCGATCGAGTTTTTACCCTTGTTGATGAACCACATCGCACTGTCGGGCCCAGCCGTGATTGAACCGGGACTGACCGGGATCGAGATGTGGACTCCCGTGTAGCTGGTGACCACCCCGGCGGTAGAGATCCTCCCAATCGAGTTGTTACCGCTATTGGTAAACCACAGAGCCCCGTCCGGCCCCGCCGTAATGCCACTCGGCCCGGCGATGGAGGGATCGGTGTAGTTGGTGACCACCCCGGCGGTGGTGATCCGCCCGATCGAATTGCTACCGGCGGTGAACCACAATGCCCCGTCTGGCCCTGCGGCGATTCCACCCGACCCGGCGATGGACGGATCGGTGTAGTTGGTGACCACCCCGGCGGTGGTGATCCGTCCGATCGAGTTGCTACCAGCGTTCATGAACCACAGCGCACCGTCCAGCCCAGCCGCAATGCCACTCGGCCCGGCGATGGAGGGATCGGTGTAGTTGGTGACCAACCCGGCGGTGGTGATCCTCCCGATCGAGTTGTTGCTGTGGTTGGTGAACCACATCGCATTGTCCGGCCCTGCCGTGATTGCCCACGGACCATCGACGCCGGTACCGGTGTAGTTGGTGATCGCCACGGCGGTAGAGATCCTCCCGATCGAGTTGTCACCGAGGTTTGTGAACCACATCGCAT
>DATBOO010000207.1:0-4799 GCA_036553725.1 Acidimicrobiales bacterium | reverse complement strand
CATCCGGGCGCTCTCCATGGAAGGCCGCATGACGGTCTGCAACATGTCCATCGAGGCCGGGGCCCGCGCCGGCATGGCGGTGACCGTCGACGGAGCGCTTCCTCCCGGGGTGACCGCCAAGGACCTGGTCCTGGCCATCATCGGCCGGACCGGGACCGGTGGGGGCAGCGGGCACATCATCGAGTACCGCGGATCGGCCATCCAGGGTCTCTCGATGGAGGGCCGCATGACCGTATGCAACATGTCGATAGAGGCGGGCGCCCGGGCCGGCATGATCGCCCCCGATGACACGACGTTCGCCTACCTCGAGGGAAGGGACCACGCCCCCAAGGGCGCGGCGTGGGAGGACGCGCTGGCCGAGTGGCGCAGCGTGACCACCGATGCCGGGGCCGCCTTCGACAAGGAGGTCACACTCGACGCGTCCTCGCTGGTCCCCTATGTGACCTGGGGCACCAACCCCGCCCAGGTCACCCGGATCGACGCCCGCGTCCCCGAGCCCGACTCCTTCGTCGACGCCGGTGAACGGGAGGCGGCCGCTCGCGCCCTCGAGTACATGGGACTGGCCGCCGGGACCGAGATGCGCGACATCAGCGTCGACACCGTGTTCATCGGCTCGTGCACCAACGGCCGCATCGAGGACCTCCGGGCCGCTGCCGAGGTCCTCCGGGGTCGGACGGTCCGGGCCGGGACGCGCGCCCTGGTCGTCCCCGGGTCTCACCGGGTGAAGGCCCAGGCCGAGTCCGAGGGACTGGACCGCGTCTTCACCGCCGCGGGGTTCGAATGGCGCGAGCCGGGATGCTCCATGTGCCTGGCCATGAACCCCGACAAGCTGGCTCCCGGGGAACGGGCTGCGTCGACGTCCAACCGCAACTTCGAAGGGCGCCAGGGACGGGGAGGCCGTACCCACCTGGTC
The DNA here is from genome assembly GCA_036553725.1 of Acidimicrobiales bacterium. Classification (GTDB taxonomy): domain Bacteria; phylum Actinomycetota; class Acidimicrobiia; order Acidimicrobiales; family RAAP-2; genus Bog-756. Next base: position 3,886 of record DATBOO010000207.1, on the reverse strand, counting down.
TCCCCCGAGGTGGCTGCGGCCACCGCGGTAGCCGGCCACTTCACCTCGCCCGCGGACCTCGACTGAATGCGCGCCGTCCGGGTGGTGAGCGGAAGGGCAGTCCCCCTCGACCGGTCGGACGTCGACACCGACCAGATCATCCCCTCCGACTGGCTGAAGCGGGTCGAGCGCACCGGGTTCGGCGCTGGCCTGTTCAGCGAGTGGCGGGACGATCGCGATTTCGTCCTCAACCGCGAGGAGTTCATGGGCGCCAACATCTTGGTGGCCGGCCCCAATTTCGGCACCGGCTCCTCGCGGGAGCACGCGGTGTGGGCGCTTCAGGACTACGGGTTCGAGGCGGTCGTGTCCCCGGGGTTTGCCGACATCTTCAAGAACAACTGCACCAAGGCCGGCCTGGTGCCCGTCCAGGTGGAGGCCCGTACCGGCCGGGAACTGCTCGACGCCGTGACCGCGGATCCGTCCCTCGAGCTGACCATCGACGTCGAACGGGGAACGCTTGACGCGCCTGCCGCCGGCATCGAAGCCGAATTCCCCCTCGACGAGTTCACCCGCGCCCGCCTGGTCAACGGCTGGGACGACATCGGGCTCACCCTCCGGTACCAGGACGACATCGAGGCCTACGAGTCCGCCCGGCCGGCGTGGCTCCCCACGACACGCTGAGATCGGTCCGGCCGGATCCGACGCCCTCTCCCCGGTGGCCGGCGCGCAGGTGCCGACTCAGGCGCAGACCGGGAGCCCGGTGCGACCGGAGAATCCACCGGGTCCCCGGCGCCGACTACCACGAGGGGCAGGGGGGCAGCCGACGTCGGGGGACCCGGTAGAGGTGGAGTTGCCGACAGTGACGCGGTTGCGGCAACTTCGATCTTGTTGCTCCCGATGGGGGGATGCTCGGATATCAGTCAGATACAGGGACTCCGCGACAGAAGGTACACGAACCGGAGTCGGTAGACGCGTATCCCGGTGAGCCGGCCACGCCACGATGCCCCGCAGTCCCAAACCCCATTGGCATCGTTTCGCTCCCCGTTGCGAGTGCATGTGTGGATCCCCCAAATGATCCGCCGGTCGACCACTGCACCGCCGTGATCGCCGACGGCTTACTGCACTGCTGGGCACATGGTAGGCCGAGCGGAACACCTGGTCAATGAATCCCGACCGGAATTCAGGGGTCGGTGCCGGAGGGGACTCGCCGGCACCTGCCGCGGCCTGGGATGCGGGGCCCAGCCTCGTCAGAATTTGCGAGGGTTCGGTCCCATGTCGGCGGTCATCGAAATCCCCTGCCGGGGGACCCGGGCCCGAGAGGGACGCGGCCGAAGGGAGCGCCGGCAGCCGTCGCCCGGGGTCGGCCGGCGGATACCCGGGACTTCTCGGGCTGCCGGCCACGGCCCCCCCGGTCGGTGTGGACGTCATCGCCGGTCAGTCGGTGCAGGTGGTCCTTGGGGCCGGGACCGTCCCGTCCACCAGGTAGGCCTGGTCCGCGGCCCGCACACATGGGCTGTAGAAGGAGGCCACGTGGCTCTGGCCCTGCCAGGTCAGGAGTGCGCCGCCGGTCAGCTCCCGGGCCAGATCGACGGCCCACGGGTAGGGGGTGACCGGATCGCCGGTGGTCCCGACCACCAGGATGGGCGGGGCGCCCGGGTCGGAGACGGGACCCGGGACCCGGGTCGGCGGAGCCGGCCAGACCGCACACCCGAGGAGCCCCCAGGCCAGCAGGGGACCGAACACCGGCGCTGACCGACCCACGCTGGCCGCCAGCGCCGGGTAGCTGGACGGCTCCTTGTCCACCGGATGGTCGACGCAGTCGATGGCCTGCTCGGCCTCCGCGCCGTTGTTCGAGCCTCCGGCCGTGTAGCGGCTGCTCATCGACATCGCCGCGGACCCGTCTCCCGACTCGGCCGCCGCCAGTACGGCGGCCAGCGACGGCCACGACGATCGGGAGCCAAGACCGGCGAGGAGGGAGTCGTAGAGCTCACCGGGGCCGGTCGTCGCACCGCCGGAGCCGGTCAGCGGCTGGGTCCGGGTGCGTTGGATCAGGTCGAGGAGGGCGGCGGTGGGGTCCCCGGACGGGCGCCATGCGCATCCGGCAGTGGCGCACCAGGCGAAGAACGACTGCAGCCCGGTCTCGAAGCTGGCGGCCTGGTCGGTCACGTACTGGGTGGTGCTCAGCGCAGGGTCGATCGCCCCATCGAGGACCATGGCCCGCACGTGGGTCGGAAAGTGCCCGGCGTAGGTGGCGCCGAGCAGGGTTCCGTAAGAGTGTCCGATGAAGGTCAGCTGGGCATCGCCGAGCGCGGCGCGTATCCGGTCGAGGTCACGGGCGGTGTCGACGGTCCCGACCTCGGCCAGGATGCCGCCGCTGCCCTGCTCACACTGGCTGGCGAAGGACTTGTCGTTGGCGAGCAGGGCCAGTTGGGCGGCCGGGGTGGTCGGCACCGGGTCGACGAGCTGGCCTGACGTACCCGACCCGCCGGGACAGCTCACCGGACTGCTGCGCCCCACGCCCCGGGGGTCGAACGAGACGACGTCGAAGCGGTCGCGGACTTCGGGGCCCAGCACCGACAGCTCGTGGGGCAGGTCGTCGATGCCCGAACCCCCCGGACCACCGGGGTTGATCACCAGGGAACCGATGCGATCTGCCGGCACCGCGGCCGGCTGTCGGGCCACGGCGATCTGCACGGAGGCTCCGCCGGGATCGGAGTAGTCGAGGGGCGCGGTCACCGATCCGCATTGGAGGGCGCCGCAGGGCGTCCACTGGACCGGCGTGACCGGCAGAGGAGGCTGGGTGGTGGACGTGGACGTGCTTGCCGACGTCGGCGGGTTCAGGTGGACCGCGGGGTTCGGGGCACCGGGGGTCCCAGAGGTTCCGGGGAGCTGGGCACAACCGGTAAGGATCACCACCATGAAGGCGCCCATCAAGAGGGCTGAACGTCCTGCCGTCCGAGCGGCCTTCGGCTGACCGGGGTGCCTGGGCGTCACGCGGGCGCCTTGGGGGTCACGCGGGGGCGCCTTGGGGGTCACGCGGTGATCCTGGCACCCGGATGCCGCCCGCACACGGTCGCTGCCGGTCGCCCCGCCGCCTACTTCGAGCCCATTGGGCACCAACGCCGGGTGCGGCACCATGCTCACCGATGCGCAGCTCGATCAGCTGTTCTCCTCGTTGGCGCCCGAATCACTGGTCCGCATCTGGGTGTTCCAGGGGTCGATGGCGATCAACGTGCACACCGGCCAGCTCGACTGGGGCCCTCTCGATCGGGTGTTCGCGGCCGCCGCCGCCCACAGCCAGCGGCTGATCGCCGTCCTCACCGACCAGGGCGGGACGTGTGACGGCGACCGCTGGCAGGACCCCCCCTGGTACCAGGGGGGGTTCCGGTCCGCCGACAACCCTCCTTCTCCCACCGGAGGGAGTGGGCGCACCCCCTTGTCGTACTGGGACTACCTCCATGCCGTGGTCAGCCGGTACGCGGCCTCCCCGGCGTTGGGCATGTGGGAACCGATATCGGAGGCCGAGGCGTCGACATGCCCGCCCCAGGACGAGTCGGCAGATTGCAACGGGCATCAGACGTGCCCCGATGAGTCGGCCGCAGCGGAGGCCCTGCGGTCCTTCTTCGACACGGTGGGCGGTGAGATCCACGCGCTGGACCCCCGCCATCTGGTCGAGACCGGCCTGCTGGGAGGGGGCCAGTGCGGCACCCAGGGCGCCGACTACCAGTACGTCTCGGCCAGCCCAGGCATCGACGTCCTCTCGTACCACGACTACTACGCGGAAGCGGCCCTGGGCGGAGACCGGTGGAACGGGCTGGTGGTCCGGCTCGGACAGGCAGCCGCCCTCGGGAAACCGGTCATCGGCGGCGAGGTGGGGATGAACGCCGGCACCGCCCCGGTATGCCTG
>DATBOO010000196.1:0-7995 GCA_036553725.1 Acidimicrobiales bacterium | reverse complement strand
CCGGGATCGGCCCGGGCCCTGGCCGAGGCCATCCTCCAGACCCTGGACGGCACCCCGGCGGGACTGCTCGCCACGGCCCCGGGCTGAGCCCGGCTCAGGCGCGCCTCACTGGGCCGGCGGCATCTGGCCCGGCGGCTGCGGGGGCGGCTGGCTCGGCTGGGGCGGGTAGCCGGGCATGGGCGGGGGAGGTGCCTGTCCCGCCGGTGGGTAGCCGGGTTGGGCCGGTGGGTAGCCGGGTGGCGGCGGTGGTGGATAGCCGGATTGGACCGGCGGGTACTGCCCTCCGTAACCGCCGGCGCCCCCGCCTCCGTAACCCCCCGGGCCGCCGCCGGCGAGCCCGGCCGGGCCGGCCGGGCCCCGGTACGTACTCGAGCCCAGCCAGAGGATGTACCAGAAGATGACCGAGAGGAGCACCAGCCCGACGGTGAACCCGCCTCCGTGCCCGAAGCTCTTCGAGATGTCGTTGGCGACGATGATGTAGATGACGAGGAATCCCAGCGAACCGATGTAGGGCACGATCACCAGCAGGAGGAACCATGCCCACGTCCGGGGCCGTCCCGCGATCCGCAACAGGATGATGAAGCTGTAGATGGGCACGAATGCCGACCACGCCGGCTCGCCGTAGCTGCCGGCCTTCTTGTAGGTCCCGTAGGTCCCGAGCGCGGTGAGGATGTAGAAGGCGATGGCCAGGAGCACGAAGACCAGGACGCCGGATCCGCTGGTGTTCGTGTTGTAGGTTGCCGCCGACAGGTATCCCATGGTTCCCCCTGAGGGTCCTGCGTGCCGCCGAAGGGCACGCGCCTGCCCATTTGCTACCACCTGGGGGTGGTCGAGAGGTCGATGCTGCCGAGGCGCGGCGTGCCGCCGGCGGGGGGGCTCCGACGGCACACCCCCTGAGTCCGTGAGTCACCCCCTGAGTAGGGTCCAGGGCGATGATGCATCTGTACTCGGCGGGCCAGGCCCGCCCCTTGGCGGCGCGCCTGGCCGCCGTGCTCGCCGACCCGCCGGTCGACCCTATGACCCCGGAGTGGTTGGCCGTCCCCTCGGACGGGATGCGCCGGTGGCTGACCCTCGAGCTGGCCTCCCGGCTGGGGGCGTCGGGCTCCGGGGACGGGGTGGCCGCCAACTTCACCCGTGCCTACCCGGGCACCCTGCGCAACTGCGTCCTGGCCGCCGACCGCGACCCGGAAGCGGCCGATCCGTGGAGCATCGACCGGCTGGTGTGGGAGGTGCTGGGCGTCGCCGACGAGCATCCCGGCGACCGGGCCCTGGTGCCGTTCGCCGACCTGCCGCCCGGAGCCTCCCGGTTCGCCTCCGCCCGGCGCCTCGCCGACCTGTTCGACCGCTACCACCTGCACCGGCCGGACATGGTCCGCGCCTGGGCGGCGGACCGGCACGTCGACGGGATGGGGAATCCGATCGCCTCCCACGCCGCCTGGCAGCCACACCTCTGGCGGCTGGTCCGACGGCGGGTGGGCGAGCCGAGTCCGCCCGAGCGGTGGCCCGACCTCCTCGACCGGTTGCGGAACGGCCACCTCGACCTCGACCTGCCCGGACGGCTGGTGTTGTTCGGGTTCGCGCTGCTGCCCGGCAGCGACTTCCTCGAACTGGCCGGAGCGGTGGCCGAGCACCGCGACCTGCATCTGTTCATGCTGGAGCCCGCCGGTCTCGACGGCGCCCGGCTGCCGCGGTCGAGTCCCGGGCCCGCTCGGGGGCAGCCCCGGTTGCGGGCCGCCGACCCGGCCGCCGCCGTCGAGCACCCCTTGCTGCGGTCGTGGGGCCGCCTCCACCGGGAGACGGCGCTGATGCTCGCCGATGCCCAGGCCCAGGGAGGTCCCCCACCCGAGCAGGTGGGCGACCCTTCCGCCGACCCCTCCACCGTCCTCGGACGGCTGCAGCACCACATCCGGGCCGACACCGTGCCCGACCCCCTTCCCGGGTTCGACCCTGCGGACCGTTCGCTCCAATTCCACGCCTGCTACGGGCCCACCCGACAGGTGGAGGTGCTCCGGGACGGCATCTTGCACCTCCTGGCATCGGATCCCGGTCTCACCGAGGACGACATCCTGGTGCTGTGTCCGGCCCTCGAGCGCTTCGCCCCGCTGGTCGAGGCGGTCTTCGGCCCGGCGGCCGACCGGTCCGGGACTCCCCGGGGGTCAGCGGACCGGGATGACGGCCGGGGTGATCAACGAGGTGCCCCGTCCCTCCGCTACCGCATCGCCGACCAGTCGATCCGACGGTCCAATCCCGTGGTGGGAGCCACCATCGAGCTGCTCGAGCTGGTCACCGGGCGCTTCGACGCGGCCGGGGTCCTCGACTTCTGCTCTCTGGGCCCGGTTCGGGAGCGGTTCCACTTCGACGACGAGGACCTCGCCGCCATCGGCGAATGGGTACGGGTCACCAATGTCCGGTGGGGTCTCGACGCCGGTCATCGGGTCGCCTTCGGCGTGCCCGAGGCCGTGGTGACCAACACCTGGCAGGCCGCCCTCGACCGGCTGCTGCTCGGTTCCGCCGTCCAGGACGCCGACTTCGACCTCGGCATCGGCGACGTCGCCCCGTTCGGGTGCGAGGGGAGCGACGTCGAGACCGCGGGGCGCCTGGCCGAGGTGCTGTGGCACCTGGGCGACCTGGCCTCGCAGTCCGGCGAGGCGCAGACCGTCGGGGCATGGGTCGGCCGGCTCGACCGGGCGGTGGCGGCGCTGTTCGCCGGCCCCCGCGGCTCCGAGTGGCAGGCCGAGGCGGTCCACCGGATCTTGGCCGAGGCCGCCGACTCCGCCACCAGCGGTGGCGCGCCGTCGTCGGTCCTGCTCACCTTCACCGACCTCCGGAGGATGCTCGACGGGCAGTTGGACTCGGCGGTCGGTCGGCCCGATTTCTTCCGGGGCGGCGTCACCGTCACGTCGATGACCCCGATGCGGTGGGTCCCCTTCCGGGTGATCTGCCTCCTCGGGATGGACCAGTGGGCCTTCGCCCCGGTGCCCGCCACCGGCGACGACCTGGCTGCGGCCACCCCCCGGATCGGGGACGGCGACACCCGGGGGGAGGCCCGCCAGTCGCTGCTCGAGGCCGTCCTGGCGGCCGGCGACCACCTCCTGGTCATGCACGACGGGCGCGACGTCCGGACCAATCAGGAGGTCCCGAGGGCCGTCCCCACCGCCGAGCTGTTCGACGCCGCCTCCGCCCTGGTGGAACCCGGTCTGCGGAGGGAGTTCGCCGCGCAGCTCGAGACCGTCCATCCGCGCCACCCGTTCGACGACCGGTGCTTCTCGGCCGGAGCGCTGATCCCGGGCGCGCCGTGGGGCTTCGACCGCACCGACTTCAGGGGCGCCGAGGCGCGGCGGAACCGGGCCAGGAGGGCACCGCGGTTCTTGGAGGATCCGCTCGACCCGGTCGGCGGCGAGGTCATCGAACTGGCCCGCCTGCACTCGTTCCTCCGGAACCCGGCCAAGGCCTTCCTCACCCAGCGATTGGAGGCCCGCCTTCCGGACCGTGAGGAGGAGGTGTCGGCCCTACTGCCGATGGATCTCGCCGGTCTCCACGGGTGGCGGGTCGGCGACCGCCTGCTGAAGGCGCTGATGGCCGGTGCCGGGGTCGAGGAGTGGCGACAGTGGGAACAGGCGCTCGGCACCCTGCCGCCCGGCGCCCTGGGGGACCGGGCCGTCGCCGAATTGGTCGAGGAGGTGGACGCGCTGATCTCGGCCGCGGATGACCACGGGGTGAGCCGCGCTCCGGGCGGGGCCGTCGACGTCGGGTTCAATCTGGCCGATGGCACCCGGATCGTCGGATCGGTCCCCCTCCAGCTCCAGGCGGAGACACCGGGGCCGGCGAGGGTGATGTTCACACGCGGCAAGGCTCACCACCGGGTGGCGGCCTGGCTCGACCTGATGGCCCTCGTCGGGACCGACCCCACCACGCCGTGGCGCTCGGTCGTCGTGGGCCGGAGCCCGGACGGCAAGCCGAATTCGCTCCGGATCGACGACCTCGTTCCCTCGGCGGAAGCCGGGGAGATGCGGGTCCAGGCGGTGGCGGCGCTGGGAGTGGTGGTCGACTGCTACCGCCGCGGCATGACCGAGCCGCTGCCCCTGTTCCCGACCTTCTCCCGGGTGGTCTACGACGGCAAGGCGAGCCGCGCCGGGTGGAGCGGCAGGGGCTTCCCCGACGGTGACGACGAAGCCGTCAGGCTGGTCTTCGGTGCACCCGACTACGAGGAGATCATGGGGCTCGAGGCGCGACCCGGTGATCCCTTCCGCACCTCGGGACGGGTGGCCGGATACGCGCGCTACCTGTGGGACGCGGTCGAACACTCGACCCGGGAGTACGGGTCATCCCCGGGCGAGGAGCCGCCCGAACCGCCCGCCGAACTGGCGGATCTGCAGGGTCGGCCCGCATGACGGCGCCGGGAACGACCCCGTTCGACGTCACCGGAGCCCTCCCCTCGGGGACGCTGTCCATCGAGGCCAGCGCCGGCACCGGAAAGACGTCGGCCCTGGCCGCCCTGGCCACCCGCCTCATCGCCGAAGGCCGCGCCCTCGCATCCGAACTGCTGGTCGTCACCTTCACCCGCGCCGCCACCGGCGAGCTCCGGTCGAGGGTGCGCAATCAGCTCATCGATGCCGCCGACTGCCTGGCCGGCGCCCGGGAGGTGATGCCGGATGAGGTCCTCTTCGAATATCTGTGCTCCGCCGATCGGCAGGCCCGACTGGCCCGGCTGCGCACCGCCATCGCCGAATTCGATGCGGCCACCATCACCACCATCCACGGTTTTGCCGCTCAGGTGCGGGGCGCGCTCGGGGCCTCGCCCGGTGTCGACGGCGACGCCCGGCTCGTCGAGGACACCGGCGGGCTGATCGCCGACGCGTGCGCCGATGCACTCACGGGGGCCGCGGTGCGCGGGACCGACGGCGTCGAGGGGTTGAAGCTGAGGGACCTCAGGGTCACGGCGGAGCAGGTGGTCCGCCGCCCGGATGTCCGGCTCATCCCGACGGAGCGCGATCAGGGGGTGGCCCCGAAGGACCGGCTCTTCTCCGAGCTCGTCGCCTGGTCGATCACGGAGGTGTCCGAGCGGCGCCGGCGCAACGGCACGGTCAGCTTCGACGAGCTGTTGACCGAATTGCGCGGGGCCTTGGAGGGGCCGGGGTCGGCGGCGGTGGTGGAGGCGCTGCGCAACCGCTTCAAAGTGGCGCTGATCGACGAGTTCCAGGACACCGACTCGGTGCAGTGGGACATCTTCTCGAAACTGTTCGGCTCCGACGGGGCGGACACGACGTTGGTGCTGGTGGGGGATCCCAAGCAGTCGATCTACGCGTTCCGGGGCGCCGACATCCACACCTACCTGAAGGCGAGCGTCGGGGACGAAAGAGCAGACCGCCGGTCCCTCGGCACCAACTGGAGGGCGGACGACGCCGTGGTGGGGTCGTTGGCCACGCTGTTCGAGCGGGCGACCTTCGGCGACCGGGACATCCCCTTCGTGGACGTCGAGGCGGCCCCCCGGCACCGGGGGCTCCGACTCCGGGACACCCAGGGCCGGCCACTCCCCGCCCTGGCGCTCCGTCTGGCCGTCGGCGAGCAGATCGAGCGCACCACCAGGGCCGGCCAGGTGAAGACCGACGAGGCCGCCCGGGCGATCCATGAGGACCTGGCCATGGCGGTGCGCGAACTGCTCGACGGTGCGGTCATCCCCGTCGACGGCGAGCACGAGCCGCGCCGTGTGCGTCCCTCCGACATCGCCGTGCTGGTGAGTACGGGGGCCCAGGCGGAGGCTGCCCAGGCCGCACTGCTCGAGCACGGGGTGGCGGCGGTGTTGTCCGGAGGCGACACCGTGCTGCGTTCCCCCGCCGCCGACCAGATGCGCTACCTCCTCGGTGCCATGGACCGTCCGTCCGACATATGGCGGGTGCGCACCTATGCCCTCTCGTGGTTCGAGGGTTGGCGGGCCGAACAGCTGGCATCGGCGCCGGGACCGGAGCTCGAGGTCCTGCAGGCGCAATTGCGCGAGTGGGCGGACATGCTCGCCACTCACTCGGCCGCCGACGTGCTCACCCGGGTCTGGGTGGACAGCGGTGTGGTGCCCCGGGTCCTGGGTGCTCCCGACGGCGATCGCAACCTGACCGATCTCGACCACCTGGCCGAGCTCCTCCACGGGTCCGTTCCCGGTGGGCTGACCAGCGTCGGCGGGATGCTGGCGTTCCTCGACACCGAGCCGGAGATCGACGCCGAGACCGAGGTCGACGGGGGGGTCACCGCCCGCCGCATCGAGTCCGAGGACGACGCCGTGCAGGTAATGACCATATGGTTGGCCAAGGGGCGGGAGTTCCCCATCGTCTGCCTGCCCTCGTTGTGGCGCAGGGGCGGGGGCAGCCAACCGGTCTCCTACGTCGACCCGGACCTCGGTGACCGGGTGGTGGACCTGACCGGCGGCCAACCCTGGCCGGATGCAGCCGGTAGCAAGAGGCGGAAGGAACTGGCTGCGCAGGAGTCCATGGGGGAGCAGCTGCGACTGCTCTACGTGGCGCTGACCCGGGCGCAGCACCAGACCATGGTGTGGTGGGCCCATGCCTCGACCAGCGAGCGGACGGCGCTGGCCCACATGCTCTTCTCCAGGGTCGGGGGGGTGATCGAGCCCGACCTGTACCGGGAGAAGAAGGTCGCCATCCCGTCGGACCACGACGTGCTCGCTGCCCTCGCTCCCCTTGTGGCCCGGGCCGGCGACACGATCGAGGTGCGGGCCATCGACGCCCGACCCACCGGGGCGACGGACCCGTGGGTCGACCGGTCAGGGGACCGCGCCCTCGAGCCGCTGGTGTTCGTGCCCTTCGAGGCGGCGCCCGACCGATCGAGGCACCGGTGGTCGTTCTCCACCATCGCCCGGCACTCCTCGGCGGAGACTCTCGACCCCCACGACGGCACCCTGGCCGACGGAGGCGCCGACGACGAGCAGGGGGACGGGCTCGGGGCGGCAGTGGACGGGCTCGGGGGGCAGGAGCACCTGAACGGGAAGGCGGAGGATGACCGCCCGGTCGACGGACCAGCCGCCGGCCTGCCGGGGCCACTGGCGTGGCTGCCCGCCGGAACCACCTTCGGAACCCTGGTGCACGCCGTGCTGGAGGGTGTCGACTTCACCGCGCCCGACCTCGAGGAGTCGCTCGCCGCCGGCATCGACCGTCAGCTGGCGCGGCGCGCCGTGGACCTCACACCGCGCCGGGGTCCCCCGGATTCGACCGCCGACGGGCGGACGGCGCTCGTCGGCGGCCTGCTGGCGGCGATCCGCACCCCGCTCGGCCCGCTGTGGGGCGGCCTCTCGCTGGCGGGCCTCGCCCCGGGAGACCGGCTCAACGAGATGTCGTTCGAGCTCCGCCTCGGGGAGGCCGGCCAGCCCGCCGACACCCGGGACATCGGCCGGTTGGTGCTCGACCACCTCCCCGCGGCTGACCCCCTGCGTCCCTGGGCCGGCGAACTGGCCGACGGGATCATCAACGTGAGCCTGTCCGGTCACCTGACCGGGTCGATCGACCTGATCATGAGGGTGCGGGACCGGCAAGGGAGGGACCGTTTCGTGGTGGCCGACTACAAGACCAACCAACTGACCCCGTGGGGGCACCGCCCTGGGCCCGGGGACTACCACCCGCGGCACCTGGCCACGGCCATGGCCAAACACGACTATCCGTTGCAGGCCCTCCTCTACTCGGTCGCCCTCCACCGGTACCTGCGCTGGCGGCTCCCCGACTATGACCCGGCCACCCACCTCGGGGGGGCCGCCTACCTGTTCCTGCGGGGCATGACCGGACCCCTGGACGACGGCGACGCCGGGCCACAGGGCGTGTTTCCCTGGCCGGTCCCGGCGGCACTGGTCACCGAGCTGAGCGACCTGTTGGACGGCCGGCCCGCCGGTCGGGTGGACCGATGACGCCCCCGGCGGCACCCGGCGGGAGCGCGGTGCCGGGGGAGGTGGCGGTCCTCGCCCCCTTCGTCGACGCCGGGGTCTTCGGTCCCTACGAG
>DATBOO010000161.1:0-14920 GCA_036553725.1 Acidimicrobiales bacterium | reverse complement strand
GAGCTGGCCGGCCAGGAGGTCGACCGTCTGGCCGTCTACCAGCGGGCCCGCCTGGGCATCGGGCGCACCTACCAGCGGGTCGAGGTCTTCCCGGACATGACCGTGCGCCAACATCTCCTGGTGGCGGAGCGGGCCCGGCGCGGCGACGGCCGGCTGTGGAAGGACCTGTGCAACCGGAGCCGCCCGGCGGCCGACGAGCTCCGCCGGGTGGCGGAGGTGCTCGACCTGGTCGGCATCGGCCACCGGGCCGACGACTCGGTGAGCGCCCTGGGACTGGGCTCGTGCCGGCTGGTGGAGCTGGCCCGGGCGCTGGTGGCGGAACCGACCATCCTCCTGGCCGACGAGCCCTCCTCGGGGCTCGACGTCCACGAGACCCAGGAGCTGGCCCAGGTCCTGCGCACCCTGCAGCACGAGCGCGGGTTGGCCGTGCTGCTGGTGGAGCACGACCTGGCCATGGTCGGTGCGGTGGTGGACCGGGCCATCGTCATGGACCTCGGCTCCATGGTCGCCCAGGGCACTTTCGACGAGGTGATGGCCGACCCCCTGGTGCGCGACGCCTATCTCGGGACGAGCGCATGATCCGGGCCTCCACCCCGCCGGGGCCGCAGCAGAACGGCTCGGGAGCCGGCGGCTCGCCCGCCCTCGAGGTCGATCATGTCAGCGCCGCCTACGGCCCGTACCGCGCCCTCTTCGACATCAGCTTCGGCGTGGCGGCCGGGGGGATCACCGCCCTGCTCGGCTCCAACGGGGCGGGCAAGTCCACGGTGGCCCGGGTGGTGAGCGGACTCATGCCGAGCACCGCCGGCGCCATCCGCATGGCCGGGAGGGACGTGACCGGCCGGCCCGCCTACCGGATCGCCCGGGCCGGGATGGCCCACGTCCCCGAAGGCCGAGGGATATTCGCCAACCTCACCGTGGAGGAGAACCTCATACTGGTCTTCCGCCAGCGGCTCGGACGCCAATCGGTGGGTGACGCCCTCGACCGGGCCTACGAGGGGTTCCCCGTGCTGGGCGAGCGCCGCAAACAGCGCGGGGGGACACTCTCGGGGGGTCAACAACGCCTGCTGTCGCTGGCCAAGGTCCTGGTGGCTCCCCCCCACCTGTTCGTGGCCGACGAGCTGTCGCTCGGGCTGGCCCCCGTGGTGATCGAGACGGTGTACGAGGGCCTCCGCCGGATCAATCAGGCCGGCACCGCACTGCTGGTGGTCGAGCAGCAGGTCGACCGCGCCGTCGACCTGGCCCAGGAGGCGGTGATCCTGGAGCACGGCACGGTGGCCTTCTCGGGCCCGGCCGGCCAGGCCAAAGAAGCCATGGAGAAGCTGCTCGCCAGTCGAACCGGCGGAGCGTCGCCCCGGTAGGGGTGACCGGCGGAAGGGTACGATCCACCTCCAATGGCGAAGACCCCAGACAAGGGGCCCGGGCGGCCGCGGCGACAGGCGGGAGCCAAGGCTGCATCAAGGAGCCGACGCCCGTCCCCGGACCTCGTCGAGCAGGTCGACGGCGCCGAGGCGGACGGTGTCCCCGCCGTCGGGGTCCCCGCCAGCAAGCGGTCGCTGCGCAGCCAGGGCCGCCAGACGATGCGCAACCTCCTGGACGCCGCCATGGAGGCGATCGACGAACGGGGCTACCACAGCACCCGGGTGAAGGACGTCGTCGACATCGCCAACACCTCGCACGGAACCTTCTATCTCTATTTCTCGAACAAGGAAGACCTGATCCGGGCCCTCACCATCGAGGCGACCGGCGAGGCGTCCAGCCTCTATGCCGTGACCGAGGCCGGGAGCTCCCTCGACATCGGGAGCTGGGACAGTCTCCGGCAGTGGATCGGTGACTACTCGGCCCTGTGGTCACGGTACGCACCCCTGTTCCGGTCGTGGACCGACCTGGCCTCCATCGACCCGGTCGTCGGTGACCAGAACCGGCGGATGGTGACCGCCCACATCGACGCCGTGGCGTCCCGGATCGCCTCGGCCGGCCCGACCGGCGACCTCGACCCCGAAGTAGCGGGCATGGCGGTCATCGCCATGCTCGACCGGTTCCACTTCATGCGGGAGTTCATGGGCCAACCGACCGACAGCGCCGCCCTCGACTCCCTCACCACCATGGTCCACCGCGCCCTCTTCCCGGCCGCGCCGCGCTGAGCCCGCCGCCGGGCGCTGCCGGGTCAGTCCACCAGCACGTCCACCGGCATCCCCCGGGCCAGGAGGTCGACGCTTTCGTTGTCCTCCCGGTAGCGCAGGCCCTGCACGTTGAAGAGCCGGACCGACTCGGCCCTCACCGGATAGGGACCCCAGTGCCACGTGCCCCGATGCAGCACCACCGGCGATAGCACGGGCAACCTGAAGGCCCGGATGGACTCGGCGTCACCCGGAGTGCCGAGACCCACCCCGGCCGGAGCCACCACGATCACTGCGGGGACGTCCAGCGGCATCAGGGCCTGGGTGTGGGTGGCATGGCGGAAGAGGACCTCGCACCGCAGGCCTCCGGGCACCTCAGGAACCTCGTCGCGACGGTGGCCGATGAGGTTTACATGGGCGTCTATCCAGGCGAAGGACAACCGTCCCTCGCCGTCCGCCGGGTCGGTGTCCGGCACCGGCAGCCAGCCGAACGGGGCCCATCCTTCCGTTGTGAGGTCCTCGGGGACCAGTGCCTCCGGCCCGGTCCGGCCGGGTTCGCCCATCTGCCCTCCTCCTCGCGCCTGATCTAACCTGACACCTGCATCAGGGTGCACTCTACCGAGTGCGCCGACCGAGCCCGGAAGGACCGACCAACGGGAGGTGGCCACGGCCATGACCATGGATGTACGCAACATCGAGAATGCCGCGCCGGTCGTCGAGCACAATGGCACGGTCCCGGTGTGGTGGATGGTGAATCCCCGGGAGCTGCGGGACGTCACCAAGGGGGGCTTCCTCGAGCTGGTGAACGAATTCGAGGTCCCCGGCGGAGGGCGGGTCGAACCGCACTCCCACCCGACCCACGAGTTCTATTACGTGCTCCGGGGCCGGGGCATCATGACCATCGCCGACGAGGACCGACCCGTCGCCCAGGGCGACCTGGTCTACATCCCGCCCGATGCCGTTCACAGCCTCCGCCCGGTCAGCGACAACGCCGCCATCCACTGCTTCTGCTTCGCCATCGGCACTCCGGATGCGGGGCCCATCGACTACACCCACCACTGAGTGGCCCGCGTCCTGCTCACCCATCCCGTGCCGGAGGGTGGGACCGACCCCGTCCTCGCCGCCGGCCACGAGCTGGTCCTGGCCGAGGACGCCGATCCCGACCTGGTCGCCCTGGCCCCCGGGTTCGACGCCGTCCTCTGCATGCTCACCGACCGGGTCGACCGCGCCGTCCTGCGGGCAGGGGCGGCCGGCCGCCTCCGGGTGGTCAGCGTGGCGGCCGTCGGGTACGACAACGTGGACGTGGCGGAGGCGGCGGCGATGGGCATCACCGTCTGCAACACCCCCGGCGTACTCGACGAGACCACCGCCGACCTGGCCTTCCTGCTGATCCTGGCCGCCGGACGACTCGCCTCGGATGCCGAGGCGGACCTCCGGGCCGGCCGGTGGGAAGGCTGGGGCATCACCGACCATCTGGGCCGAGACGTGCACGGCACCTGCCTCGGGCTGGTAGGATACGGAAGGATCGCCCGGGCCGTCGCCCGACGGGCCGAGGGATTCGGCATGGAAGTCCTCCACCACACCCGGACGGACACCGGCCTGCCCGGCTATGTCGCCGAGCTCCCCGACCTGCTGGCCCGATCGGACACGGTGAGCCTCCACGTCCCGCTCACCCCGTCGACCCGGCACCTGATCGGGGCGGCCGAGCTCAGGCTCATGAAGCCGACGGCGGTGCTGGTGAACACGGCCCGGGGCGCGGTGGTCGACGAGGCGGCGCTGGCCCTGGCCCTGGAGAAGGGCGAGCTGTTCGCCGCCGGCCTCGACGTCTACTCGGCCGAGCCGGCCGTCGGTCCGGAACTGCTGGCTGCCCCCCGGACGGTGCTGCTGCCCCACATCGGCAGCGCCTCCACCCAGACCCGGACGGCGATGGCCCAGATGGCCAGCCAGGCGGTCTGCGACGTGCTGGCCGGCCGCCCGCCCACCCACCCGGTCGAAGCCTGACAACCGCCGGCCAGCGTTCGAGAGGCCGGTCAGACCCCCGGGTCCACCGACACCACCGAGGTGTCCAACCCGAGCAGCTCCACGGTGGTGGCACCCGCCCCCAGCTCCCCGAAGTAGCCGGCCTCCTTGGCCGTCCGGGCCCGGGCGGCGGCGATGACGGCATCGAGCTCGCCCCCGGGCACGATGACGACGCCGTCGACGTCCCCCACCACCCAGTCGCCCAGGGCCACCGGCAGCCCGGCGAACCGGATGGGTGCGCCGACACTGCCCCGGGCCTGCTTGGTGGCACCCGGCAAGGCCACCAGGGAGGAGAAGACCGGGAACCGGAGGGATTGGAGGGCGGCCACGTCGCGGACCCCGCCGTCGATGACCAGCCCCGCCAGCCCCCGGGCCTGGGCGCCCGTGGTCAGGACCTCGCCCCAGTAGCCCCGCTCGAGCACCTCGCCGACGTCCACCACCAGGGCGCTGCCGGCGGGGGCCCGGGCCACCGCCACGTGCAGGGCCAGGTTGTCACCGGGCGTGCACCGGACCGGGAAGGCCGGGGCGGCCAGGCGGGCGTCCGGCCAGACCGGTCGCAGCCGGGGAGGCGAGGTCATGGCCCCCGACTCACCCAGGGTGGCGCTGCCCATCCGCTGCAACTCGTCGGAGGTTGCCGCCTGCCCGGCAGGCACCGCGGCTCCGTTCTCACCCATCTCCGGTCTCCCTCATGATCCTGTGCCCGGGCCGGGGGCGACGGCCACCGTCAACTCGATCTCCACCGCTCCCCCCCGGGGCAGGGCGGCCACCCCGATCGCCGAACGGGTGTGGCGCCCGGCCTCCCCGAACACGTCGAACAGGACGGCGCTGGCTCCGTCCATCACCGCCGGCTGCCCGTGGAAGTCGGGGTCGGAAGCCACATAGCCGGTGACCGAGAGCACCCGCTCCACCCGGTCGAGCGTGCCGAGGGCCACCTCCAGCACCGACAGGGCATTGAGCACGCAGACCTCGGCCGCCGCCCGGCCCTCCTCCACGGTGACCGTCCGGCCCAGCACGCCCGAACAGGTGAGGGCGCCGTCGATCCTCGGGAGCTGGCCCGAGGTCCGGGCCACGCCGCCGTGCACCACCGCGGCGTCGAGGGGATCGTGCGGCGGGTGCGGCCCGTGCAGCTGCAGTCCCAGCTCGGCCAGCCGCTCGCGTACCCGGCCCGTTGCCATCAACTCCACCCGCCTGCCGGGTCGTCCCCGACCGGGGATCGGGCGCTCTCGGGGGGACGGGGCATGGACGCTTCCTCCGGCTGCCGGTGTGCTTCGGGTCTGCGACGGGCACGGTCTGGGCCCGGCGTTCGGGCCGATGCTACCGCCCTGTCGGCCCGTTGTATGACGCCACTGTCAGTGATCCCGGGCCTGGCTTATGATCGACCCGGCTGCCCGGCCGGATGCCCACCGAAGGGGAGGTAGCGAAGTGAAGATCGGGATCTCGCTCGGCGTGTTGCGCCCGTCCCTCTGGGCCGAGGCAACCCGCGAGGCCGACCGGTTGGGATACGAGTCGGTGTGGATGCCCGAACACCTCGTGCTCCCGGTGCAGGCCACCGGCAGCCCGTACGCCGGGTCCGACCACCCCCCGATCCCTTCCGACGTATCCGTGTTCGATGTCTTCACCTATTTGGGCTTCCTGGCCGGGCAGACCGATCGGATCCACTTCGGGACGCACGTCTACAACATCGGACTGCGGCACCCGTTCATCACGGCCAGGGCGGTCACCACCCTGGACATCGTCTCCTCCGGACGGGTCGAATTCGGCATCGGAGCCAGCTGGCTGCAGGCGGAGTGGGAGGCGGTAGGGCTCGACTTTGCCAGCCGGGGTCGTCGGGTCGACGAGGCGATCGGTGTCTGCCGTCGGCTGTGGAGCGAGCCGGTGGTCGAGCACCACGGTGAGTTCTTCGACTTCGCGCCGGTGATGTTCGAGCCCAAGCCGGCCCAGTCCCCGTGGCCTCCACTCCACATCGGCGGCGACGGCCCTGCCGCCCTGCGCAGAGCCGCCCTGCTCGGGGACGGGTGGATCCCCATGAACCACACCGTCGAGCAGATCCCCGCCGCCGCCTCCCGCATCGCACACCTCCGCCAGGAGGCGGGGCGGCCCGGAACGGTGGAGATCACCCTGGGTGCCGGGGCCGGGCGGGACGACCTCCGCCGGTGTGCGGACGCCGGCGTGGGCCGGGCCCTGGTCAAGCCCTGGACAACCGGCAGGGATGCGCTCGAGGGCATCAGGCGCTTCGCCGAAGAGGTCCTCCCCGAGGTCCGGGACCATCCGGTGGCCGCCCCCGCCCGGTAGCTCGCCCCTGCTCCCGGATGCCCGGCCAGGAAGGTCCGGTCAGGAGGGCCCGGGGCGGAACACCACCTTGACCGCCCCGCTCGCCCCCTTGTCGAGCCCCGCCCCGACCGCGTCGCGGTAGGCCTCGAGCGGGAACTCGTGGGTGATCATGGCGTCGGTGGGGAACCTCCGCTGCGCCAGGATGTCGAGGGCCACGTCGATGGAGTGGTCACGGCCGGGTGACGCCCGACCGATCGAAGCCAACGGGTCGCGGCCGTGGTCGACAGAGCCGATCAGGACCGCCTCCTTGTACCAGAGCGGCGTCATGTCGACCCGCCCGGTACCCATGGCGCCGAGCATGACCACGGTGCCGCGGTTGGCGACGGCCCGCAGGGCGCCGGTCACCGACCCGGCACTGCCCGCCGCCTCGACGACATAGGGGTAGCCGCCGACCAGCATCAGGTCGTCCCCGGACCCGGTGGTGCGGGCGCCCACCACCTCGGCCAGCTGCTCGAAGGCGGCGGCCCCCGACCCCCGGACGACATGGGCCGCACCGCAGGCCTCCGCCGCCGCGGCCTGGTGGGGATGGCGGACCATCACGGTCACCGCGTTCTCCGGGAACAGCGCCCCGAGGGCGACGAGGGCCGCCAACCCGATGACCCCGCCGCCGACGACGAGGATCGGGGAGCCGTCGTCCGGGGGGCGGCGCCCGAGGCCGTGGAGGGCGATCGACACCGGTTCGTGGAGGCTGGCCGCCCGGTCGGGCACACCGTCGGGGATCTCGTGCAGCATCGAGGGGTGGGCCACCACCTGCTCGGCCCAGCCTCCCCCGAGGCCGTCGGTGTAGCCGATCGAGCGTCCCGGGGTGAGCACCCGGCTGTCCAACTCGAGGCAGCTCGACGGCCATCCGCGGGCGCAGCTGGCACACGGCGGGTCGATGCCGCGCACCTTGCAGGGCAGGATGGGATCGACGGCCACCCGGGTCCCGGTCGACCAGGGACAGTCGGGGCCGACCTCGACGACGGTGCCGGCGATCTCGTGGCCGAGGAGGAAGGGCAGGGTCCCGATCGAGACGAGGGTCGGTGACCCGCCGGCGGACGGCGCGAACAGATGGAGGTCGCTCCCGCAGACCCCGCCGACCGTCACCGCCACCCGCGCCCATTCGCCGGTCGGAAGCCCGGGCTCGGGCACCTCCACCCTCGACGCCGGGAAGGCGGGGTCGGCCAGGTCGAAGCGGATCGCCTTCACCGCGGCATCGTCCCACCGACCGGCTCGGGGGTGCCGGGAGAGCAGGGGGCGGTGATGACCGTCACGGGCGGTCCGGCCCGAGGTCGCCGAAGCGGGGGGTCCGCTTCTCCCCGAGGGCGGCGACCCCCTCGGCGAAGTCGGCGGACCGCATCATCTCCTCCATCAGACCCTGTGACCGGGTGACCGAGGCGGCGGCGTCCCCGTGCAGGTCGGCATAGACCTGGAGCCGGGTGGCCCGCAGCGAGGAAGGGGAGACGGTGGTGGCCAGGACCCCGGCGTACTCGGTGACCCGGTCCATGAGCCGGTCGGACGGGACCGCCTCGTTCACCAGGCCCATCGTGGCGGCCTCCTCGGCCAGGACGACCCGGCTCGAGAGGAGGAGGTCGTTGGCCCGGGTCAGTCCGATCAGCCGGGGCAGGAGCCACGACAGTCCGTACTCGGCGGGCAGGCCGAGCCGGCCGTGGGCCGTGGTCAGCTTGGCGCCGGCGGCGGCGAAGCGGAGGTCGCAGTAGCACGCCAGCACCAGGCCCACCCCGGCCGCCGGCCCGTTGATGGCGGCGATCACCGGCTTGGACAGGCCGAAGTGGTAGGCGAAGTCGGCATCGAACCGTGGGTCGACCCCGAATCCGGGCAGGGCCAGGTCCTCGGGCGTCCCGGGGTCGTAGCCACCGCGCTCGACGTGGCCGGACAGGGCGCGGGAGTCCGCTCCCGCGCAGAAGGCGCGCCCGGCGCCGGTGACCACGATGACCCGCACGCCGAGGTCGCCTTCGGCTCGGGCCAATGCCCACCGGTATTCGGCGTGCATCCGTCCGGTCCATGAATTGAGCCGGTCGGGGCGGTCGAGGGTGATGGTCGCAATCCTGTCGGACACCTCGTAGCGGACGACCTTGAGTTGCACGACCGCCATACTGCCAGCCCCGGCCGACGCGCCCTGGTCCGTCGGGAGATCCGACAGGACGGCGGTGCGCCGGCCTAGCGTCTGGGCGGGAGGTCGGACCATGATTTCCGATGTCATCGGACCCGGTGAGGCGGCGAAGCAGTACCGCGCCCGAGGCAGTGTGATGTTCTTCAAGGCGCTGGCCGAGCAGAACGGCGGCGACTTCTCGCTGATGGAGCGCACGCTGCCGCCCGGGGGGCGGCGCCCACCGCCCCATCGTCATACCAATTGCTCGGAGGCCTATTTCGTCCTCGACGGGCTGGTGTCGGTGATCGTGGAGGGCGTGGAGCGCATGGTGGAGCCGGAGGGGTTCGTGCTGGTTCCCCGCGGCACCGCCCACACCTTCGGCAACCCCACGGAAGAGGAAGCCCGCCTCCTGGTCATCCACGCCCCGGCGATGGACGCCTATTTCGCCGGCCTCCACCAGCTGTGGAACCGGGACGCGCCGCCCTCACCGGACGAGGAGCGGGCGCTGATGGCCCGCTTCGGCATGGAGCCCGTCTAGATATCGACCGAGCCGTGGCGGGCAGGCCTCGGACGGGGCCGACGGGGCACGGCCAGTGCCGCCACCCGCCCTGTCTTGCCGGAAGGGGTGCATTTCGGCCATGCTTCCCCGGTTCCGTCGCGGCATCAGGGTGCCCGGCCACTGGAGATCGACACAGGAGGACATCATGGGAATGCTCGACGGCAGGGTTGCCATCGTCACCGGCGCAGGACGCGGCATCGGCCGGGAGGAGGCCCTGCTCCTGGCCTCGGAAGGGGCCAAGGTGATCGTCAACGACGTCGGCGCCTCGGTGCAGGGGGAGGGCGGGGACAAGCATCCTGCCGAAGAGGTGGTGGAACGGATCAAGTCGGCCGGGAGTGACGGGGCGGTGAACGCGTCCGACGTCAGCTCGTGGCAGGGGGCCAAGGAGCTCGTCGCCCAGGCCGTGGACACCTTCGGCCAACTCGACATCCTGGTCAACAATGCCGGCATCCTCCGCGACAAGATGAGCTTCAACATGGAGGAGTCGGATTGGGATGACGTCATCCGCGTCCACCTGAAGGGACACTTCGCGCCGTCCCACCATGCCGCCGTCCACTGGCGGGCCAGGGCCAAGGCCGGGGAGAAGTTCACCGGCCGGATCGTCAACACCGCGTCGGAGTCCGGTCTCTTCGGCAACGCCGGCCAGGCCAACTACGCGGCGGCCAAGGGGGGGATCGCGTCGCTGACCTGGGTTCTGGCCCGGGAGCTCGAGCGCTATGGGATCACCGTCAACTCCATCTCACCGCGGGCGCGCACCCGGATGACCGAGAACCTCTTCGGCGAGATGGCCAAGGCGGAGGCGGGCTTCGACAAATTCGACCCCCGCAACGTCGCCCAGCTGGTGGCCTTCCTGGCCTCGGACGAGGCCGCCGACGTGAGCGGACAGAACTTCGTCGTCTACGGCGGCGACATCTGGGCCATGGGCGGCCACCATATCGTCGGTGAGATCCATCGTGACTCCATGTGGACTCCGGAGGAGCTGGCCAAGGCCAAGGGGAGCCTGTTCAAGGGCATCTCGTCGGGGGTGCCGCCCTTCAGCATCGCCTGACCGGGCTGCGCACCACCGGTGCGGCCCACGGCCGGGGACCGGTCAGGGGCGGGTCGGGACGACCGCGGTGGCCTGTCCGACCACCTTCTCCTCACCGTCGGCATTGTGCAGCCGCACGTCGAGGTCGACCAGGTGGTCGTGGCCCTCGGTCCGGGCGCCGGTGACGACGATCTTCGTCCGCAGCTCCTCGTCCGGCCAGGTCTGCTTGGCGAAGCGCACCTGGAAGCGGCGGACGTGCCCGACCCCCACGTAGTCGGTCAGGGCCGATCCGAGGAATCCCATCGAGAACATGCCGTGCCCGAACACGCTGGGCTGGCCGGCCGCCTTGGCCTTGACCTCGTCATGGTGCATCGGATTGAAGTCGCCGGAGGCGCCGGCGTAGGCCACCAGATCGGTCCGGCTCAGGACATGGGTCCGCACCGGTGCCTCGTCACCCTCGGCGACATTCTCGAAGTACAGCACGTGGTCACCCATCGATCAGGCCTCCGTCCGTTCGGCGCCCCCGTCCCCCGGGGGCGCACCGGTCTCCCGGGATCTTGTCACACACTCAGCTTCCCGGCTCCGGATCACGGGGCAGGCCGAGCAGCCGTTCGCCGATGACGTTGCGCTGCACCTCGCTGGTGCCGCCGGCGATGGTCAGGCACTTGCTCTGCAGGATCCCGTGGGCGGAGACCTCGGCCTCGCCCCCGGTGAGCGCACCGTCAGGACCGCAGAGGTCGAGGCCGAACTCGTGCACCCGCTGCTCGAACTCGGCCCCGAGCAGCTTGCGGACGCTCGATTCGGGCCCGGGTTGGAGACCCCCCACCGATCGGAGGGTGGCCCGCACCCCCATCTGGGCCAGCGACTGGGCTTCCGCCAGCAGGGACCCGAGGCGGTCGAGCGTGACCGGGTCCTGCCGCTCGGCCCGGGCCCCGATCCGGTCGAGCACGCCCTCGAGCGCCCCGCCGAAGGCCGAGTCCGATGACAGCGACACCCGTTCGTTGGCCAGGGTGGTCCGGGCCAGCTTCCAGCCGCCGCCCACTTCACCGACCACGCACGAATCCGGGACGAAGCACCCGTCGAGGAACACCTCGTTGAACAGCTGGTGGCCGGTGATCTCCCGCAGGGGGCGGACCTCGATCCCGGGAGACCTCATGTCCACCAGGAAGTAGGTGATCCCTTGGTGCTTGGGCAGGTCCGGGTCGGTCCGGGCCAGGCAGATGCCCATGTCGGCCCGGGCCGCCACCGATGTCCACACCTTCTGTCCGTGGAGCGTCCACCCCCCCTCGGCCCGGGTGGCCCGGGTGGACAGTGCGGCCAGGTCGGAGCCCGCTCCCGGCTCGCTGAACATCTGGCACCAGAGCAGCTCGCCACGGAGAGTGGGGGCCACCCAGCGCTCGGTCTGCTCCGGGGTCCCGTGGGCCATGATCGTGGGGAGCGCCCAGGCGGCCACGGCCAGGTTGGGCCGGCGGAGGCCGGCCTCGTCGCACAGCTGGTCGATCACCAATTGCTCCACGGCGCCGGCGTCCCGACCCCACGGCGGCGGCCAGTGGGGCGCCAGCAGCCCGGCGTCGGCCAGCTCCCGCCGGCGTTCGGACGGATCCTCGACGGCGGCGATGGCGGTGACGACTGGCGACAACCGCCGGCGGATCCCCTCGGCTTCGACAGGGAGGTCGACGCTCAGCCGGCGGCGCCCGCCACCGAGGGCCACCCGAGCGGCCCCGGCCCGCAGGGGGGCCGTCCCCCCGACCAGCTGGCGCAGGGTGGTGGCCCTGCGCAGGTGGATGTGGGCGTCGTGCTCCCAGGTGAAGCCCATCCCCCCGAGGACCTGGATGGCCCCGTTGGCCGCCTCGACATAGCCGTCGAGCGCCAGGGCTGCCGCCAGCCGCGCCGACAGGCCGACCGGTGGGGACCCCTCGGCGGGAGCGCCCCCGAGGGGAGGGGCCGACGGGCGGGCGTGGTCCATCACGGTGGCCGCGTCCCAGATGGCCGACACCGCCTGCTCGACCGAGACCAGCAGGTCGGCCAAGCGGTGCTTCACGCCCTGGAACTGGCCGATGGGACGACCGAACTGCCGCCGGGTCCGGGCGTGCTCGGCGGCCGTGTCGAGGCACCAGCGGGCCCCTCCGGCGGCTTCGGCTGCGGCGACGACCAGGACGATCTCGAGGATGCGGTCGGTCGGTGCGCCGGGCAGCAGCGCCGATTCCGGCACCTTCACCCGGTCGAGGGTCCAGCGCGCCGAGCGGCGGGTCGGGTCGAGACTCGCCAGCGGCTCGACGGTCACGCCCTCACCCCGTTCGATCAGGGCCCACGCCAACGAACCGGCCATCCGCACCGGGACCAGCACCAGGGCGGCCACGGCCCCGTTCGGGAGAGGGCCGGTCGAACCCTCGACGGTCAAGGCGCCGCCCGGGCCGCGCCGGCCGTCCAGGCCGACCGGTGCCGTCGGCGAACCGTCAGGGGCGCCGGTGGGGAACGTCAGCGAGGCCGGAGTGGACCCGTCGGCCAGGCCGGGCAGCAGCTCTTTGGCCTGGGCCGGGCTCCCCCACTCCGACACGACCGCCCCGACCACGGCCGACGTGGCCCACGGGCCGGGGGTGGCCGCCCGTCCGAGCTCTTCGGCCACCACCGCCAACTCGAGGAACCCGGCACCCTGCCCACCGGACGCCTCAGGAAGGTGGATGCCGAGGGTGCCCTGGGCGCCGAGGTCACCCCAGAAGGGTGGGAGCACGTCGTCCGGCGAGTCGAGGGCCTGTCGTGTGACCGCTGGTGGGCAGTGCGACTCGATCCAGCGACGGACCGACTGGCGCAGCTCCTCGTGCTCGCTGCGGATTCCTATCGACACCGGTCAGGCTCTGGGCGGGCGGGAACGGTTCACGTGGGAGTTTCTAGCACCCGGACCGCGCAAAACGAGAACTGGTTCTAGATCTGGGGCCGCCGCTACCAGCCCTTGAACACCGGGGACCGGCGTTCGGCGAAGGCGGCCAGCCCTTCGGCGCAGTCCTCGCTTCCGGTGATCAGCTCCTGGGCCACGGCCTCGTCCCACAGAGCGGTGGCCCGGTCCGACTCGAGGGCCCGGTTGGTCAGGTACTTGGCCATGGCGATGGCCTTGGTCGGGCCCGAGGCGAGCCTGGCCGCCCACTCGGCGGCGAGGGAGGCCAGCTCGTCCCTCGCCACCACCCGGTTGACCAGGCCGAGGCGCTCGGCCTCCCGGGCCGGCACGTCGTCCCCGAAGAAGAACAGCTCCTTGGCGCGCTGGGGGCCGATCAGCCGGGGCAGCAGATAGGCCCCGCCCGCATCCGGGGCGATCCCCCGGCGCACGAACACCTCGATGAACTTCGCCTCCTCGGCCGCCAGGACCAGGTCGCAGGCCAGGGCCAGGTGCATGCCGCCTCCGGCGGCGGTGGCATTGACCACCGCCACCACCGGCTTTTCGCAGTCGAGGACGGCGCTGATGAGGCGTTGCCAGCCGGTGCGGATCTGGCGGGCCGCGTCCCCCACCGCCAGTCGGGGGGCGCCCTCCGGCCGGGCCGGGGCGACGGACGCCGAGCGCAGGTCGGCTCCGGTGCAGAATCCCTTCTCCCCGGTCCCGGTGAGCACCACGGCCCGGGCCGCCAGGTCGTCCGAGGCCTCCTCGAGCCAGCCGATGATCTGCTCCCGCATGTCGGCGGTGAGGGCGTTGCCGGCCTCAGGCCGGTTGAGGGTGATCCAGACCACCCCGCCCTCGACCCGCCGCAGCACGGGGGCCGGCAGGGGTGCCCCGGGGTCGTCCGCCACCGGGTCGGGCATCAGACCCGGTGGATGATGTTCATGCGCGACGTGCAGACCGCCTCGCCGGTGGCCCGGTCGCTCCACGCCGTCTCGACCACCACGAAGGTCATCGTCCTGCCCTTCGACTCCTTCCGGTAGGCGTCGACCACCTTGCCCTCCCCGATCAGCACGTCACCGGCCACGACCGGCCGGTGATAGTTGAACTCTTGCTCGCCGTGGAGGATGATCCCGCCGCCGGCCATCAGGGGGCCGAGGACCTCGGCCATGGGGTTCCCCGTCGGCGCCTCTTCCGTCTGCAGTTCCGGGTAGGCCCCGAAGTGCTCCATGACGAAGGGGTAGGTCGGCGGGGCGGGGATGCCGGGGAGGCCGGCCGCGGCCGCGGCCCTCGGATCGCGGTAGACCGGGCTCTGGTCCTTGACCGCGTCGGCGAACAGGGCCAGTTGTCCGCGCTCCACGGTCACCACGGTGGTCCCCGTCGGCTTGCCGATGATCTTGTCCAGGACGTCGTCTGCCACCTGGGGCTCCTCCCTGTCGTCCAACGGTTCACCGGAGCGGGCCGTCGTCGCCACCGGGTGGGCCCAAGGGTGCCCGATGCGCACCGTAGCGCGCAACCACACCGGGCCGGACCCGGACCGCCGGGATCAGATTCGCCGGGACGGCCCCGGCGGGATCAGGCCACCGGGCCGGTGCCGGTGACCGGCGGCAGCCCGTGGGCGGGACTGCCCCGCTTCCGCCACTCCTCGTACCGGGCATAGAAGGCATCGCCGAAGGGGTCCTCCCCGACCAGGGGCATCCCGGCCCGCCAGATGGTCAGGTCGTCGGGGGCGAGGTCGGAGGCCAGGGTGAGATGGCGGCGGGTGGCCTCGTCGTCGCCGGCCCGGTGGGCCTCCGAGGCCACCCGGAAGTGGAGGCGGGCCAGGACTTCGTCCTCGGTCAGGTCGTCCACCGCGGCCCGGGCCTCCGGCCCGGTGATGGGCACGAGGCCGTCATTGACCCACCGGCGC
>DATBOO010000125.1:0-14556 GCA_036553725.1 Acidimicrobiales bacterium | reverse complement strand
CCCAGCCGAGACAGTCACGGACCCTCCCGCAATGACGGGAACGAACGTGGGCGGCGTCGTGATCGTCACCGTATTGGTGCCGACGGTCGGTGCAACGGCCAGGACGGAGCCGTCTACCTTGTAGTTGTTGGTGAGTGAAGGAAATATGGTGCCCGAGGGGCCGGTCAGCGTGATGGTGTCACCGGCAGCCAACCCGCCGGTGGCGGTGAAACCCACGGCGTAGGTAGCTGACGCCCCGGCACCGAAGCGGGACGGCGTAGCCGTCACAGCCGAGACCGAGCTTGCCGCGTAGGCGGCGGGGGCCACGCCGGCCAGCGAGGCGACGGCAACGGCGGCCACGCCCACAACGATCCTGCGATTCCATTTTCTTGACATTGTGATCTCCAGTCCGGAACTCGATCCCCCGCCGAGGTGCGACTCGTCGGAAAGTAGCACAGGGCGAAAGGGGTGAGAAGGGCGTCTGACGGCCCGAGTCGGCTGGTCGGGACCAGTAGCCCCGGCCCCGGATCGCGCACGGCAAAGGGGACCTTCGTGATGCCCTCGTCGGGAGCCGGCTTCGGAGGCCGGGGTGCCACGGACTGCCTCCGCCATCGGTCGGAACGGGTGGGTGCGCTCGAAGGGATGGGACCAGCAGCGAAGGCAGCTACCTCAAGAGCACGGGCGTCGCCGACATGGCATTCCACCTCTCGGGTCTCCCGATGCCCGCTCACCCTCGATCAGCTTCGGCGAGGCCGGCCGGCCTTCCCGGCCAGCGCGGCCAGTCCCCTACTGACGTTCGGGCGGGGCTCCGGAGAGGGGCCATGGGCAGTTGCCGAGTCGCCGCACCATTCTGCGCCTCGACTGACTGGTGGTGAGGAGGCCCAGGCTGAACAGGACCAGGGCCGACCCGACCCACAAGAGCAGCGTGATGTTCGCACCCGTGAAGGGCAGCCGGGTGGCTGTGGCGCCGGCCGGGGCGGCGACATGGGCGGTCACCACCGGAGCATCCGGTGTGGAGGCGGCCGGGGCGTCAGTCGGAGCCGTAGCAGGCAGGGCACTTGTGCCGGCGACCGAGCCAGAGTCGGGCCCCGGTGGCGGGGGTGGCGCGGGAGGCGTCGGTGGGCTGGGCAGCGCGATGGGCGTCGGGGCCGGGGGGGCTGGCGTCGGTGTCGGCGAAGGAGTGCAGTCGGCGATGGTGTGCTGGAATCCCCGCTTGGCCACCCAAGGTGGCCCGACATAGGCATCGGCCTGGATCACGCCGCAGAAACCCTTCGGATAGGCGATGGTCAGCGTCCCCGATGTCCCGTAGACGGTGGCCACGTCGACATGCAGCTTCGGCTCGTTGAGGAAGAACTTCCACTGGCAGTCCGGTTGTGAGGTCGGGCAGGCAGGGGTGGGGATGATCAGTTTCGCCTGCTGGGCCGCATCGTCGAAGACGATGACGGCGGTGGACGAGCCATCCGTCGCGCTCACCGCCGCACCCCCCAGGGCCACACTGAGTGCGACAAGGGCAATGACCGATCCCACTGCAACGATTGTCCGCTTCACCTTGGTTCCGCCATCCCTCCTGGTCGTCCGATCTGGAGCCGACAGATGTATCTATTGTGTCGCCGTCCGACCCGCTTGGCGCGGATCCCGGTACGGTCCGTGCCGACCGCCTCGGCCCACCGCCTCGATCCACCGCCTCGATCGGCCCCCCGCCGTCCATGGCTCCGCGCCTTCCGAACCGGGGTTGGTGGGCCGTGAAGCTACCAGAACCCCTGGTAGAACACCAGAAGAGGGAGGGTCTGCCCACACGGGCAGACCCTCACCCGCCGTCGACTCGGCGGTCTCCATCGGGGTGGCGGTGGGATAGCCAGCGGTGGAGCCCGGCGGCGTTGGAGTGCACGCCGTTCATCACCTCGAGCTTCTCCCGGTGCTCATCGGGGACACCGTCGAGGTCAGACCGGAACTCGACGGCCAGCGCGTCGGCAATGTCCTGGCCGTTCCGGAATGCTGTCTCGGCCACGTCCGCCCACTTACGGAGCGTCCCATCCGCTTCCGCCAGCACGGCCAGCGGGTCGGCGAGGAGCCCGTAGTGGGCCAGGGCCAGGCCTGTCGGGCGTCGCTCGGCGAAGCGCTGCAGCGAATGCAGGGCTTGGGACAGGTCGAAGTCAGGCGGGGGCGTCGACGGGCGCAACACTCCGCCGTCCGGCAGCTTCACCCCGACGGCGTCCCCCGCGAACAGGACACCGCTCAGCGAGTCGTGCAGCGCCAGGTGGTGCTTGGCATGACCCGGGGAGTCCACGGCGGTGAGCGAACGCGTCGGACCAACCCGGATCTCTTCTCCGTCCTCCAGGACGTGGATCCGCTCCGGCGGGGTGGGATCGAGCCGGCCGTAGAGGGAGTCCAGGAGTGGTCCGTAGACCCGGGAGGCGGAGTCGACCAGCCGGGCCGGGTCGGCCAGATGACGCGCCCCCTTCGGGTGGACGTAGACAGTGGCCTCGGGGAAGGCCCGGGCGACGTCCCCGACCCCGCCGGCGTGGTCGAGGTGGATGTGGGTGACCACCACTCCGGCCAGGTCGGTGGCACCGAGACCCAGTCCTTCGAGCTGGGCCAGCAACACCGGGACCGAGCTCTGGCTGCCGGTCTCCACCAGCACCGGGGCCTCCCCCTCGATCACGTAGCCGGCTGTCACCTGCTTCCACCCCCCGAGCAGCGTGTCGAGCTCGATGACCCCGTCGGCAATGGCGGTCCCCGTCGGGGGCGGCGAGGGGTCCTCCGGGTAGAAGGGATAGGAGTGCGCCCGTCCCCCTTCGGAGCCCCCGCCGCCGGTGGACCGACTGTGGCTTCCGCTCATCCCCGCTTCACCTCCGATCCGGATCCCACCGCATGCATCACCTCAAGCGCCGGAGGCGCCGCTCTGCCCTCTGCGGCCCCTGGCCTACTTCTTGGCTATTTTCTTGTGGGCGCCCTCTTCTTGACGGCCGTCTTCTTGGTGGTCTTCTTCTTGGCAGAGGCCGTCTTCTTGGCGACCGTCTTGTCGGTCCCCAGGACTGTCCGGTGGCCGGAGGGCCGGTTCGCGTTGCCCGGGGTGCGGCCGGCCGCCTTCTTCGTCCTGGCCGGAGCCGTGGCCGCGGCGGTCGTGGCGTCCACCTTGGCCGCAGGTTTGGCTTTGGGCTCCGGCGCGGCTCTCTCCCCGGTCCCTGTGGCTCGACCGGTCGGATTGGCGACGACGGCCCGGATGGCCCGGGCGGCGTCGCCCTGCGAGCCGGCGTCGACGTTCTGCACGAGCTTGTTGACCATGTCACGGGCGGTGAGGCCGCCCGCGTGCAGGGTCCCCGAACTCCGCTTCCCGCGGTTCAAGGACCTGCGGGCCAGCCCGAGCATGACGTGGCTGGAGGTGGGCTTCTCGTGCCCGGCGAGCTTCGAGGCCGAGTTGACCAGGGACACGTGGGAGAACGCCTGGGGAAAGTTGCCCACCAGGCGACCGGCCACCGGGTCGTACTCTTCGGACAGCAGGCCGAGGTCGTTGCGCAGTCCCAGCAACCGGTCGAGGAGCTGGCGGGCGTCACGGTCCCGACCCAGCAGCGCCAGGCAGTCGGCCAACCAGAACGAGCAGGCCAGGAAAGCCCCCTCGCGGCCGCTCAGCCCGTCCACGTCACCGGTGTCGGCGGTCTGGTAGCGGAGCACGAACCCTCCGTCCACCAACTCGCGCTCGATGGCTTCGATGGTGCCCCGCACCCGGGGATCGCGGGCCGGGAGGAATCCCACCAGAGGGATCATCAGCAGGCTGGCGTCGAGCTCCTCCGAGCCGTAGTACTGGGTGAACGAGCTCTTGCTGGCGTTGAATCCCTGGTCGCACACCTGGTCGTGGATCTCCTGGCGGATCGCCCGCCATTGGTCGAGGGGGCCCTCCATCCCGAATTCCTCGGCGGTCCTGATGGCCCGGTCGATGGCCACCCAGGCCATCACCTTCGAATGGGTGAAGTGGCGCCTCGGGCCGCGCACCTCCCAGATCCCGTCGTCCGGCTCGCGCCAGCCGTCCTTGAGGAACTCCATCAGCGCCAGCTGGAACTGCCAGGTCCGGCTCTCACCGGATTCGCCGGTGTGGAGGGATTCGTAGAGGGCCGACATCACCTCGCCGTACACGTCCAGCTGGAACTGGCCGGCCGCGGCGTTGCCGATGCGCACCGGCGTCGACCCCTCATAGCCCGGAAGCCAGTCGACCTCCCACTCGTCCAGCCGCCGCTCGCCGGCGGCGCCGTACATGATCTGCATCTGGGCCGGATCGCCGGCCGAAGCCCGCAGCAGCCAATTCCTCCAGTCCATCGCCTCTTGATAGAAGCCGCCGCGCATCAGGGACTCGAGGGTGAGGGTCGCATCGCGCAGCCAGCAGAACCGGTAGTCCCAGTTGCGGTTGCCCCCCAACGTCTCCGGCAACGAGGTGGTGGCGGCGGCCACGATCCCGCCGGTGGGCTCGTAGGTCAGCGCCTTGAGGGTGATGAGCGAACGGACCACGGCCTCCCGGTAGTCACCCGTATAGGTGCACTGCGACGACCAGTCGGTCCACCACAGCTCGGTGTCCTGGATGGCGTAGCCGGCATCGACCGGTCGGGGGGGTTCCTCGCTGGCCGGGAACCAGCAGAGGGAGAACGGGATCCGCTGTCCTTCGGACACCGTGAACTCGGCGACGGTCGAGAAGTCCTGGCCCCTGCACTCGACGGGCGTCCACAGGGACAGCCCGTCGGGGCCGGCGATGGCCTGCAGTGTTCCGCCCGCCCGGCGTACCCAGGGGATGATCTGCCCGTACCCGAACCTGATGGTCAGGGTCATCTCCATGGCCACCTTGCCCCGGACCCCCTCGACCATGCGCACCACCTCGGGGTGCCGCTCACGGATCGGCATGCAGTCGATGACCCGGACCGTCCCCTCGTCGGTGACGAACTCCGACTCGAGGACCAAGGTGTCGCCCCGGTAGTGGCGGTGGGAGGCGAGGTGGGACCCCCTGGGCGCCAGCTTCCACGACCCGTGATCCTCGTCGCCCAACAGCTTGGCGAAGCACGCCGCCGAGTCGAAACGGGGCAGGCACAGCCAGTCGATCGAACCGTCCCGGCCCACGAGCGCCGCCGTGTGGAGGTCGCCGATGAGGCCGTAGTCCTCGATGGGGAGCGTCATGCTCCCATGTCTAGTCGGGGCCGCCCAAGGCGGCATCCGGCGGGGCCGGTCGCCGGCGGCTCAGCCGGGGGTGCAGGCGCCGGTCCCCACCGGTGTCCGGACCGACTCGGCCTGCAAGACGCGCGACAGCACTCCCGGCGAGGTCAACGCGTAGCCGATGTCGTCATTGGTGGTCGACCGCGAGAATACGACCCCGATCACCCGGCCGTCCGGCAGCACCAGGGGACCACCCGAGTTGCCCGGACGGACCACCGCCTGGAGCTCATACACGCTGCGCACGGTCAGGCCCTGGCCGTAGATGTCCCGTCCCTCGGCCTCGAAGGCGGCCATCACCCCGGCCGGCGCGGCCGTGAACGGCCCGCCGCCCGGGTAGCCGAGCACGGCGGCCTCGACCCCCCGTCCGACCTCCTCGGGAACCAGCGCCAGGGGCGGCTCGCTCAGGCCGCCCACCCGCATCACCGCCAGGTCGTAGTAGGGGTCGAACGAGACGACCGACGTCTGGTGGTCGCCGCCGCTGTCCTCGACCATCGGGTGGTCGATGCCGGCCACCACGTGGGCGTTGGTGACCACGACGCCGGGGGCGACCACGAACCCGGACCCCTCTTGGATCTGCCCGCAGCCGTCTCCGATGATCTTGACCGTCGACGACTCGGCCCGGACCACCGCCTGTTGGAGCTGGGCGCTCCCCGGAAGCGAGACCGGGCCGGCGGAGGCCGGCGCCAGTTGGGCGAACACCGGCGGAAAGCCCTCGGAGGACAGGAAGCTCTGGACCCGCGAGAAGACTGACGGCGGGGCGGGCAGCACGTTGTCGAGCGACCGGATGATCTTGGACTGGTCGATGGACGCGTTGAGGCTGAGCGACGAGCTGTTCACCAGGGTGTTGGCCAGCAGCCACGCCGCCAGCAGGGAGGCGATCACCGCCACCACCACGCCGAGCGCCGAGTCCAACGACCCGGCAAGGC
This sequence comes from Acidimicrobiales bacterium, assembly GCA_036553725.1. GTDB lineage: Bacteria > Actinomycetota > Acidimicrobiia > Acidimicrobiales > RAAP-2 > Bog-756. Next base: position 8,458 of record DATBOO010000125.1, on the reverse strand, counting down.
CCCGGTGGACCCGCCGGAAGGCGAGATTGCCCACGATGCGGCCGGCCACGCCGCACAGGGTGGCCACGCCCAGCATGGTGGCCAGCGCCACCGTGGTGCGTGCCGATTGGGCGTGTGCCCACCGGACGGTGACCGAGGCCAGCAGGGCCCCGAGGTAGAGGCCGACCCAGAAGCCCCCGAAGGAGAGCACCTGGACGATGGCGCCCAGCCGCAGACCCTGGATCGCCGCCAACGCCACCACCGCCACCACGATGAGATCGACCAGGTTCACCGCCGGGCGCGCCGGTCGATGGGCTCGGGGCGGACGGAGAGGCGACGGACCAACACCACCGACGTACGGTAGACGGGAGACGCCCCGCCCGAGGTCGCGCCCCGACCGGCCGTGACCGTGCCAAGATCAGTGGGCGCAGTCGAGACGATCCGCGGAGGACCCGGGCCGGTGAGCCCACCGTCCGCGGGAGGCGAGCAGGGTTCATCGTGAGTCACCAGACACCGCCCTCCCGGCGACACGGATTCGACGGCGAGGCGGCGGTCCCCGACGTGATCGGGTTCGGTTGACGGCGATCACCCCCATCCCGGCGCACCCTCTCCCCGGGGCGATCGGCCCCGGGCCGTCCGGCTTCGACCGACTCCGTTCCGCGGCCTGCCGCAAGGGACGGGCAAGGGCGGTGGGATCGTCCCGCCACCGCGTCGGGCTGGCCGCCTCGGTGGTGGCCCTGGCCATGGCCTCGGGTGCCTGCGGTGGTGGTGCGCCCCCGTCCGGTTCCCCGATCGCCGCCGGTTCGCCGTGGCTCGGTGCGCTCACCCCGGTGGCCCTGCCGCCGCCGGTCAACTCCCTCACCGGACTCGACTGTGCCGACGCCAACTCCTGCTGGGCCGTCGGCTCCACCGTCGGGGGGGCCGGTGCCCCGAACGGGGCGGCGGTGATCGCCACCCTCGACGGCGGCGCCAGATGGAGGAGCCAGGTCATCCCGCCCACGGTGGGCTACCTGGCGGGGATCTCGTGCAGCGACCAGCGCCACTGCACCGCGGTGGGCCAGGCCAGCCAGACGTCGAACGGGCAGGGCGTGATCATCGCCACCTCCAACGGCGGCGCCACCTGGACAACATCGCCCACGCCGCCGGGCATCCTCGATGTCACCGCGGTCGCCTGTCGACCCGACCGCCGATGCGTGGCCAGCGGTACGGTCGCCACCGGCGTGGTCGCCCTGGTCTCGGCCTCGGCCAATTCCGGATGGGTACAGCGGGCGTCGCTCCCGGCCGGCGTCTCGGGCGCCTCGGCCATCTCGTGCCCCGACGACCGGCACTGCTGGGTCACCGCCCACACCCCCGTCGACGTGGACCACATCGCCGGATCCGTCGTCGTGACCACCGACGGCGGTTCGGCGTGGGCCGCGCTCCCCATCCCCAGGGGCACCGGATACCTCAACGGGGTCTCCTGCGTGGACGAGTCGGGCACCAGTGGTGCGGCACCGCCCTCCGCGCCCCCGACCACCACCCCGACGTCGACGACCACGCCGGGGGTGGCGGGCAGCACGACTCCCACCTCCCCGGCCGGCGTCGCCGGGGTCCACTGCGTGGTGGTGGGGACGACGGCCAACACGCTGAGCAGCTCCCGGACCGGCCACGGGCTGGTGTTCACCACGGCCACCGGCGGAGCCGGCTGGTCGAGCCAACCGGTGCCCGCCGTGGCCGCCGCCCTCACGGACGTGACCTGCCCGTCGGCCGACGCCTGCATGGCGGTGGGCAGCTCGGCGGCCAGCTCGCCCCAGGCCGGCGTCGTGGTCCTCACCGGGTCCTCCGATCATCCCTGGAGGCCGGCGCTGGCGGTCGGGTCGGCCCAACCCCTGTCGGCGGTCCGCTGCACCTCCACATCCCGCTGCGTCCTGGTCGGGGAGTCGCTCAGCGAGCATCTGGTCGGGGGCTGAGGCCCATGCCCGATGACCGGACCACGGTCACCGAGCTCGGGACGGCGTTGGGCACCCTCCCGTTCGACGACCCTGCCGCGGCCCTGGCCGGTCGCCCCGGTCAGCTGCATGTGCCCGGCGCGGTCTGGGACCGCCTCGATTCGATCGCCGAGGCCGGCCGGCTCACCGTCGAGCTGTCCCTCTCGTTTGCCAACGGTCGGGCCCTGCTGGACGCCACCGACGGTCTCCGGGGCCGGCACCCGCTGACCATCGAGTGGACCGGCGGCCGGCGGCCACCCGGCGACGAGGTGGCGCCCATCGACCTGCGCATCGACCACGTCTACCTGGTCAGCTGCAAGTACGAGTCGGACATCCTGGCCAATGCCTCCCCCGGACGGGTCTTCGACGGGTTGCTGGCCACCACCGGTAACTGGGAGCGCCGCGACTGGTACGAGGCGGTCGCCCCCGCCGAGTTCGCCGCGCTGTACCGGGCCTGTGTCGGGGCCGCCGGCCTCGCCGGCTTTCCGTCTCTCCCGTCGCAGTGCGACCGGGGCCAGCTGGACGCATTGAAGGCGGCCCTGTCCGGCAAGTCCTACCCCGACGCCCCCTCGCGATCGGCCTACGCCGATCTCTGCCGCGCCGTCAGCATCGCCTCGGCCTCGAGGTGGTCAGCGCAACTGCGGTCGTCGGGCGTCGCCCCCGAGACCATGCTCTGGCGCCTGTTGCGCATCGGGAGCGCCCCCTACTTTGTCCTGGGCCACGACCGTCGGACCGCCACGCCCGCCCGCTACCGCGTCGTGAGCCCCTGGGACTGGCGGGACCAGTTCGCACTGGACGAGTTCACCATGACCGCGGCGGTGGCCGGGCAGCCGCGGGTCGACTGGGCCGCCACCTACCGGAGCCGGCCCGACGGCGACACCCGCACCGTGTCCGGGCACATCGAGATCCGGTGGAGCCACGGCCGGTTCGCCCAGCCGCCCGAGGCGAAGGTCTACCTCGACACCCCGATGGCGGAGCTGCCCGGCTATCACCCCTTGGACGCGCCCGACCGGTCACAGCCGACGCTGTGGAGCACCACCGGGTGACCGGGCCGCCGTCCCAGTGGGGCATCATTCGCCCATGAGCTGGGACGGCGACTCCTATCAGCAGCGGTTCGATGCCCTGGCCGCGTCCGGCGCCGACATCCACGGAGAAGCCGACTTCGTCGAGCAGTTGGGCCCCTCCTCGGTCCTCGACGCCGGATGCGGAACCGGTCGGGTGGCCAGGGAGCTGGCCCGCAGGGGCATCGGGGTGGTCGGGGTCGACCGGGACCAGTCGATGATCGCCACCGCCCGCCGGCTGGCTCCGGACCTCACCTTCTTGGTCCGGGATCTCACGGAGTTCGACCTCGGCCGGACCTTCGAGATGGTCCTGCTGGCCGGGAACGTGCCCGTCTTCACTACCGACGGGACCGAGGGCGCCCTGGTGGCGGGTTGCGCCCGACATCTCAGTGCCGGAGGCGTCCTGGTGGCCGGGTTCCAACTGGACCGGGGTTACTCGCTGGCGACCTACGACGACCACTGCCGGCAGGCCGGACTGAGCCCCGCCGGCCGGTGGTCCACCTGGTCGCGGGAGCCCTTCGCCGCCGGCGGGGACTACGCCGTGTCGGTCCACCGGGCTGCGCTCTGACCGGCGCGGGCATCCGGCGGCGACCCCGCTCTGCGATCATGGTGCCCACCGAGAAAGGACGCCATGCGGAACCCGATGTTCGTCTACGACGAACAGCTCACCAACCTGATCCTCGACTACTGCAGGTGGCGCCTGGCCCTCGATCCCGTCCCCCTGGACTTCGGAGGGGCCCAGGCCTCCTCGCTCGACGCCAGCCTGCGGGGACTGATCAACGCTGGCGGGACCGACGCCCACCGGATCATGGAGGTGTTCGACAAGGAGCTGGCCACCGCGGTGGTGTCGTGTGACAGCCCCCGCTTCCTGTCCTTCATCCCCGCCGCGCCGACCAAGGCGTCACTCCTGTTCGACATGGTGGTGGCCTGCTCGTCGCTGCAGGGAACCTCGTGGATGGAGGCGGCCGGGGCGGTGGCCGCAGAGAACCAGGCCCTCGGCGTCCTGGCCGGACTGGCCGGCCTGCCCGGCGGCGCCGGCGGTTGCTTCGTGTCCGGCGGCTCGGCCGGCAACCTGTCGGCCCTGATGGTGGCCCGGGACACCGCCACCCACCGCCTGGGGGGGCGCTCCCCCCGGCAACCCCTGATGGCGGTGAGCGAAGAGGCGCACTCCTCGGTGGGCAAGGCCCTGCGGGTGCTCGGGGTCGAGGCCCTCCTGGTCCCCTGCGAGGACCACCGGCTGACCGGAGCCTGCCTCTCCTCCGCCCTCGAGCGCCATCCGAGGGGAGCCGACGCCATCGGGGTGGTCGCCACCGCCGGCACGACCAACGCCGGGATCATCGACGACCTGTCCGGAGTGGGCGAGGTCGCCCGTCAGCGGTCCCTGTGGTTCCACGTCGACGGTGCCTACGGCTGTGCCGCCCTCTTCGCCCCCTCGGTGCGCGACCACTTCGACGGCATCGAGATGGTCGACTCCCTGGTGGTCGATCCCCACAAGTGGCTCTTCGCCCCCTTCGACTGCGCCGCCCTCATCTATCGGGAGCCCAACCTGGCCAAGGCCGTCCACACCCAGGACGCGTCGTATCTCGACGTGCTGCACCGCGACGCCCCCGAAGAGTGGAACCCCAGCGACTACGCCTACCACCTCACCCGGCGGGCCCGCGGTCTGCCGCTGTGGTTCTCACTGGCCGTCAACGGCACCGACGCCTACCGCGACGCGGTCGAGACGGTGCTGGCCGTGACCCTCCAGACCGCCGACCTGATCGAGTCACTGCCCTACCTGGAACTGGTGCGCCGGCCCGAGCTGTCGGTGGTCCTGTTCCGCCGGACCGGCTGGGACCGGGACGACTACGAGAAGTGGTCGGCCCGGCTGCTCGAGGACCAGGTCGGGTTCGTCATGCCCACCACCTGGGAGGACCAGCCCGTCGGCCGTCTGGCCCTCCTCCATCCCGACACCACCGTGGAGATCATCGGGGAGATCTTGGCCACCATGGCCTGAGCCCGCGGCCGGCGGGAATCGGCGGTCGGCGTGGCACACTGTGGCCCGACGCGACGAGGAGTGGGACATGGCATCTGAGGTACGCGGCGTGGTGGCGGCGGCGAAGGGGGAGCCGGTCTCGCTGGCCACCGTCGTCGTGCCCGACCCGGGTCCGGGAGAGGCGGTGGTGGGCGTGCAGGCCTGCGGCGTCTGCCACACCGACCTGCACTACCGGGAGGGCGGCATCAACGACGATTTCCCCTTCCTCCTCGGTCACGAGGCCGCCGGCGTGGTCGAGGCGGTCGGGCCCGGCGTGGTGTCGGTGGCTCCCGGCGACTTCGTCGTCCTCAACTGGCGGGCCGTGTGCGGGGCATGCCGGTCGTGCCGGCGGGGACGGCCGTGGCACTGCTTCGACACCCACAATGCGGCCCAGAAGATGACCCTCACCGATGGGACGCCGCTGTCCCCGGCCCTGGGCATCGGCGCCTTTGCCGAAAAGACCCTGGTGGCGGACGGCCAGTGCACCAAGGTGGACCCCTCGGCCCGCCCCGAGGCGGTCGGCCTGCTCGGGTGCGGCGTCATGGCCGGCCTCGGGTCGTCCATGCTGACCGGTGAGATCGGTCGGGGGGACACGGTGGCGGTGTTCGGCTGCGGGGGTGTCGGCTGTGCGGCCATCGCCGGCGCCCGGCTGGTCGGTGCCTCGAAAGTGATCGCGGTGGACCTCGACCCGGGCAAGCTCGAGCTGGCCCGGGAGTTCGGCGCCACCGACGTCGTCGACGCCTCGAAAGAAGAGGTGGTCGAGGCCGTCCGGGCCTTGACCGGCGGCCACGGGGCCGACGTCTGCATCGAAGCCGTCGGGAACCCCAAGGTCATGGAGCAGGCCTTCTACGCGCGGGACCTGGCCGGGACCCTCGTGCAGGTCGGGGTCCCCACCCCCGAGATGCGGATCGACCTCCCGATGATCGACTTCTTCGGCCGGGGCGGCCAATTGCGGCCCAGCTGGTACGGGGACTGCCTCCCGTCGCGGGACTTCCCGCTGCTGGTCGACCTGTACCTGCAGGGACGGTTGGATCTCGACCGGTTCGTCACCGAGACGATCTCCCTCGGGGATGTGGAAGAGGCGTTCCACCGGATGGAGCGGGGCGAGGTGCTGCGATCGGTCGTGGTGATCTGACGACCCACCGGGGGAGCCGTCAGGTGTACCCCTGGGCAATGTGCTCGATCCACCAGTCGGGAGCGGCGTTCATGAGCGTCTGCAGGTCCCAGTAGTCCCACCACCGGGCGATGACGCCGTGGCGGAACTCATGGACCGAGACGAACGGGAGGGTGACCTGTTCGCCGGTGTGCCAGTGCCAGGTCTCCGAGTGCTCGGTCACCACCGTGTCCCCCTCGGCCACCATCAGACGGAGGTCGTGTTCGTAGCCGGCGATCCGCTCGAGCCCGAGCCGCAGGCGGGCCACGATGAGATCGGGGCCCCGGGCGACATCGTCGGCCGGAGAGGGGACGTCGGTGTACTCGCTGTCCGCCCCGAAGAACGTGGCGATCCGCTCCCAGTCCCGCTCGTAGAGCGCGTCCCAGAACGCACGGACCTTCACCTTGTTGGCCTCGGCCGTCACGACTTCTCCTTCCCCGTCGGGTCAGTCGCCGACCGCGCCCCCGCGTGGATGTCCCACGGCGAGGATGGATCGGCCGGGTCATGATCGCACGACCGGCCCTCTTTCGCACTGAGTCCTTGCCGTCGTCGCCTGGCTCCGGACGGCCCGGTCGCGCACCGGTCCCGGCTACCCGGCTGGGTGTGACCCCTGGTCGACCCGGTCCACGAACGGCCCGGCCAGCTGGGACACCAGTATCGCCGGGTGCCAGCGGCCACCGACCTCTTGCTCGATCCGCACCGACCGGTCGGCCAGTCCGGTTCGACAGGCCGGCACCGCCGGGACGGGGAACTGCGCGCGGCCGGCGATCAAATCCCACACCGTGAGCACGATGCCCAGATTGATCCCGTCGGGGCCGTCGACCGAATGGTGCAGCCGGTGATAGGCGGGACTGACCACGACCCGTCCCAGGGGCCCGAGCGACCACGGGACGTTGGCGTGGGGAAGAGTCCCCAGGCAGACGTAGACGGTGATGAGGAGCGGGGCCATGCCCCGGCTTCCCATCAGGACGACCACCGGGACGGTGGCCAGGAAGAAGCCGGGGATGTGGCTGAGCGGGTGGGCCCGAAATGACGTGAGGACGCTCAGCTCCTCCTGGCTGTGGTGCAGCGCATGCACCCGCCACAACGGTGCAAACCGATGCTCGGCCCAGTGGGCGAGCCAGTTGGCCCCGTCCATGAGCACCAGGGTGACCACCAGCAGCGGCCACCGGGGATAGGAGGAGGTCCCGGGTGCTTCGATCCAGCCGGCGTGGCTCCGGAGCAGATCGGCGAATGCCACCCCGAGCAGGGTCATGAAGGGCACGAAGGCGGCCACGTGCAGTACGAAGAAGGCAGCGTCTTGGAGGTGACCCCGAGCGAACAGTTCGTGTCGTTCAGCCGGCCATATCCGTTCACAGACGACGATCACCGCGGTCAGCGCCACGATCATCGGAGCCACGAGTTGCGCCCGGCCGGCCGCCAGCCCCGTCCCGACGCCGCCGGAACGCGCCAGGGTGCTGATGCCGATCCACACCAGCCACATCGAGCCGACCGCCAACAGGAGGGTCGGCAGGTACAGCCGCCGGTCCGGCCACCGGTTCCCGATGACGACCGCCTCGACGCTGGTTGGCAGCTCCCGCGGCAGGACCGCGTCGGCCATGGTCACGGGTCCCTTCTTCCGGGCTCATGCCCCGCGGACCGGTGATCGGCCGGGTGCGACGCCAACTCGGCGACCACCAGAGTGTCGCTAGAAGCAGTGATCCCAAGGCTCGTCCCGATGGTCGGGCGATGGGTCACAAACTCGTCGTCGTAACCGGTGGCGTGGTGGTGGGGGGCGTGGTGGTGGGGGGCGTGGTGGTGGGTGGCGTGGTGGTGGGTGGCGTGGTGGTTGGTGGCGTGGTGGTGGGTGGCGTCGTCGTCGTGGGCGGCGGCGGCTTCGTGGTTGGTGGCGTGGTCGTGGGTGGCGGTTTGGGCTTCGTGGTGGTGGTCGGTGGTGGCGGCGGCTTCGTGGTCGTGATCGGCTGCGGCGGGCCGGTTGTCGCCGGTGGTGGTCCAAAGACCGGGAACGGCGGCGCGAACACCGTCACCGGCGAAGAAGGAGCCGCCACGATGGGTTGGACGAACGGCAGCGCAAAGGGATTCTTCAGGGGCTTGGTCGCGAGCACAGGGCCGGTTGCCGGGGACAGGGGTGACTGAGTTACAGGCGGTAGAGCCGGGAGCGTCTCGGTGGGACCGTTTCCAGGTGGAGAGACCACTCCGACCGTGGACAGAGCCTGGCGCCCGGCACCGCCCACAAAGACGACCGCGACAAGAGCGGCAACGATTGTCGCCGCCGAGATGCCCA
>DATBOO010000124.1:0-11501 GCA_036553725.1 Acidimicrobiales bacterium | reverse complement strand
CGCAGATGGGTCAGTCCGAGTGAGACAAGGATCAACAGGACGGCAAGGGCGGCCGCCCCGACCGCGAGACTCTCATGCGGTGGATAGTAAGCAAACCTCACAATGATCCTCCCAGAGGGCACCGGTACGTCCTCGAACAATCCGACGGATCCAACTCGGTACTGGCGGACCGGAGCCGAGACGCCGTTCACGGTCGCCCCCGATCCGTCCAGGTACTGCACCCGCCGTACCAGGATCGAGGGGTGTGGGCAGTCGACCCTGGCCTGGTCCCAGCCGATGCCCACCACCCGGCATGAGGCCGACCCGGTGCCCGATGATGTGGTGGACGAGGCCGGCTCCAGAGCGAACACGACCGCCGCGTTCGGCAGCTCCCAGATCTCGGCGAAGGAGTCCCGGTAGGCCAGGCGGGGTCCGGCCGGCCAGGGTGGAGTACCCGTGGCCGGGAAGCGGTTCTGCTGGAGGTCGCGGCCGTTGGCGGACTCGAGGACGAAGCGAACGCCCACCGCTTCATAGTTGGTGAGGTAGGCGGTCAGCTCCTCAGCGGGGGTTGGACCCTTGGGGTCGATGCGGGCCCCGCCGGTGAAGATTGCCGGTGGCGCGTTGGGATCGAGATGGGTCTGGGTGTACGACACCCACGCCTTCGGAGCGGGGAGGTCGTTGATGTTGGCTTCCGCCGTACCGAAATAGGACCCGTAGTTGGGCTGGGCCGGTCCGAGGGTCACGAACCGGTAGGAGCCGAGGTGGCTCTGCAACCAATGGACCGAGCCCAACTGGAGCGCCGTGGGACTTGGCGCAGACAAGTAGGTGAATCCCAGGAGCAACACCGACTCCGCCGCCACTGCCCCGGCCATGAGCACCCGCCCCCGTCTCCGGGTTCGCTCATGGCGGGCGGCGTGCTGAGTGCGTTCGGCGCCGGGCGGGCCGGTCCGGGCCCCGGCCCAGAGCCCTCCCACGGTCATCAGGGTCAGCGCCAGGCATGCGGCCAGCAGGCTGCCGCCGGCGTAGAAGTGTCGATTGCCGTCGTGACCGCCGGGTGTGCCCACTGCATTGGCAAGGATCGGCCACGCCGTGGCCGCCGCCCACGCCGCCAGCACCCCGGTGATGACCGCTCCCCCGAGCAGTACCCTCCTCGGCGTGCGGTTCCGGGCGATGTCGTCGAGGCCCAGTGCCGCCAGGGCCACGACCGCGAGCTCCCACGACGGGTCCGAGTACCGGTAGAAGGCGGTGAGCCGGACTCCGGGCACCACAGCCAGGAGATGGACAACGGGTGGGAATCCGAAGGTGCGCAGCAGGCAGACTGCGATCCAGGCGCCGAGTCCCAGTCTGAGGACCCGCAGGCGGCGGCCGATCAACCCGACCAGACCGGCGGCGATGAGGGTCACGGTCAGGAATCCTCCGACGCTGCCCCACAACTGCGAGATGGTGTCGTTGCTGCCGACCGCGGAGTGGAACCCGAAGATCGGGCCCAGCGAGTAGGGAAGGATCAGTTGGGTGAGGCCGAGGCTGGACAGCGACGCGTCGGCGAACCCTCCGCTGTGGGCGCCGACGTTGGCTTCGGGCAGGTAGTCGGCGAACGCGGCCAGCAGGGGAGCGGCCAGGGCAACGCCGATGGCCGCCCCCAGGGCGAGCTTGCGCGCCATGGGGAGCCAGAATGTGCGGCCGGCTCCGGCCACCCGGAGGAGGGCCCACCACCCGACGAAGATCCCGTCGATGAAGGTGGTCTCGGGGAAGCCGGCCAGGATGGACAGGGCGAGGGCCACGGCCAGGAGTCGCCACCCTCCGCCTCGGTGCTCCCGGGCGGCGTCGACCGCCAGCTCCACCCCCAGGAGACACAGTGGCAACAAGGCCACGGGGCGTATGGGGGCGTGCGCCAGCCAGGCGTAGGTTCCGCACAGCCCGAAGGCCACCCCGGCCGCGGTGGAGAACGACCGGCCCACCCCGAGCTTGCGGACGAGGAAATAGGTGGAGAATCCGGTCACCGCCTCCAGCGTCACCTGTAGCCACAGCATCCCGTCGTGGAAGGCGAGGAGCATGGTCAGCGGGAAGAAGGCGCCGCTCTGCATCTCCCCGGCCAACGGTGCCCCCACTCCTTCGTAGGGGTTCCACCACGGGACGTGCCCGTGCAGCCAGTCGACGACGGCGAGATGCCCGAGGGCCTGGGTGGTGAACCCGGCATTGCCGTCGATGTAGGGAAGGCCGGGAAGCCAACCGCCCTTGGGCGGTGACAAGTAGGCGTCGAGGACGAGCGGGTCGGTCGTGACCAGGTGGAGGATGGCCGGGAGATTGGCGACGATGACCGCACCGAGGACGCAGACCAGAGGAACGAGATCGGGTCGGCCGGCAGTGAGTCGGTCCCGGAACCTCTGGCGAATTGGCCTGGTCACCTGCACTGCTTTCTACCGGGGAGCGTGAGCTTCGACGGGCGGGTGGGCTCGGCTCTGCTCGTCAAAGGCTGCGGGGAGTATACGAGGGGGGCCCGTGCCGGCTGGTGGCGACAGAGCGCTCCGATCCTTCTTCCTCCCTGCTGCTGATCGCATCCACACGGTCACTCACCGTACGAATTGGAGTCAAGAGTCGCCGGGATCGCCTGGCGCTTGGCCTACCATGCCCAGGTGGTGTTTTGGGATGGGGCGACGCGCGAAGCTGAGGGGCCATGAGTCCGAGTCTCCGTGCGCCTGCGGTGAGGTCTCTCGAGCTGCCCGGATGGCGTGTTCGCCTGGCCACGATGGTCGAGAGTGACTACGAGGCCTGGCTCGGGGTCCGCACCCGCTGCCGGAAGTGGCTGGTGCCGTGGGAGCCCCGGTCCAAGGGGGCGCCCCTGGCCCCGGAGGATGCTGCCAGCTTCGCCGCCCGGTGCGGCATGCGCGAGCGCGAGCGCCAGCTGGGGAGCGGGTTCGGCTTCGGGATCTTCCTGGAGGGCCGATTCGCCGGTGAGATCACCCTTTCGTCGATCCAACGGGGACCGTTCCAGAACGGATCGATCGGCTACTGGATCGACGAGGAGCTGGCGGGCTCGGGCCTGATCCCCGAGGCGGTGGTGGTGGTGCTGCAGTTCGCCTTCGAGACCTTGCGGCTCCACCGCATCGAGGTGGCGATCATCCCCCGCAATGAGTCCAGTCGCCGGGTGGTCGAGAAGCTCGGTCTGCGGGTCGAAGGGGTGGCCCTCGGCTTCTTGGAGATCAACGGCGAATGGGAGGACCACGTCCGCTACGCCATGACCGCAGACGAGTGGACCCTGCGGGCGCCTGAGTTGCGAGCGGCGTGGTTGAAGAAGAGCTGATCGCCGGCGTATCCAGCGACGTGGCGCCGGCCAGGCCCCGTGATGCGCCCGCTTCCCAGCGCACCGAGTCGCCGGCTCGCCACAGCACGGACAGGAGCTCGTCGGGTCAGGTAACCGCCTACTCCCGGCCGGCGCACCGAATGGGTCGGGCTCGACCGGACCAGGCTTCAACCCGTGGCCCCTCCGATCGGATCGTGCTCCCACTCGTCCTCGTCTCGGGCTGTCTGGTGGCGTGGGCCCGGTCCCCCTCGGTCATCCTCCATCCGCGGCTGTACGCCGAGGACGGGGCCATCTTCTTCCATGCGGCCTACAGCCAGGGCTGGCACGCCCCCTTGAGCCAGACCTATGCCGGCTATCTCCAGACGTTCTCGCGGTTGGTCGCCGACGTCGGACTCCTCGTCCCGCTGAGCCGGGTCCCCCTGCTCTTCGCCGTCATCGCCTTGGTGGTGCAGGTCCTGCCGGCGGTGATGGTGGCCAGTCGTCGCTTCGGCAGGGCGGTCCCCGATCTTCGGGTGCGGTTGCTGTTGGCCGCCGTCTATCTGGTCATCTCCAATTCTTCCGAGGTCAATGTCGTACTGACCAATGCCCAGTGGCACCTGGCCATCCTGGCCGTCCTGGTGGTGCTGGCGATGCCGGCCACCGGAGCCTGGCGTGTCTTCGACCTGGCAGCCATGGTCCTCTCCGGTCTCACCGGGCCGTTCGTGCTCAGCGTGATCGTGATCGCGGCGATCGTCTACTACTACCGCCGGCAGGGATGGACCCTGGCCGTCGGCGTGGTGGCGCTGACCACCGGGGCGATCCAGCTCTTCGAGCTCCTCCATGCGCAACGGCCACACGTCGGACCGCTGGGGGCTACTGCCAGCCGGTTCACCGAGATCCTGGGCGGCCGCCTCATCGGCAACACCGTGTTGGGCACGTCGACCACCACCTCGGGCCGGTTCGTGACCCATCTGCTGGCCTTCTCCGTCCTCTTCCTCGTCGGCGCGCTGGTCGTCGTCGGCTGTGCCCTCTGGCGCGGCCCGTTCGAGCTCAAGATGTTCAATCTGTGGGCCGGTCTGACCCTGGCGGGTTCGTTGGCCAGTCCCTTGGCCTCGGCCCACGGATACCAGTGGCAGATGCTGGTCGGCAACGCCGGTGACCGCTACTGGCTGTTCCCCTCGCTGGCCTTCGTGGCCGACCTGATCTGGCTGGCGGGGCAGATCCGCACGCCGTGGCGTATCCCGGTGGCCTCGGCGGTGGCGCTCCTGGTGGTGTTCGCCGCATTCGGCGTCCGGGAGGACTTCCGGTATCCGATCGTCCCGGCGCCCGGCTGGCAGGCCCAGGTCCGCCAGTTCGACCGGTTGGCCCCGGGCCAGTCGTTCACCTTCCACATCCGGCCACCCGGCTGGACGATGACGCTCACCAAGAAATGAGTGCGCAGTCGGTCAGCCTTCGGTACCCCTGACCACCGCCGGGGAGTGGCGGAAGAACTGCTCCACGTCCTGCTCGTATCGGTACTCGGGCTCGCCGGAAGTGGACCGGCGCAGGTTGTTGGCCCGGGCGAAGCTCTCCACCGCCCCGGCACTGGTGTAGCGGTAGCGGAAGCCGGCCCCTACCAGCCGGGAGGTGTCCACGCCCCGGCCGTAGCGGATGAGCTCGGTCATCTCCGGTGGGAACTGCACAGCCCCCAGTCGGACGAGGGGGGCGACGAACACCCGGGGCCGGAACGGGGGCAGCGGCAGCAGGAAGGCCCCGCCGATCGAGGCCACCTCGCTCCACGGGAGCTTGCCCGCCCCGGCCACGTTGAACACGCCGGGGATCTGGTGGCCGGTGACGTACTCGAGGGCCCGCACCACGTCGTCCTCCTCGACGAACTGGACCAGCGGGTCGAACCCGGCCAGGCAGGGGAGCAACCGCCGTCGGAGGTTGAAGCTCACCGGGGTGACGATGTCGGTGCCGAGCACGTTGGCGAAGCGGAGGACCGACACCACCAGATGGGGGTTGTCGTCGGTGAAGTCGCGCACCAGGGACTCGACTTCGAGGAGCGAGCGCTCCAGGCGGGTGCGGACCGGGCCGGTGCGCGGGGTGTCCTCGTCGAACCAGGCCGGGTCGGTCTCGGCCGAGCCGTAGACGTGGGTGGAGGACTTCACCACCACCTGTCGCACCGATGAGCCGGCGGAACCGGCGGCGGCCAGCAGGTTGAGCGTCCCGATGACGTTGATCTCGTGGAGGAGCCGGCTCGGGATGTTGACCGAGTTGGTCTCGAGGAAGGTGTGGACGATGGTGTCGACCTGGGTGGCCCGGACGATCCGGCTGAGGATCGAGTACTTCTGGTCGGAGCGGACGAACTCGGTGCGCTCCAGGGGGACCCGGGGCTCGTTGGCGCCCAGGCCGAGGATCATCTCGACGTCGGGCTCGGTCTCGAGGGCCTGGGCCATGCGCCCACCCCAGAAGGTGTCCAGCCCGGTGATCAGGACGCGTCGTCCCACCGGCTCAGCCGAACCAAATGCTGCGGCGCTGGCGCAGCATGTCGTGGAGCGAGTCCTGCAGCTTGGCCCGGATGGCCTCGGCCTCGTCCATCACCCGGCTGCGGGAGTAGCGCTCCAGTCCCGGCTCCACGTCGAAGGTGATGGGATCGAGGACCCGGAACTTCATCTTGACCGGAAAGTAGGTCACGTAGCCGACGGGCCCCATCAAGAGGGCGTTGGCGGTCACCGGGAAGTACGGCAGCTTGAGCGCCTTGGCCACCCCGTTGAGCCTGAACATGATGGGCATCGACTCCTCGGCGCCGACCACGGCGATGGGGATGACCGGCACCCCCGCCCTCATGGCGATCTCCACGAACCCACCCCGTCCGAACCGCCGGAGCCGGTAGCGGTCGGTGTAGGTCTTGGAGGTGGCCTTGGTCCCCTCGGGGAACACCAGCGCCAGCTGCTGCTGGTCGTGGAGCAGCCGGTAGGCGTTGTCGGGGTGGGCCGGGACGCCCCCGGTCCGGGCCCACATGGTGCCCACCAGCGGGATGGTCTTGAAGAAGTAGTCGGCCAGTCCGTACACCGGCCGGCCGATCTCCTCCTCGATCCCGTGCATGATCGCCGGCGCGTCAGAGGGGATGGCGCCGGCGTGGTTGGCGATCATCAGGGCCCCGCCGTGGTGGGGAATCTTCTCCAGCCCGTCCCACTCCACCCGGAACCAGTACCGGTACATCGGATCGTAGAGGCGCCGCACGATCGACCGCATGTGCTCCGAGCGTCCCCACTCGTCCACGTCCGAGCGTCTGGGGTCGGGGGGCCCGAGGTCCTCGGCCTCCGGGCGGGCCACCGGGATGATCGACGACGTCGACGTCGACGCCATCGACGTCGATGATCGCTGCGGTTCGGGCGCGGGTTGGACGGCGGCGGCCCCGGCCCGGCTGTCGCCGGCCGGGGCGGCGGAGGTGTCCTCGGCAGTGGCCTCGATGAGGTGGCCTTCGAAGGGGTGGTGTGATCGGGATGCCGTCGGGGTGGGGTCCGATGGATCCGGGGTCACCCGTGGCATCGTACTGCCATCTCAAAGGGCCCCGTCCGGGGCCGGAGGAGCCCGGAGTCGGCCGGACAGGGGCCCCAGGGCCACCAGGGCGTCGGCGGTCATGGCCCGGCGGACCACCTCCAGCGGCTCGAGCCCGGCCCGCAGCGCCACCACCGCGTCGGCAACGTCGACGGGGTCGACGAGCGGGAGGAGGACCATGGCGGAGGACCGGTCGACCACGACCGGCACGGGCCGGCCGCCGAGGGCGTCGCCGACCACCGGGCCCACCCGTTCGGCCAATGGGCCGGCACCGAGGACGCCTCCGGGATCGCGCACGACGACGGAGGGCACCGCTGGGGCGGGCAGCAGGCCGAGCCTGGACCGGCAGACATCGCCGAGCATGCTGATCGGGTCGTGCAGCGGATGGATGGAGCTCCCCGGGACATGCCGCCAGTGGACCGGCACCTCGGCCACCCGCAGTCCCAGGCGGCGGGCTCGGACCAGTACCTCCACGTCGAAGGCGAAGCGGTCGATCCGCACCAGGTGGAAGAGGAGCCGCGCCACCGGGGTTCGGAAGGCCTTGAACCCGCACTGGGTGTCGAGGAGGCCGAGCCCGGTGCCGGCGGTCACCAGCCGGTTGAAGAGCCGCCCCATCACCGCCCGGGTGGCGTAGGTGCCGTCCATCATCGAGTCGGCCAGGGCCCGCGAGCCGATGGCCAGGTCGTTCGTGCGCAGGGCGTCGAGCAGCAGGGGGATGGCCCGCGGGTCGATGGCCATGTCGGCGTCCATGAAGGCGGTGCAGGCGCCCTTCGCCAGCGACACCCCGGTGCGGACGGCTGCTCCCTTCCCCTCGTTGGCCGGGAGGCTGACGACCCGGTGGTGGGGGAGCTCGGCCAGCAAGGTGCGGGCCGCCGCTGCGGTCTGGTCGGTGCTGCCGTCGTCGACCACGATGATCTCGGTCCGTTCGGGGTCCACTGCCCCCTCGGCGACGGCGGCGTCGAAGCGCCTCATACCCTCGGCGAGGCGCCCGGCCTCGTTGAAGGCCGGGACCACGATGGTGAGCTCGAGTGTCATGACGCCTCTGGTGACGCTAGGCGGGCAGGCCTACGGGCGGGCAGCGCCGACGAGGCTGGCCGGCCAGTAGGGAGCGAACTTGACCACGGTGCCGGTGTGGGCGGCCTCGATGACGGTGTCGTTCCCGTAGGGGGTGGGCAGGCCGCCCAGGGTGGGGCCGACGTACATGACCACGTGGTCGATGCCGGTGCCGTCGAAGTCGTAGAAGAGAAGGTCCCCCGGGACCAGCGCAGACATGCTGACGTGTTGGGACACGGCGTACTGGTCGGCCGCAGAATGGGGCAGTCCGACGCCGGCGGCCGCCCAGGCCAAGGCGGTGAGGCCAGAGCAGTCCACGCCCTTGGGGCCCATGCCTCCCCACACGTAGGGGACGCCGAGGTAGGCCATGGCTGCATGCACGGCGGCGATGCCGGCGGGCTGCGGGATGCCTCCGCCGGTGATGGTGACGGGACCGCCCCAGGATCCGCTGACGGTGGCGGCCAGGCCGGCCGCCTGATCGGCGGCGGCGGCCGCACTGGCGGCGGCCGGGCTCCCGCTGCCCACGGCGCTGGCCACCTGGGAGTCCTGGGAGGCCTGCATGGCGGCGGTGTCCACCACCGACGCAGACTTGGTCGAAGCGGCGACGGCGGCCGCGAACATTGCCTGGTTGGCCGCCTGCTGGGCGACCTCCTCGGCCAGGATCCCCTTGACCTGGCCCAGCGTGGCCACCGACTGCGCACTGACGGCCGCCGCCCGCAGCCGGGTCTGGTTCTCTTGGGCGAGCTGGACCGTCTCCGACTGTTGCTCCGCCAACAGCCGGGACTGGGTGGCGCTGAGGGCACGCTGTCCGGCACTGATCCTGGTGACGTCACCGGCCAGGTTGGCCGCGCTGATTGTCGAGTAGAAGTCGCGGATCTGGGCCGCGCTGGTGGGGGAGGAGAAGAGTGCGGCCACGGCGCGGGACGAGGTGTCGCCGATGTAGGCCTGCACCGCTTCGTTGCGTAGATGGGCCCGTTCGACGGCGAGCTGGGACTTGTCGGCGGCGATCGAGGCGGCGGTGGTCTGGAGCGAGGCCTCGGTGGCCGCCACGTCGACGACCGACCGGTTGTACGCCTCGTCGGCCTGGTCGAGCACGGCCTGCTGGTAGGAGATCTGGGTCACCAGCGCGGCCACCTGGGACTCGGTCGAGTCGATCTGGGCCTGGGAGGGGCTGCCCGGTCTGGTGGTGGTGGTCGAGCTGGTGGCGGACGACGTGGGGACGCTGCTCGAGCTGGTCGCACCGGGCGACGTGGCGGTGCTGCCGGTGGTTGTGCTGCCGGTGGTGGCGGCGCCGGCCGGGCCGGACGCCAGGGCGGGGACCAGCAGGCCGAGGGCGCAGACCAGCGCCACCACGGCTGCCGAGCCTGCTCGCCTGCCGGTGACCGGTCGCCCCTCCTCCACCTCAACCGCTCCTTTCACGCCTGATCTGTCCTCCGAGGTCGCAGAGAGGCCGCGGTCGTGCGGTGCGCGGTCAAAGGTAGCCGGAGTGGAACTCCGGGTCCATGGGCGGGCTGTTCCAGCCCGGCACCGCGGTTGCCCCTTGCCCCTCTCGGACGACTGCGCCAATTGCCGCGTCATCTCATTCGGTAGGTTGCGTGTAGTTATCGGCAGCTCGGCGGCGGAACTGGAGGTCTCGATCGTGGACGGAGTGGCCGAAATCCGAGGTGGCAGGGTCCGGGGGGTCCGGAGGCACGGCCTGTGGTCGTTCTCGGGCATCCCCTACGCCGCCTCTCCCGAAGGGCCCCGCCGCTGGCGGCCGCCGTCCGCTCCCGAGCCGTGGACGGGCATCCGGGAGTGCGACTCCTTCGGGCCGGTCGCCCCCCAGTCGCCGGGCCTGGTCGAGATGTCCCTCGGCGGGGAGCCCGACGAGCACTCGGAGGACTGCCTGAGCCTCAACGTGTGGACTCCGGGGCTGGACGGCGGCCGGAGGCCGGTCATGGTCTGGGTCCACGGCGGGTCCTTCGTGTCCGGCTCCGGGGCGGGGGCCCTGTACCGCGGCGGGATGTTGGCCCGCGAGGGCGACGTGGTAGTGGTCACCATCAACTACCGGCTCGGCCTGCTCGGATTTCTGGCCCACCCCGCACTGGAGGAACCGGGCCAGACCTGGCTGCACGGGGAACCCTGGTCCGGCTTCGGCAACTGGGGCCTGGCCGACCAGGTGGCTGCCCTGCAGTGGGTCGGCGACCACATCGAGGCCTTCGGGGGCGATCCGGGAAATGTGACCCTCTTCGGCGAGTCCGCCGGGGGGATGAGCGTCACCGCGCTGATGGCCACGCCGGCGGCGAGCGGGCTGTTCCACCGGGCCATCGTGGAGAGCGGCCCGCCCAACGTCTACTCCGCCGAGCGGGCGGCCCGGACGGCGGAGGAGTTGGCCGCCCACCTGGGCGTGCCGATGACCCGCCAGGCGCTGGAGCGGGTGCCGGCGGACGAACTGGTCCGGGCCGCCGCCGAGCTCGGCCAGGCCGGGCGGAGCGACCTTTCGGGGCTGCTCATGATGCCGGTGGTCGACGGCGGACTGCTGCCGGCTCCGCCCGATGAGGCGGTCGGGTCCGGCTCGGCCTCCCGGGTCCCCCTGCTCATCGGGACCACGAGGGACGAGACGACATTCTTCGCGGTGGGGAACGCCAAGCTCGACTCGCTGAATGAGGACGGGCTCCGTCACTGGGTGAAGCGACTCATCGCCGACCCGGAGGCCGCCGACCGGTTGATCGCCGCAGTGAGAGAGGCGCGTCGCTCGCGGGGCGAGGCGGTGGCCCCGAAGGACCTCTGGGTGGCCATATCGACCGAGTTCGTGTTCCGCCTCCCGAGCATCCGGTTCGCCGACGCCCACGCCGCGGCGGCGGCCCCCGGGGTGGGGACCTACTGCTACCTGTTCACGTGGGTGTCCCCGGCCTTCGGGGGCATCCTGGGCTCGTGCCACGCGCTCGAGATCCCTTTCGTGTTCGGAACGGTCCACCAACCCGGTGTGCAGGGTTTCTCGGGCGGCGGGGAACCCGCCTTGGCACTGTCCGCCGCCATGCGGCGTGACTGGATCGACTTCGCCCGGTCCGGTGGGGTCGAAGGGTGGCCGAGGTGGGAGTCCGTCGGCCGGCCGACCCGGGTGTTCGGGCCGTGGCCGGGGGACGACGGGATCGAGCGGGAGGTCGATCGCCCGCGGGACGAAGAGCTCGAGGCGGTGGCCGGGGCGGTCGCCCTCGGGAGTCCGGGCTGAGAGGCGCGACTGTCGTGCGTCCCCGTTTTGACAGAGCGGGTCGCCGGAGGCGGGTCAGGCGCTACCCCGAGGTCTGTCACACCCTCGCCATAGCGTTGATCCCCGGCCCGGAGGCCCGCGGACACGCTACCGGGCGGCGGCTCCTTCTAGCGGGCTCCTGCCGCCACCGCCGCGGCCCAGGTGTAGGCGAGGGGAGGGGTCGGGCCGGAGGCCAACACCATCAGCTCGCTGTCCGAGGCCCAGCCGTTGGCAAACGTGCCGTACGCCTCTCCTGCTCCCATGTAGAGGCTGCCGCCGTAGCGTTGCTGGTAGTCGGCCAGTGACAGGACGTTCTTCCGGTGGCCCCAGCAACCGGCCTGCCCGGCCGAGGTGCACTCGACGTTTCCGCTGCCGACCCCGTCGTCGTACATGTAGAAGTAGTTGGATCCGAGGGGA
>DATBOO010000102.1:0-3426 GCA_036553725.1 Acidimicrobiales bacterium | reverse complement strand
TCGAGGTTCCTCCCGGCCGCCCTGGCCGCGGTGGCGAACAGCGTGATCACCTGGCACCAGCTGACCACCGGCCCCTGCTGCTCGATGTAGTCGGTGGTGGCGCCGGCCGGTATCTGGGGATAGGCCTTGTGCCAGGTGGTGAAGCAGCTGCGTAGGGCCGGGTCGTAGCCGCCCTGGCTCTGGGGGCGGTCGTCGTCGATCCCACCCAGGGTCATGGTGGTCAGGCCCTCCTGGCCGTTGAGGGCCTTGGCGTAGGGAACGGGCAGCAACCCGAGCGCCCCCTGGATGGTCGACTCGTAGTCGCTCAGCAGCAGCCGTGGGAAGTAGTTCTGGGCGGTCTCGGCCTGGAGCAAGGGGAAGAAGACGTTGAACTGGATCAGGGGGATGACCGACGTCACGCCGTCGCTGCGGAGCTGCTGGACGGCCAGGGGCGCCTCGGAGTCGGTGGTGGCGGTCTCCGAGGGATCGGAGGCGATGGTCTGGACCACCGGGGTGATCCCGGCCCGCCTCAGGTCGGGCAGCAGGTAGTCGTTGAGGGCCAGCTGGTCCGAGGCCCGGTCACCGGCCACGACTCCCAGCTTCTTGCCGCCGCCGATCAGTCCGTCCCGCAGACCCCAGTCCACCACCGCCTGGAGGATGACGGCCTGGTCCGGTCCGGTCCACCACAGGTAGGGCGAGCCCAGCGTGGTCCAGTTGGTCACCGTCGACCACTGCCCGATGAACGGGGTGTGGCCTTCCTGGGTGACGCACAACTGGTTGTCGTCCCTCCAGTCACCGAGGCCGTCGACCACCGCAAAGGCGGCCGGGGACCCTTCGGTCCAGGTCTTGCACAGCGCCCGGATGCCCGACTGGCTGAGCGGGTCGAAGGTGGTGATGATCGGATTGATCTTCCTCCCGTTGATCCCGCCGGAGTCGTTGATCTCCTTGACGTAGAGCTGGATGGCCTTGCTCTGCTCGCCGAATTCGAGGTCGGCAGCGAACCCCTCCTGACCGGCCAGGGAAGACAGGGAGACGATGGGGAAGGCGACGTTGATGCTGTTGGCGGTCACCCCGCGGGTCGAGGTGCTGGCCTGGCTGACCGGTACCGGTGATGCGCCATTGGTCCCCTGTGCCGACAGCCCGCCGGTCGGCGCCGCCTGGGTCGTCGAGCTGGGCGGGGCGGTCACCACCCACGCCGTCGTCCCGATGAGGACCGCTCCGACGATGGCCAGCGTGCGGACCTGGGTGGAACGTGGTCGCCTGACGAAGTGGCCCCACGATCGGGCCAGCCCGCGGAGCGGGTTCCAGCGACTCATCCTGCTCACCGGCCACCCCGTCGGTGGCACCAGCGGCGACGGGGGAACCCGAGGCGACGAAGAGGAACGCTGCCCACTTCCGTGCCGGGACACTCGAAGGTGGTCATTGCGGTCTCCTTCCCCGCCCTTGTCGGGCCAGGGCCGAACTGGAGTCGGTCCGCCGGTCGGACCGTGCGTGGTCAGTACCGTATCCTCCTGTGCCGCTCGGGGCCCGTCGTCTGCCGGCTCCGGGCGCGTGCGCCCGCCTCCGGCTACCCGGTGGCGGCTTCGGGCACGGACAACGACAGGCCTCGCCGCGGGGCGATGATGTCATCGATGAGCCCGTAGGCTTTGGCTTCCTCCGGTGTCATGAAGTTGTCGCGGTCGATGTCGACGGCGATCTGTTCCACCGACTTTCCGCTGTGATGGGCGATGATCTCCGCCATCCGCCGGGTCGTGGCCAGCACCTCGCGCAATTGGATCTCCATGTCGCTCGGCGCCCCCCTCGCCCCCGCGCTCCCCTGGTGGATCATGATGCGTGCGTTGGGCAGGGCCAGCCGCTTGCCCGGGGAGCCACCACACAGCACCATGGCCGCGGCCGACATCCCCATGCCCACGCAGATCGTCGAGACTTCGGGGCGGACGTGTTGGATCACGTCATAGATGGCCATGCCGGCGTAGGCCGCGCCTCCCGGAGAGTTGATGTAGAGCGAAATGTCCTTGTCGGGGTCCTGGGCCTCGAGATAGAGCATCTGGGAGATGATCAGATTGGCGATCTGGTCGTCGACCTCCTGTCCCAGGAAGACGATCCGCTCGCGCAACAGGAGGGAGAAGATGTCGAAGGCCCGCTCGCCCCTGCTCGACTCCTCGAGGACGGTGGGGATGAGGGATAGTTGCAGGGACATCGGGCACCTCCGCTCCGTTCGGGCGGGAGGTCCGCCCTGGGATCTCATACATGATATCTTATTATTGAGATATCATGTGAGCGATTGAGCGATACCAGGTGCAACCGTGGGTGATCGCAGAGGTGGCCGCGCCGGGCAGTCACGGGGAGGGAAGCGATGAGCGATCGGAACCACGAGCCGGTGTTTCCGGGATTTCGGGAGATGAGCGAACGTCGACGCGCCCTGAGCGACGAACTGGTCGAGCGCCGACGCGCCCTCGGTCTGTCCCAGACCCAGGTGGCCGCCCGCATGGGCACCTCCCAGTCGGCGGTCGCCCGTCTGGAGACCGGTACCTCTGATGCCCTGATCTCGACCGTCGACCGCTACGCGTCCGCCCTGGGATGGCGACTGGAATGGACGCTCGAGGAGGACACCCCGTGACCATGCCCACCGGGTTCCCCGGGGGCGTCGACGGTGGGTCCGAGCCGGCCGGCCCCCGGGCCTGGGTGCAAAGGGAGCTGTTCGACCGACGGATCGTGTCGCTGACCGGCAACCTCGACGACGAGGCGGCCAATACCATTGGCGTGGCGCTGATGACCCTCGACGCCACCGGGGATGACCCGGTGCGGTTGCAGATCGACAGTGGTGACGGGACCATCGCCGCCGCGCTGGCCATCGTGGACATCGTCGACCTCATGGGTGTCCCGGTCCGGGTTTCGTGCATCGGCCAGGTGGCGGGGCCGGCGGTCGTGGTACTGGCGGTCGGAAGCCACCGCTCCGTATCCCCGCACACCCGTCTCCGGCTGTTCGAGCCGCCGGTGGAGGTACAGGGCCACGCCCGGCAGGTCGAACAGCTGGCCGCCATGCACCTGGACCGTTGGAAGGTGTTCTGCGCGCGCCTGTCCGAGGCGACCGGCCAACCGGTGGACCGGGTCCGCGAGGACGCGGCCAGGGGCCGCTTCCTCTCGGCCCAAGAGGCGGTCCGGTACGGACTGGCCGACGAGGTGGCCAGCCCGGACGCCCGGCTGCACCAGCTGCCGGGGCGACCCATCGGCTTCGCACCCCGGTAGTCGGCAACCCCGTGTGCAGGCGGCGGCGCCAGATGCAATGGCCCCGATTGTATTGACCGGGCATGGCCCGCGGTCGGCTGTCCCATGGGCACCGGCCGGCCGGGTCAACTTCGCCGCCCCCACAGGAGTATTCGCTTGAACGGGTAGAAGAAGGGCGACCGGTCTCCGAGGACGGCCAGGAGGCGGCTCCGATACACA
>DATBOO010000094.1:0-3047 GCA_036553725.1 Acidimicrobiales bacterium | reverse complement strand
GACGACGCCATCGTGGTCCTCAAGGGCCGGGTGGACCTGCGTGATGACCGTCTGAAACTGGTGTGCATGGAGATCCAACGCCCGGAGTTGTCGGTGGACGGGTGCACCGACCTCCGGATCTCGCTCCCCCTCAACGCCCTCACCGACCGGCTGGTGGACGGGTTGAAGCGTCTGTTGCGGGAGCACCCGGGGGACTCCCCGGTCTTCCTGCACGTGGGCGAGAAGGTGCTGCGCCTCCCCTCCGAGTTCAATGTGGACAGCCGCCGGGGGTTGGTCGGCGAGCTCCGGGTCCTGCTCGGACCCCACGCCATCCAGGGATGACGAGGTGATTTCCGGCCTCGTCTGCCGGGCCGGCGGGCCCTCGGCAGGCACCGGATACGACAGACGGCTCCAAATCCCGTAAAATCGGTGCACGGCTCCTGGCGTGGATGCCCGCAGCTCCGTTCGGCCACCCGGCCGGGCGGTATGGGGGGTGTCCGCGGCAGACCGGGGCCGGCGGCTCACGCCGCAGGGATATCGAGGAGTACGGAACGGCATATGTCCATCCAGGTGGAGACCAAGGACTGCACATCGATCAGTGACGCAGAACTGGCCGAAATGGCCGATCTGTGTGCTGAGCGGGAACCCCGATTCGACATCGGATTCCTCTCCAAACAGCGGGAGGAGTGGGTCCTGGTCACGCGGGCCCGAGAAGGGTCCAAGCTCCGCGGCTACTCGTTCTCGACCCTCGAGCGGATCGGTGGCACCCCATCCCTGCTCATCGGGTTGGCCACCGTCGACCGGACTTCACGGGCCGACACGGTCCTGCGGGCCATGATGGGCGACAAGTACCGCCGTGCCCTCCTGGCCTTCCCGGACGAGGACGTCCTGGTCGGGACCCGTCTGCTGGGGGCGGAGGGCTTCAGGGCCTTTGCCGGGCTGACCGATGTGGTTCCCGGTCCCGACCACAAGGCCACCGGTGAGGAGCGGGCGTGGGGTCGTCGCCTGGCCAAGCGGTTCGGAGCCGACGGGCGGATCGACGACCGGACCTTCGTGGTGACCGGCGACGGGTGCGAGTCCGGCGGCTTCGACTTCATCAGCCCCAAGGCGGCGGCCGGGTCGGAGGAGTGCGCCTTCTTCGAGGGGGTCGACGCCGCCGCCGGTGGCCGGCTGGTCACGTTCGGCTGGGCCCTGGCCGAGGACCTGGCCGGCGGCAAACTGGGCGGTCGGTGACCCCCGGCGGGGGTCTCCCCGCCGGAACGACCTGCCCTGGTGGGCACAGGGACAGCCCGCGGCGACCGCCCAGGCAATAGCATGGCAGCGTGAAGGTCTCGACCCGCGGTGACTACGCCAGCAGGGCGCTCCTGTCCCTGGCCCTCCACACGGACGGCGAAGGCCCCACCGCGGTCAGGGACATCGCCGAGCGCACCGGATTGCCGCAGCCCTACCTCGAGCAGATCCTGCTGGCCCTGAAGGGAGCGGGTCTGGTTCGCTCCAAGCGGGGCGTGGGCGGGGGCTACGTGCTGGCCAGGTCCCCCGACGAGATCACCTTGTCGCAGATCGTCTCGGCCGTCGACGGCCCCATTGCCGCCGGCGACTTCGGGCTCCCCCACGAGAACGGCGCCTGCGACCACGAGGGGCAGTGCGTGCTGCTCACCGTGTGGGCTGACGTGGGTGAGCACATGCGCACGCACCTCGACTCCTTCAATCTGGCCGACATGGTGGCGCGGGCCCAGGGAAGGGCACCCGTGCTGCGCCAGAGCGCCGGCTGAACCTTCCTCCTTGCCCGCACCCGTCGAAGCGCAGCCGGCGACATGAACGCGGCGCGGGTTGCGGTCCTGGCGGTGGGCGCGGCCCTGCTGGCCGCCAACACCGCCGGGGTGATCTCGGTGTTGATCGTCCCCCGTTCGGCCTCGGGCATCGTCATCGCCCCCATGCGGGGCGTCCGGGCCGCCTTCCGGCGCCTGGCCCGGTTGGCCCGGACCTACCCCGCCAAGGACCGGATCCTCGCCATCAGCGAGCCCGTGGCCCTCGTCGTGCTCCTGGCCAGCTGGCTGGCGGTGGCCGTCGTCGGATTCACCCTGGTCAATTGGGGCATGGGGACGTCCACCCTCGATCAGGCCTTCTCCGAGGCCGGGTCATCGGTGTTCACGCTCGGTTTCACCCTCGGCCACAATGCCGGCTCCCATGTGGTCGACTTCGTGGCC
Source organism: Acidimicrobiales bacterium (assembly GCA_036553725.1). GTDB lineage: Bacteria > Actinomycetota > Acidimicrobiia > Acidimicrobiales > RAAP-2 > Bog-756. Next base: position 861 of record DATBOO010000094.1, on the reverse strand, counting down.
GCGGCCACGGGCCTCGTCCTGGTGGCCCTGCAGATCGCCTACCTGCCCACCATCTACAGCGCCTACAACCGCCGCGAGACGCTGGTGACGCTGCTCGAGAGCCGGGCCGGCGCCCCGGCGTGGGGTCCCGAGCTGCTCATCCGCCACCAGATGGTCGGCCTCATCGACAACCTGCCCAGCCTCTTCGCCGAATGGGAGCGATGGGCCGCCGACGTCGCCGAGAGCCACACCAGCTACCCCTCCCTGCTGTACCTCCGGTCCCCCCGGCCCCGGAACTCCTGGGTCATCAGCCTGCTGGCGGTGATGGACGCGGCGGCCATCGCCCAGGCGGTCGATCCGGACGGCGCGCCCATCGAGGCCCGCATGCTGTTGCGGATGGGGTTCACCTGCCTGCGGGAGATCGCCCAGGTCACCGGCATCCCCTTCGATCCCGATCCCAGCCCGGACGATCCCATCCTCCTTCCGGAGCTCGAGTTCGTCACCGCCTACACCCGGCTGACGGACATCGGCTACCCGGCCACCCGTACCGACGAGGAGGCCTGGTCCCACTTCCGCGGCTGGCGGGTCAACTACGAGGGCGTGGCCTACGCCCTGGCCTCCGCCCTCCACGCTCCCCCGGCCCGGTGGTCGGGGCCCCGCACCCTGTTCGAGGCGGAGTCCCTCGAGCCCAGCCGACCCACCGACCGCCAGCCCACCGCCGGGCGGGACGCCCGCTCGTAGGCTCCGGCGCACGCCCGACAGGTGGGCCGGGCCCGGGCGTCAGGTCTGGTTCCAGCCGGCGATGACCGGCTGCCCGCGCTCCCAGTCGAGCTCGCTCAGTGACGCCGGGGCCAGCACGAAGTACCGGCCGCCGGTGGCCTC
>DATBOO010000091.1:0-15074 GCA_036553725.1 Acidimicrobiales bacterium | reverse complement strand
TTCCAGGTGGAGTCGCGGGCCCAGATGAACACCCTCCCCCGTGTGCAGCCCCGGTGCTTCTACGACCTGGCCATCGAAGTCGCCCTCATCCGTCCCGGCCCCATCCAGGGCCATGCCGTCCACCCCTACATCCGACGTCGCAACAAGACCGAGCCGATCACCTATCTGCATCCGCTCCTGCAACCGGCCCTGGAGCGAACGCTCGGCGTGCCCCTCTTCCAAGAGCAGTTGATGCAGATCGCCATCGATGTGGCCGGGTTCACCCCGACCGAGGCAGACGAACTGCGCCAGGCGATGAGCGCCAAGCGGTCGGGGGAGCGGATGGCCCGCCTCCGCGACCGGCTGTTCGCGGGCATGGCCGCCCGACAGGTCTCGGCCGAGGTGTCCGAGCAGGTGTACGCCGCGCTGGCCGCCTTCGCCAACTTCGGTTTCCCCGAGAGCCACTCAGTGGCCTTCGCCCACCTGGTGTACTCCACCGCCTGGTGCAAATTGCACTACCCCGCCGCATTCACCGCCGGGTTGTTGAACGCCCAGCCCATGGGGTTCTGGTCCCCCCAGAGCCTGGTGGCCGACGCCAAGCGCCACGGGGTGACGGTCCGCCGGCCCGACGTGAATGCCGGTCGGGCCGACGCCGTCCTCGAGGAGATCGGGGCTGAGTGCGATGAGCGCGACCCGCCGGCCCCGGCCGGCCCCGCCGTGCGCCTCGGGCTGACCTCGGTGCGAGGCATCGGAAGCGAGACGGCGGAGAGGATCGCCGACGGGGGGCCGTGGTCGAGCATGGAGGACCTGGTCCGGCGGGCCGGTGTCACCCGCACCCAGTTGGAGGCGTTGGCCACCGCGGGCGCTCTCGACGGGCTGAGCCGTAACCGTGCGGGACGGCGCGACGCCCGACCGGGGGGAGCCGGCCCGGGATCTGCCCGATCGGTCCAGGGGGCGGATCGGCGGTCGTTGGTATGGGGGGCGGGGGCGGCCTCCCAGGCCACGCCGGACCGGCTCCCCGGTGTGGTCACCGGCTCGGACCCACCCGCACTCCCTCCTCCCACCTGTTGGGAGGAGGTGGCCGATGACCTGTGGTCCCTCGGAATGGCGCCGGGCACCACGGCCATGGAACTGGCCCGCGATCGGCTGAACCGACGTGGCGTGCTCCCTGCCGCCGCATTGCGATCGAGGCCGACCGGAGATCGGGTCACCGTCGGCGGCGTGGTGACCCACCGCCAGCAGCCTGAGAGCGCCCACGGTGCCGTCTTCTTGAATCTCGAGGACGAGACCGGCATGGTCAACATCGTCTGCTCCCGCGGCGCCTGGGTCCGGTGGAAGCCGGTGGCACGGTCGTGTCCGGCGCTACTGGTGCGGGGGCGGATCGAACGGTCCGAAGGGTCGATGACCCTGGTAGCAGAGCGATTCGACCCCCTCGACCTCGGCCCGGTCCCCTCGTCGAGGGACTTCCGGTAACCCGGAAAAACCAGGCTCGAAGTTCATCGGCATCAACGAAAGGCTACAGAAGTGCCGATCCCGGGCCGATAAATCCGCAATGGCCTGTTCGCCAGCCGGTGAACGGCAGAACCAACAAGTACACGGCTTCACACGAACACGTACATACGGACAAGCAGACAACACAGGAGGCTGCGGCTCATGACCGGACAGATCACAAGTCCAAGCATGGTTTCCCTTGAACTGGTCGCTCTCGTCGTCGGAGCATCGATGCTCCTTGGCGCCGTAGATGTGATCCGCCAACCCGGGTGGGCATGGCAACGAGCCGAGGAGAGCAAGCCGGCCTACTTCATTCTGGTCCTCCTCATCCCGATCATCGGCCTGGGCGTGTACGTCTTCAGCGCACGACCCAAGCTGGTGGCGCTGACCGCGGCCGGGGCCGAGGGCGAGCTGTCGTCCGAAGACCCCGAGGGCCAGGAGGTCGCCGGAGAAGTCGACGGAGCCGTCGATCTGCACGAGGTCCCTGTCGCTGCCGTCATCCCCGTGGATCAGCCCGCGGCCCACGTCGATCCCGAGCTCCTCGTCGATGAGCCCGCGGTCCCTCTCGATCTGCCTGCAGCCCATGTCGATGCTGTGATCCCCGTGGATCAGCCTGCGGCCCACATCGATCCCGAGATCCGCGTCGATCAGCCCGCGGCCCCGGTCGATCAGCCCGCAGCTCATGTCGATCCCGAGATCCTCGTCGATCCGCCCGCGGCCAACGTCGATCAGCCCGCGGCCAACGTCGATCAGCCCGAGGTCGGTGTCGAGCAGCCCCAGGTTCTCGTCGATCGGCCCGCGGCCACGGCGCCGGCCCCGTTCGGGTTCGACACCCTCAGCCGAGAGGCAGTCACTGTGGAACAGGCCGAGGCACACGACAACTATTCTCCGGTGCCAGAGCCCGCCCCTCCGGCCCCTCCGGCCCCGCCCGCCCCGGTCGGGCCCATGGAGATCAGCAGCACCTTCTTCAGCAACGAAGGGGGCTCCAAATCCACCGGCCACCGCCCGCACCTCACCCTCACCCGGACCCGGACCTACCGCCCGAAGCAGCGCACCAGCCTGGAGGCTCCCGACGACGAAACGCCGGTCGTCCCGGCCGGGTGGAAGAACGATCCCACCGAGCGACACCAGTTCCGCTACTGGGACGGATTCCACTGGACGGAGAACGTCGCCGATGCCGGTAACCAGAGCCGGGACCCGGTCAGCTCCTGATTCCTGTGGACAGCGGCCTGGCGCGTCGCCGGTCGCTAACGCGCCCGACCCTGGCGGACCAGCCGACTCAGTCGAGCCACCAACACCTCGAGCACCAGGTCCCCCGACAGCGCGGTCGTGCCGCGCACATCGAGATCGGCCTGGGCCAGAAGCCGAATGGCCCGGGCGATGCGGATGGTTCCCAATCGCTGCGATTGGGCCAGGGCCTTCTTTGCCGGGAAGGCACTGCGCAGGCCCAACATCTGTGCGGCCTGCTCGGCCGAGGTCGCCCCGGCGCCGTCCAGCCGCAGCATCTGACGGTAGTGACGGTAGAGGACGGACATCACCACCAGGGGGTGGGACTCACCGGCAGCCAACATCCGGTGGAGCACGTTGAGCGCCCTGGCTGTCTCCCCGCTGTCGATCGCATCGGTCAGGTCCCAGGGCGCCAGGGTTCCCGCCGCTCCCAAGAATGGGCCGAGGTCGTCGACCGACACGGTGGCCCCTTCTCCATAGGCCGAGGCGAGGGTGTCGAGCAGACCCTCGAGCCTTCCCATGTCCTCGCCGAGGTGCTCGGAGAGCTCGGCGACCGCAGGGCTTTCGAGCCGGACGGGGCCCGCCTTCAGCCGGTCGGCCAGCCACTGCGTCCTTGCCCTACCCGTCCCCACCGAGGTGTCCACGACGCCACCGGCGGCGGCGATGGCCTTGGCCAATGTCTGCGGGACCGTGCCGCCCCCTCCCACGAGCACCAATGCCGTGGTGGCCAGAGGATCCTCGAGGTACTCCACCACGCGCTTGGCATCGCCGGCCGTCATCCGTCCGGCCTCCCGGACCACCACCACCCGCAGTTCGACCAGGAAGGGGGGTGTAGTGCATGCGTCGATCACCGGCCCGATGTCGAGCTGGTCGGCACCGGGTCCCCCGAACTCCTCGACCACCAGCGACGGATCACCCCCGCCCACCAGGCGCTCGGTAAGGTTGTGGGCGGCCTGGGCCATCAGCGCGGGATCATTCCCCTTCACCAGATAGACGGCGGCTCGGGCCGGGAGATCGGTCCCCGAGGCGGCCGGAGCCGGCTTGGTGGTGCTCATCGGCCCCGCCGGATCATGGGCCGACCGGTGCGCGAGCACCGTGGTGGGCGGCATTGACGGCGGCGAGGATCTCGCACACCTGGCGGTGGGCGGCGACATCGTGGACCCGCATGATGCGGCACCCGAGGGCGGCTCCGAGGGCAGTGGCGGCCAGGGAGGCCTCGCCCCGCTCGCCGATCTCGAGGCCGAGGACCGCCCCGAGGAAGGTCTTGTTCGACGCCGACAGCAGAAGCGGATGGCCCATTCCGGCGAGCCGGTCCGAGGCCCGCAGCAGGGCCAGCGAATGCGCGGCCGTCTTGCCGAGGTCGAGGCCGGCGTCGAGCACGATCTGATCGGGGGCCAGACCGGCCGCGGCCGCCCACCCCGCCCGTTGGCGCAGATGGCCCACCACGGCCTCGACCACGTCGTCATAGACGGGCTCCGGATCGGGAATGCGGGGCCCCAACCGGATGTGGGTCGCCACCACGGTGGCGCCGGCCGCCGCCGCTACCGGCAGGTAGTCCGGGTCGGAGAAGCCGCTGATGTCGTTGCCCACCGCCGCCCCGGCCGCATACGCCTCTCCGGCCACCGACGCCCTCCAGGTGTCGACCGACAGGGGGATGTCGAAACGGGAATGGAGCGCCTCGATGGCGGGGATGACCCGGTCGAGCTCGGCGGCCTCGTCCACCGCCGGACCCGGCCCGGCTTTGACCCCGCCCACGTCGAGGAGGTCGGCCCCGTCGTGCACCAGCTTCTCCCCCCGGCGGATGAGATCGTCAAGGGCAAACGTCGCCCCCTTGTCGTAGAAGGAGTCAGGGGTCCGGTTGAGGATGCCCATCACCAGCGCCCTGTCGGTGATGTCGAAGCTCCGGTCGCCGAGCTTCAGTCTGGTAGCGCGCACGGCAGGGACGCTACCCGCCCGCATCGCCGAGCGACGCCGGGCCGGTCACCACTGCGGCGGGGCCCGATCAGGCGGAGCTACATCAGAACAGGCGGGCGGCCAGCGCCTTGCGATATTCGGTCGTTCGAGGGTCGTCGGGGCCCAGGGTCTCCAACAGGTCGAGGAACTCCTGACGGGCGGGCGGGTGGTCGCGAACCCGGTCGAGCAGGCCGTCCAGGAGCTCGTCGACCCCGATGCCGTCCACGTCGACCCGTTGGGAGGCCAGGCGGGCCTCAGCCAGCAGGCGACGGACCTCGGGCGTCTCCGGGATCCGACGGAGGAGGGCGATGGCCTCTTCGGACTCGCCCCGCTCGATCATCATGGCGGCCAGCGCCCCGATGGCGCCGGCATGATCCGGCTGGAGATCGAGTGCCTGACGCAGCGGCTCCTCGGTACCCGAGTCGACCCCTTCGGCCACCAACAGGTCGGCTTCGGAGGGCGTCGGGGCGAGCCTGGCCACGAACTCCTGCACCACCGCCTCCGGTTGGGCGCCGATGAACCGGTCCACCACCTGCCCGTCCCTCAGCGCGAACACCGCCGGTATCGATTGGACCTGAAAGCTCGCCGAAATGGCCGGGTTGTCATCGACATTCACCTTGGCCAGGGCCACCGCCCCGTCGGTGGCGGCGACCACCCGCTCGATGATCGGCCCGAGGGTCTGGCACGGTCCGCACCAGGGTGCCCAGAGGTCGACCACCACCGGGAGCTCGGAGGACCGGAGGAGTACCTCGGCTTCGAAGGTGGCATCGGTGACGTCGATCATCTCCACGACCCTACCGGGACCATTTCGGCCACCGGGCGGGTCCGGGCCTGCCGTCCCGAGGCCGTTCCCGGCCGGACGGTGCCCCGCCCTCTGCCCGCTGGGGTCCAACCTTCCGGCACCGGCCTGCCCCGAAGCCGGCAGCCAGCGCGGGTAGCGTCGTATGGCATGGGAGCCCTGCCGCCGACCGCCGAGGTTGCCGTCGAGGGAATCGATCGGGATGCGGTCACTGCCTGGATGACCTCCCACATCGCGGGCGCCAAAGCGCCGTTCGACTTCGAACTTATCGCCGGCGGTCGCTCCAACCTCACGTATCGTGTCACCGACCGCGCCGGTCAGGCCTTCGCACTCCGGCGCCCGCCGGTCAGCCATGTGCTCCCCACCGCCCATGACATGAAGCGGGAGCACACGGTGATCAGCGCCCTCGGTCCGACCCGGGTGCCGGTGCCCCGCACTCTGGGGCTGTGCACCGATGACACTGTCAACGGTGCGCCGTTCTACCTGATGTCGTTCGTCGACGGCCACATCCTCCGCGACGAGCGGGCTGCCCGCCAGCTGAGCGAGGCCGCCCGGGGCCAGGCGGGCGACTCGCTCATCGACACCTTGGCCCAGCTCCACGCGGTGGACGTCGACTCGGTCGGCCTCGGTGACTTCGCCCGACGGGACGGCTACATCGCCCGTCAGCTGAAGCGGTGGCACGGGCAGTTCACCCAGTCGACCCTCGACGGACAGCCAGGGCCGGCGATCGTCGATCGGGTGCACGAGTTGCTGGCCGCCCGCATCCCCGACCAGCAGGGAGTGGCCATCGTCCACGGCGACTACCGCCTGGACAATACGGTGCTCGATGACGCCGGCCGGGTGCTCGCCATCCTGGACTGGGAGATATGCACCCTGGGGGATCCGCTGGCCGACCTCGGCCTGCTGTCGGTGTACTGGGCCGAGCCCGAGGACGGCGACCAGGCACTCCTCGGGGTTGCTCCCACCACGCTGCCCGGGTTCGCGCGACGCTCGGATTTGCTGGCCCGCTATGCCCTGGCCTCCGGGCGGGACGTGTCGCAGGTGGCGTACTACCGGGCGTTCGGCTTCTGGAAATTGGCCTGTATCCTGCAAGGAGTTCATGTTCGCTACGCCGGCGGGGCCGCTGCCGGCGACCGTTCCGGCGTCGATCAGTTCGCCGCCCACGTCGGTCGGCTCGGTGAACGGGCGCTGGCTGAAGTGGAGTCTCTGTGACCGATCGCGATCCCTCGTCGCTGTATGAGTTCGACCCGGAGTGGGGAGAGCCCGACGACGGCCGACTCTCCCGCCCGGTAATGGTCATCGCCCTCGAGGGTTGGGTCGACGCCGGGATGGGTGCGTCGGCCGCCATTGCCGAACTCCTGACCTCGTCACCGACCACGGTCGTCGCCTCCTTCGACACCGAGCTGCTGATCGACCAGCGGGCTCGTCGCCCGATCGCCCGGCTGGAGGACGGGGTCACCACCGAGTTGACCTGGCCCGCCATTCGGTTGGTGGCCGGGAAGGACCGGGTCGGCGCCGACGTCTTGTACCTGACCGGCCCCGAACCTGACTTTTCGTGGCCGACGTTCATCGACGCCGTGGTCGGGCTGACCCGGGACCTCGAGGTGCGCACGGTGGTCGGACTGGGGGCCTTTCCGGCACCTACTCCCCACACCCGGCCCGTCCGGCTGGCCTCGACCGTCCCTCCGCAGTCGGCAGAACTGGCCGGCAGGGTCGGCACGGTGCGCGGGACCCTGGAGGTGCCCGCCGGCGTCCAGGCCGCTCTCGAGGTCTCCCTGGGCAATGCCGGGATACCGGTGATCGGGCTATGGGCCCGCGTGCCGCACTATGTGTCGGCCATGCCCTACCCCGAGGCCAGTGCCGCCCTGATCGAGGGCCTGTGCGCCGTCACCGGGACCGTGCTCGACACGGCCGCCCTGCGCAGCGCCGGCGAGGCGTCACGGCAACAGGTCAATGAGCTCATCGGAGCGAACCCCGAACACCTCGAGATGGTCAGGCGGCTGGAAGCGGCGCTCGACTCGGAGGAGATCGCCTCCCCGGGGCTCGAAGTGGAGGTTCCCAGCGGCGACGAGATCGCCGCTGAGCTCGAGCAGTTCCTCAGAGGCGAAGGCCACTGAGGGGCCGCGTCGCCACCGGCGGCGCGCTCATTCCGGAGTTGTGGCTCCGGACCATGTGCTGGGCATAGGCCGCCAGCAGCACCACCGAGACGACGGCAATGATCACCAGGATCGCCAGCATCAGCCACGGGTTCCGGCTGCGTCTGCCGCCGGTCGGTGCGCCGAGAGGACGATCCGGTTCGACCGGCGGGTTCGCCCGCATGGACTTCCTGGGCGGACGGGCAGAGGCGGTGGCGGTGAAGGCCGGGAGTTCGGTGACGATGTGGTTCATCTGGTCGACCGTGGTGGCCGAGGCCAGGTCACGCAGCCTGATCTCATAGTCGTAGGGCGCCAAGAGCCCGTGCTCGGCGGCCCGGTCAAGCAGGACCCCGTAGCGGGTCCGGTCCTCATCGGTCACCGCCGTGGGCGAGCCGCCGTCGATGCCCATCAGATCGGGAACGGACACAGGCCCCGCTTCGACGGTCCTTGAAGGCGCCGGTTCGCTCGCGGGTGGGCGACGGCCGACCGGGATGTCTGTCACCGTCAAATTGTGGGGCAGACGTTCCCCGTTGCGCAACCACCGGTGGCCGCCAGTCGGATGCCCCGGACCGGATCCCCGGGCTACCGTGGCCCATGGACGTAGACGGAGGGCTCGGATTCGATCCGAGCAAGGTGATCGAGTCGGCCCGACTGGCGGAACGAGTCGGGTACGACGGCATCTGGTCAGCCGAGACGAGCCACGACCCGTTCCTTCCCTTGGTGCTGGCCGCCGAGCACACCGAGCGTATACAGCTCGGGACGGGAATCGCCGTGGCCTTCGCCCGCAACCCGATGAGCCTGGCCGTACTCGCCAATGACCTCCAGACCCTGTCCGAGGGCCGTTTCATGCTGGGCCTCGGCTCGCAGATCAAGCCCCACATCGAAAAGCGGTTCTCCATGACGTGGTCCCATCCGGCCCCGCGGATGCGCGAGCTGATCATGGCCATCCGGGCCATCTGGGCCAGTTGGTCCGGACGCAGCCGATTGGCCTTCCGAGGAGAGTTCTACCGCCACACGTTGATGACGCCCATGTTCGATCCCGGGCCCAATCCGTTCGGCAACCCACGGATATTCCTGGCCGCGGTGGGCGAGAAGATGACCGAGGTGGCCGGCGAGGTGGCCGACGGCGTACTGGCCCACGGCTTCACCACGGAACGGTACCTGCGCGAGGTGACCGTGCCGGCGCTCGAGAGGGGCCTGGCCAGCGCCGGGAGGCTCCGAGCCGAGGTGCAGATCTCCTATCCGGGCATGGTGGTCACCGGCGCCGATGAGGCCGGTTTTGCGGCGGCGACCAAGGCCGTCCGGACCCAGCTGGCCTTCTACGGGTCGACGCCCGCCTACCGGCCCGTGCTCGAGCTCCACGGCTGGGGTGACCTCCAGGGCGAGCTCAACACCCTGTCCAAGCGGGGGGCATGGGACGAGATGGCCCTGCTCATCGATGACGAGATGCTGAACACGTTCGCGGTGGTCGGTGAGATCGACGACATCGCCGGTCAGGTGCGCCGCCGGTTCGAGGGAATCGTCGACCGGTTCAATTTCTATGCCCCCTACCCGATGGAGCCCGAGCGTTGGGCTGACGTGCTGTCCGGCTTCAAGTAGGTACCTTGCACCGCCGGTCAGACGACAATGTTCACCAGCTTCGGCGGACGGGCGATGACCCGTTTCGGAGCGGCGCCATCCAACGTTTCGACGACCGCGGCTGACGCCAGGGCCAGGCGCTCGGCGTCGGCCTCGGAGACCTCGGGAGAGACCTCGACCCGGTCCCGCACCTTGCCGTTGACCTGAACGACCATGGTCACCGACTCCTCGGCGACCAGCACGGGGTCCGACACCGGCCACGGACGCAGGTGGACGTGGTCGCCGTGCCGACGCTCCCATGCCTCGGCCGTCACGTGCGGTGTCATGGGGGCCAACAGCAGCAACAAGGTGTCGAGGGCCGCATCGACGACCTCCACCTGCCCTCCGTCGCGGACATAGGGGTGGAGCAGGTTCACGAACTCCATGCAGGCCGCCACTGCGGTGTTGTACGACCAGCGTTCGAAGTCCCGGGTGACCCGGTCGATCAGCCGGTGAGTCGCCCGTTGCACCTCGACGTCCTTTCCGGTGAGCGGCCCGGACCGAGTCTGGGGCACGGGCTCGTCGGGGGGCACGGCCAGCCGCCAGACCCGATCGAGGAAGCGGCCGCAGCCCTCGATCACACTGTCGGTCTGCTCGGTCCAGTCCATATCGTCCGCCGGGGGCCCGACGAAGAGGTGGAAGAGCCGGAGCGCATCGGCGCCGACCGTGGTCAGGTAGGACGAGGGCGCAACCAGGTTGCCCTTGGACTTGGACATCTTGGTCCCGTCCATCCGGATCATCCCCTGGGCGTAATAGCGGGCGAAGGGCTCCCGCATCTCCTCGGGGGCCAGCCCGACGTCGGCCAGGGCCCGGGTGAAGAACCGCGCATAGAGGAGGTGGAGGATGGCATGCTCGATGCCTCCGATGTACTGGTCGACCGGCATCCAGTGGCTGGCGATCTCCGGGTCGAACGGGACATCCGGCGTCCACGGGTCGGTGAACCGCAAGAAGTACCACGACGAGTCGACGAAGGTGTCCATGGTGTCCGTCTCGCGGGTGGCCGGTCCCCCACACCGCGGGCAGGTGGTGTTCAGGAACTCTGGGTTGGTGGCCAGCGGCGATTCGCCGGTGGGCAGGAACTCCACGTCGTCCGGAGCCAGGACCGGTAGCTGCTCGAGGGGCACCGGCAAGATTCCGTGGTCGGGGCAGTAGACGACCGGGATGGGGCAGCCCCAAAACCGTTGACGGGAGATCAACCAGTCCCGGAGCCGGTAGTTGACCGTCCGTTCGCCGATCCCCTCGGTCTCGAGCCACTCGGACGCCTTGGCCTTGGCCGTGGGAATGTCCAGGCCGTTGAGCCATTCGCTGTTTATCTTCTCGCCGGTGCCGGTGTAGGCCCCCCCGGGACCGCCGGCCGGGCCGCCGTGCTCCTCCCAGCCCTCCGGCGGTTGCACGGTACGCACCACGGGCAGCCCGTAGGCCTGGGCGAAGTCCCAGTCGCGGGCGTCCTCGGCCGGGACGGCCATGATGGCGCCGGTGCCGTAGCCCATGAGGACGTAGTCGGCGACATAGACCGGCACGGGCCGGCGGGTGAAGGGATTGATCACGGATGAGCCGGTGAACACCCCTCGTTTGACCAGACTCAGCGGACCGCTCTCGGACATCCGCTCGACATCGGTGCTGGCCTCGGCCCTGGACCGCAGCGCGGCGACATCGGCGCGGTGCTCGGCTGTGGTCAGGGCGTCGACCAGAGGATGTTCGGGGGCCACCACCGCGTAGGTCATGCCGAATGAGGTGTCCGGGCGGGTGGTGAAGACCCGCAGCGCCAAGGGCTCGCGGCCGTCCGAGCCGTCCCGGCCCTCGACCACCAGGTCGAACTCGGCCCCCTCCGATCGGCCGATCCAGTTGCGCTGCATGGTCTTGACCCGTTCGGGCCACTCGAGCTCGTCGAGGCCGGCCAGCAACTCGTCTGCGTACTGGGTGATGCGGAAGAACCACTGTTCGAGGTCGCGCTTGACCACCACGTCGCCCGAACGCTCACAGGTGCCGTCAGCCAGCACCTGCTCGTTGGCCAGGACGGTCTGACAGCCGGGGCACCAGTTGACCGGGGCGGTGGCCCGATAGGCCAGGCCGGCGGCCAACAGCTTCTGGAAGATCGCCTGGTTCCACATGATGTACTCGGGATCGTGGCTACGGACCTCGCGGCGCCAGTCATAAACGGCTCCGAGCGAGGTGACCGAATCCTTCAGTTCGGCAATCCTGGCGTCGGTGAAGATGCGTGGATGGGTACCCGTCTTGATGGCGGCATTCTCGGCCGGCAGGCCGAAGGAGTCGAATCCGAACGGGGACAGGACGCCGTAGCCCAACATGGTGCGGTGCCGCACCAGGAGGTCCCCGAAGGTGTAGTTGCGGACGTGGCCCATGTGGGCGGGGCCGGACGGATACGGGTACATGCTGAGCACATACCAGGGAGGGCGCGGATCGTCAGAATCCACCTCGTAGGTGCCCTCTTCGGCCCAACGCTCCTGCCACTTCTTCTCGACTTCGCTGACGTCGTAGGCCCTGGCCATGGTGGACGATCGTACCGGGGTCGCCGGCCGGTCCGATGCCCGGCGAAGAGGCGCTCGACCCGCGGGCCCCACCGCCCGTCCAGATCCGCCCCGAAGGCCGGGGCATCGGAAGGGCCGACCGCAACTGGCGAGAGCGTCAAATCCCGGCCCTGGGCATCACCTCGTCACCCGGTCCGCCTGCCGACCCGGAATCATCGTTGCTATGGGGCTACTGCACTCGGGTTCGGCCGAGGTGGAGCCCGGTACAGGACAATCTCGCCCCCAGCTGCTGCGTCAATCCGGAGAGTCTTCAACCTTGAATGTTTCTCCGGATTGGCCGGAGGGGCTCGGACTCGCACGGGGAGTGGACCGGTCGACAGGAACGCCCTCAGCTCCTTTCCGGCGATATCGCCCCTCGACGGTCCTTCGCCATCTGGCCGACGAGTGGATCTCTCGGTATACCGCTACTTTCGTGTGGTAGATCAGCTTGGATCGGAGAGTCCTGAGCGGGTGGGCCATCTGTTCCGCGCGCCGCCGTTCGTCATCGGCACGTCGGGTCAGAACGCGTATGATCTCCGCCTGCGTCTCGACCTCACGCTTGAGCCTCAAGGCGTCCTCGAGCCTGCTTTCGAGGTCAGCGACCTTCGCCTCGAGATCTGCCCCCGACGACTTCGCTCCCAGGTCGGGCTGTGCCCCGTCGGGACCTTCGGACATCAGGAGAGCACCGGTGGGCGCGGGCCGGCCTTGGTCCTCGATGCGAGGTCGACGACTTCTGCCCAGTCACCGGCCAGATCGGAGGTATGCCGGTCGCACCTCGCCACCAACGGCACCCGGAACGAGGCCCAGGTGGCAGGATCATTGGCGATCGAAGACAGCTGGGCCGCGAACTCGGATGGGTCATCAGCCACCGCCACTCCCACTCGCCATGATTGACAAAGTCCTTCGGACCCGTTCGCCGTGGCCACCACCGGGAGCCCCCGCGCCAACGCGTCAACCACCTTCAACTTGACCCCTGCTCCGTAGCGGATGGGAGCTATCGCCACCCTCGAGACGTCCAGTAAGGCGGCAAGATCGGGGATCTCTCCGATGAAACGGAGGTGTTTCGATTGCAGTCGGAGCAGGTCCATTGGTGGCGCGCTCCCGGTCACCTGGATGACGAGGTCAGGGGCGGTCTCCTCGAGCCTCGGCATCACCTCTTTGGCCAACCACCGAACGGCGTCGGCGTTGGGACTGTCACCGCCTGCCATCCACCCCGCAACGAACACCGCGTCCGATCGCTCGGCGAATCCTGCCTTCCCTGGGTCACACCGATCCGGGAACGGGTCGAGGACCCGTACGGTGGGGTTGCCGCGCTCTCGGAACCAGGTCGCCTCCTGCTGGCATATGGCCACGATCGCATCTGCCTCTTGTGCGATCGACTCCTCGCTCTTGATCAGGGAGGCGAGGTCCGCCGCGAGTTCGTCGTGACGATCCTCGTAGTCGGGCAAGAGCATCTGCGACCGGATGCGGGCCGAAAAGAGCGCTTCAGCGTCGTAGATCAGAGGGACGTCATCCCAGAGTCGTGCGATCTCCTGAGCGGTCCGGAAGTTGTGGGGTCGCGAGACCACGACGGCAAGGGGGCGCGGCAGGTGGTCGAGATCTCGGCCCGTCCTCACTTTGGTCACGCCCGCCGAGCGCAGCGATCGGTCGAGGTCAAATGGCCGGTACCGGTCGTTTACCGGGACCATCTGGACGAAGACGCCTCGAGATGCAAATGCCTCAATGGCGCTTCGCGCTCGACCCAGCCCAGATCCCGACTGGGCCCTCGGGACACAGTCGTCAACGTAGACAATCCTGGGCAACGGCTCCGGTAGAGCCAGGCCCATGTCAGGCGAGCTCGACCACTTGCTTTCAAAGGTATCCCTCGAAGCATCGAACAGGACCTCTTTCAGGATGCTGTTCGTCGAGTGCGATTCAACATGGCGCACAATGGAGGCCGGCGTGACAGCGACAACTCGACCGACGTCCCAGATGCGACGGGAAAGGTCGGCATCCTCGAAGTAGGCCGGATAGAACCGCTCGTCGAAACCACCGAGCGACTCGAAGAGGTCCCGCTCGACCAGGAGGGAGCATCCACTGGCGTAAGCGACCAGCTGGGGCCCCACCAACTCGGCTCGGTACTGGCTCTCACCCCGTTCGAGGGCGCTGGGGACCAGATGGTCCATTCCTCCCCCGAACTCGAGGATCTTGTCCTGGTGGTCCAGGACCAAGCTCGAAACTGCCCCCGAGCGCGGTTGCGTGATGGCCAGGTGAACCAGGCCGTCAAGCCAGCCCTCGGTGACCACGGCATCGTCGTTCAGGAAGACCAGATACCTCCCGCTGGCCTTGGACGCACCCAGGTTGCACCCTCCCGCGAAACCCCTATTGGCGACCGACCGAACCACCGCAACCTCGGCGTGTCTCTCGGCCACCTCGACGACGTCCCCCGTAGCGCCGTTCAGTACGACGATGGTCTCGAAACGGTGGGTCGAGCGATGCGTCGCCAGGGCGCACAGACATCGCTCGAGGGCCCCCGCTGACCGGTAGCCGAGGATGACCACCGAAGCCACGATGGCACCCCTCTCCCCCGACTCTGGCGAGGTACTGATCTTTGAATTGGGCACCGGAACGATCGTCGAACTCTACCTAGCGGTTCGAAGGTCCGCTAACCAGCCTGGTTCGGTGGCGAGGTGCCGATGGGACGAGCAAACTCCGATTTGGCTCGTAGCGCGTCAAGGGGGCCTTCCGCACCAACAGCCGGCTCCCGTCTCAACGCCCATGAGGGCCCTGTTCCGCGAGAGGTTCAGGCCCCGAGGGATCCACCTGAGCCGTCCCCTGGTTGGTGATGGTTGCTGGCTAACCAGCATCGGCTCCAGACCAAGGGACGGGCATCCACCGGTCAGTTCGTGGCAAGGAGACTTCGCTCAGGGCGACCGCCGTCTCATTGCAGCGAATGCCCGAAGGCGATCGCGTCATCGTAGTGATACGCCGGGATCCGGCGATAGCGCTTCTCGTATAGCGCCAGGGCTTCGTGCTGTGCAGGTCCCGTCTCAAGACACAGAGTTGAGTATCCGAGCTTTCGTGCTTCTTCCTCGACGGCATCGAGGATGACCGACGCGTGTCCCTTCCTTCGCTGGTCGGGAGCGGTCCACATCCGCTTGACCTCGCAAACATCCGGAGACACTCGTCGAATTCCGCCTCCAGCAACGGTCAAGCCATCAAAGATCACCACGAAGAACGCACCGTTCGGCGGCTCGAACTCAGACGCCTCGATGGAGTACAACTCCGGGTGGTCTCCGTAAAGAGCCCGTTCGTAAACCTCCCATCCGTTCAGCGCACTAACGCCTTCAGGATCGGCCACTCGTA
>DATBOO010000086.1:0-15377 GCA_036553725.1 Acidimicrobiales bacterium | reverse complement strand
CCAGTTCCGCGACATGAAGATCATCCCGACCACCGAGCTCATCGCCCCCCGCCTTGTCGAGTTCGCTACTGCCTGTGGCGAGACCCTGGCACGAGCCCATGCCCGCACGGGCGACCCGGTGACCATCGGTGGCTACATCGGCAAGGGCTCGAAGTTCGCCGACGCGGTAGCCCAGTTCGCCCGTGAGTACGCCCAGCAGAACGAGCGCGACCACGCCCAGCTGGTGGCCGCCATCGCCGACGGAACCGTGGAGAGTCTCCCCGGCTGACCGTGCGAGGCGCTGGCCGAGGCGCTGGAGCCTCTGCGCGATCGGGACCTTGGGGTCCGAATCGTCTCGGAGTTCGGGTGGGGTGACCGCCAGACCTTCGCAGAGGAACGGGCGGACAAATTGACCGGGTATCGACCGGGGTCTCATGCTGTGAGCCGAAGAGGGCGGCACAACAGGGGAGGTGGCGCTGTGGCAGATCTCACGGACTATGAGTCAGAGCAGGTCGAGCAGGCCAACGGCTCGGGGAGGACCCCCGTCGTTTTCGTCCACGGTCTCTGGCTCCTACCTAGCAGTTGGGACCGCTGGCGGCCCGTATTCGAAGAGGCCGGATACGCGACCCTGGCACCTGGCTGGCCCGATGATCCCAACATCGTCGAGGATGCGAAGAGGCATCGAGAGGTCATGGCCCACAAGACCATCGGCCAGATTGCCGATCACTTCGAATACGTGATCTCCAAACTCACCACGAAGCCCGCCATTGTCGGGCATTCCTTCGGCGGTCTGCTCACCCAGATCCTTGCCGGTCGCGGGCTGTCTGCGGCGGCGGTGGCCATTGACCCCGCGCCGTTCCGCGGAGTGCTCCCGCTCCCGATTTCCGCCCTCAAGTCGGCGGCGCCTGTCATTGGCAACCCAGCCAACCACGGACGCGCCGTCCCCCTGACCTACGATCAGTTCCGCTTCGCCTTTGCCAACGCGGTCAGCGAGGACGAGGCCAAGGAGCTCTACGCCACCTACGCCGTGCCGGGGTCGGGCGTCCCGCTGTTCCAAGCCGCTACGGCGAACCTCAACCCCTGGACGGAGGCGAAGGTCAGGTCGAAGAATCCCGATCGCGGCCCGCTGCTCATCATCGACGGTGAGAAGGACAACACCGTGCCCTGGGCGATCGCCAACGCCTCCTACAAGAAGCAGAAGCGCAATCCAGGGGTGACCGAGATCGTCAAGATCCCCGATCGCGGCCACTCGCTCACGATCGACCACGGCTGGAGGGAAGTTGCCGACACGGCGCTCTCCTTCGTCCAGAGGCACACAAAAGGCTGAAGCCTGCGGCTGGAGCCGGTCACCATCGCCACCTTCCCATCCAAGTCCAGCTTCACCGGGATCCGTCCTTTCGATCCACCGGCTGGGCGTTCCGGAGCAAAGCGCCGGGGAGCGCTACCCGGTTCCGGGTCCACGACGGCGGCGGTCGTTCCAGAGCGTGCCGGTCCCATCCTCCCCGATCGGCCGCTGCCTCATAGGTGCTCTGAAGGAATTCGAGGAGGGCTGCATGGGGATCATCGGCCGTTCTCACGACCTGGTAGGGAAGGACAAACTCTCCTAGATCAGTGTTGTAGGAAGCCTCGCGGGGAGAGATCGGGGCGTCGCGGTAACCGGCCGGCTCGGGATAGGAGTAGGAGTAGTACGCCCCTTCGGTCGCCCCTCCGGGCCAGTAGCCAGCGCTGCTCACCTCCTGCGAATATGCCTCGAGCATGACATGCGGGGGGCAGTGTGGTGCTCCACCGGTATGGGGCGGAGCCCCTCGGCCGGAGAACCGGGTCGTCGCCAGGTCGAGTGCACCCCAAAAGAGGTGCACCGGGCTCGACTTGCCCACGAAGGTGGTCCGGAACTCATGGAAGACCTGACTGGTCCTGATCAACAGCCTCCAGAATCGCTCAACCTGGTCCCGGTCGTACGAGGCGTGGACGTGGTCCTCGTCGAACGGGATGGCTCCGGCAATCTCGGCCGGCATGGTCGAGATGGCAGGCTGGATTCCGAGCTCATCGAGCTTGTTCATCATCTCGGCATAGAAGTCGGCCACCGACCGGGGCTCGAGTGCAACGGTGCGACGGGTGCCATCGGAAGCAACGATGCACAACTGGTGCTCCACGAAGTCGAAATCGATCTGGAGCCCCCGCCCGTCGCCGGACCACATCAAAGAGGTCGAGAGCCCGCGGGCGGTCACGTACAAAGGCACGTTCCACCAGTGGTTGAGCAGAGGTGAGTGGGACATGCGGATTTTGCCGACGATCTGAGTCCAAAGCTGAAGAGTGTCGCGGGTGGCGACCCACTCGTCGACGGGCAGCGACGGCCACATCTCGGAGGCTGCATTGCCCGGAACCTGTGGTCCACTCTCCATACGCGGCTCCTCGGTGTTGCTCACCGTCCAAGGCTACGCATGCGATCGCCTGCGGACCAAGCGCCCACACGGGAGCAGCGGTTCGAAGCCGCGCCCGAGGGAGGCATCACCCTCGTGTCGTCCTACGGGTCGACGCGATCGACGGCGGGGTCGGGCTTTCGCAGAGGAACTCCACCCAGGCCCGCTTGGCACAGGGATAGTGCTTCGAGGCTTCGACCAGGTCCATAAAGACGACGAGGGTCTGATCCAGGCGGCGGTGCAGCTCCCGATCGGCCAGGGTTCCGTCATCGTCGAAGGTCTTGAGCGCCTGGGCCAGGGAGAACATGTCGGGGTAGACGCGGCTGCCGAGGTGCTCGAGCGGGACCCGTAGGGACCAAGGCCGCGGTTGCCGCCTGCCATCGAAGGTGAGGCGGACAGGAGCAGGTACTGGCGCTGGTTGAAGGGTTGCGGGTGAAAGCGCGACAGCCAGTCGATGGCGTTCTTGAGGGAGCCGGGCATCGAGGCGTTGTATTCCGGCGAGACGACCACGAACGCGTCATTCGCCTCCAGCATCCCTCGCAATGTGTCGGCCCGGGCCGGAACCCCTGGTCGTCCTGGGCATCCTGGTCGAAGGCGGGCATGTCGAACTCCGCCATGCAACTCACCGTGATCGTGGATCCATTCGCCTCGAGGCACCGACCGACGAGATCGGCGAGCCGGGCGTTCAACGACTGTCGGCGCAACGACGCCGAAAGGACGAGCACCCGGACCGCTTCCCTTGCAATGGGCTTACCAGGGGTATCAGGCATGGCACCGTGCTCTGTGGGGTGGCCGTCCACGAACGTTAGCGAGCGAGGAAGGAGGCTGCGCCGAGCGTGAGGGCGAGCCCGGTCATCAGTCCGGGTTCGTGTCCTTCAGCTCGATGACCACCTCGACATATGGCTGCTTCCCGACATTGCGGGCCGTCTCGATTCCTCCCCGCGTCACCTCGACCACCGCGCCGGGTATGACCTCTGCCTCGAGATACTCCCGAAAGGGCCCTTCGGAGTCCGGCTCGGGAACCACCGCGATCCGGTCGCCGGACACCTGCACGAGGAGATGGTCGAGCAGGTGGCGGTGGACTTCGCCTTCCTCACCAGGGGCCAGGCGAACCTCCCAGACCCGCACCCGGTCGTTCTCGAGGAGGAGCCTGGTCCCGACGTCTCCCCATCGCGACTCGGTCACCTTCCCCCCTCCGGGCTGATGCCGGCCCCCAGCAGGGCGAACCGGACCACGTGCCCGATCTCCGACGGTGACGGCCGGGTGCGCAGGATCAGATGCGAGTGGAGGGTGCCGAACACCAGGCGGTAGACGGCCACGGCATCCCGGCGGGTCCTGGCCTTCGGTGCCGCGGGATGAACGGTGGACAGCGCGTCGGCCAACAGGTCGACCAGCAGGTCGACCGATTCCCGCTGCTCGTCGGGGAACAGCTCCGACAGGCGGTCCTCATTGGCCACGAACGGCCGTGTGCGGGTGGCGGCGCGGGGGTTCGAGGCCTGGGCCAGCACACCTTCGATCCAGGCCCGGACCCTCGCAGGCGGGGAAGATGCCGCCTGCATCCGGCTGGAGAGGTACTCCACCAGGCGCCGACGTCCATCGTCGAGCAGGACCAGCATGAGCTCGTCCTTCGACCGGAAGTAGCGATAGAAGCCCTGGGTCGAGAGACCGGTGTGCTCCAGGATGTCGCGGAGCGACGGTTCGAGGCTGCCGGTCTGCTCGATGAACTCGTAGGTCGCCTCCATGATCCGGTGCATCTCCTGCGCGTACTCGGCCTCCCGATCGGCGTACGAGCGCTCGACCGCCCTTCGTGCCAGGGTCTCGGTCAATCGTGGCATGGTGCTCCTTCTCGACGCGCCGAACGCTGCAGCGTGTCGTTCCTCCACTCTAAGATCAGTGTTCTCCGCCAGCAAGAGCAGTGAAGTAGGCGCACGATGATGACCAACAACCTGGTGATCGGTGACATCTTCTCCAACGCCGCCCGGGCCGTCCCCGACCGGGTGGCCGCGGTGCTGGGCACCCGATCGGTCACCTTCGCCGCACTTGACTCGAGGGCCAACCGGTGGGCCCGGGCGCTCCGGTCGATGGGAGTGGGACGCGGGTCCCGGGTGGTGCTGTGGTGCGTGACCGATCTCGACGGCGTGGCGCTGTTCGCGGCGCTGGCCAAGCTGGGTGGCGTGTTCCTCCCGATCAGCGGCCTGCTGGGACGGAATGAAGCTGCGGGGATCTTGGCCGCGTGCTCTCCGGATCTGCTGGTCACGGATTCGGATCGTGACCTGCCGACGGGTGCCCCGCCGGCCATCACCCTGGACGACCTGGGCGAGCTGGCCGCGACCCACGACGATTCCCCGGTCCCCGGCGCCGAGATCTCCGGGCGGGACCCCCATGTCGTCTTCTTCACCAGTGGGAGCACCGGCAGCCCCAAGGGCGTGGTCCTCTCCCACCAGGCCAATTACCTGCGCACCCACCCCGGAGCCCTGCTCGAGCCCCGTGGGGCCATGGTCTGCCCGTATCCGCTGTTCCACATGGGTGCGTGGACCATCGCCCTGCAGCAGTGGCAGGCCCGCGACACGGTCATCCTCCTCGACTCAGCCGATGCCGGTGAGATCTGCGAGACGGTGGATCGGCACCAGGCGAGCCGGCTCAACTGCATACCGGCGGTCTGGCTGCGGATCATCGAGCACGCCGCCTCATCGGGTGCCGGGTCGCTGTCGACGATCCGGTTTGCCGACACCGGGACCTCGCAGACACCGCCCGAACTGCTGACCGCCATCGAACGCACCCTTCCCCGGGCCCACCTCCGGGTCTTCTACGGGTCGACCGAGGCCGGCAGCGTGGCCTTCCTCGACCACGTCGACATCGGGCGGAAGCCGGGGAGTTGCGGGCCCCCGGCACCCGGCGTCAGTGTCCGGCTGGCCGAGGACGGAGAGCTGTGGGCCACGAGCGCGGCGCTGTTCGACGGATACCTCGACGATCCGCAAACAACCGAGGCGTGCCTGGTGGACGGCTGGTACCGGACCGGCGACCTGGCCGAGGAGGACGGCGACGGCTACCTGAGCATCGTCGGGCGCACCGGGGACCTGGTCCGCACCGGCGGGGAGACCGTCGTGCCTGCCGAGGTCGAGGCGGTCCTGGCCCAGCACCCGGGGGTCCGCGACGTGGCCGTCATCGGCCTGCCCGATCCTTCCTGGGGTGAGCTGGTCTGTGCCGTCGTCGTCCCCGCCCCGGACGCGCCGACGCCCACCCTCGACTCACTGCGGGGACAGTGCTCGGGCCGCCTCGCCCCCTTCAAGCATCCCCGCCGCCTCCACATCGTCGACGCCCTTCCCCGCACCGCCTCGACCGGCCAGGTCCAGCGGCGCCTTCTCGCCGAGCAGATGGCCGACGGCTGAGTTGCAGAACACTGTTCTGTGAGCTTAAGATCACTGATTTGTGGAGCGGGAGTTGATCATCACGGGCATCGGGGGCCAGGGGATCCAGCTGGCTGCGGCGGTGGTGGCCCGTGCCGCGGTGGACGAAGGCCGCGAGGCGCAGGTGTTCGGGAGCTACGGCGGGATGATGAGGGGAGGGTCGACGGAGTCGACCATCGTCATCGCCGACGGCGCAATCGTTGCACCCCCCACCGTAGGGGCGACCTGGTCGGCCATTCTCATGCACCACGAGCACGCCCGTCATGCGTTGGCGTGCCTGCGACCGGGCAGCGTGGTCTTCGTCAACAGCACCGTGGTCGCCGACCACGGGCCGCTCGCCGAGCGCCTGACCGGTGAGGGCTGCACCGTTTTTGAGGTTCCGGCATCGGACATGGGCGCCGAGGTCGGCCATGTCATGACCGGGTCGATGGTCATGGTCGCCGCCTATGCGGCCGCCACCGGGCTGGTCCAGCTCCCCTCGCTGGTGACCGCCTCGAGTGCATCGCTGCCCCGGTACCGGGCCCAACACGTGGAGCTGAACGAACGGGCACTGCGGGTCGGCTTCGACTCGGTGCCGCATGGTGCTGTGCCGGCATGGCCCGCCCCCGTGGAGGCGGCCCGGTGAGCCCTCCTCCGACGGCGCTGACCCGGGGGTCCCTGGTCATCGACGTCGAAGCCTGCAAGGGGTGCAATCTGTGCATCGACGCCTGCCCGCCGGGGGTTCTGTCCATGACCGAGCACGAGGTGAACTCCCGGGGCTACCGCTATCCCCGGCTGGTCCCCGGGTGCACGGGGTGCAAGGCCTGTTCGCAGATCTGCCCCGACTTCGTCTTCCAGGTGTACAAGTACGAGACACCGGCCGAGGTCCCGAGATGACCGGGTCGGTCTCGGCACCGCCGGCCCGAGCGCGACTAATGCAGGGAAGCGAGGCCATCGCCGAGGCGATGATCGCCGCCGGGTGCCGCTTCTTCGCCGGCTACCCGATGACACCCTTCACCGAGGTCCTCGAGCACATGGCCCGCAAGCTCCCCGAAGTCGGAGGGGTCTGCATGAACGCCGAGAGCGAGATCGAAGCCGTCGGAATGGCATGGGGTGCGGCCGCCACCGGCACTCCGGCGGCGACCGGCTCGACCGGGCAGGGGCTCTCGCTGATGCAGGAATCCCTGGCCGAGGCGACCCTGGCCCGGCTTCCCCTGGTCGTCCTCAACATGGCCCGGGCCCAGGGCGACTACTACCAGGCCACCCGGGGCGGCGGGCACGGGGACTACCGCCACATCGTCCTCGCTCCCGCCGATGCCGCCGAGGCGGTGGAGCTGATCGGATTGGCCTTCGACCTGGCGGAGAGGTGGCGCAACCCGGTCCTGGTCATGGGCGACTACTACCTGGCCCACACGGCGCGGTCGGTGGCCATCCCCGCCGGGAGTCCCCGGGCGACACCCGAATGGGCCCTCGACGGGTCCACGGGCGGGACCGGGCAGGCCAAGCTGGTCTCCTTCCTCGGATCCGACAAGCAACGCGACGACGTCGGCTACGACCTCTCACGCCACTACGCAGCCTGCGCCGCCGCCACCAGCGAGATGGTGCGCCACGTCGAGCCCCTGGCCGAGGTGGCGTTCGCCGATGATGCCGAGGTGGTTGTGGTGGCCTTCGGAACGCCGGGGAAGTACGTGAGGGCCGCCGTCCGCCAGCTCCGGAGTGAGGGAGCGGCCGTCGGGTACGTGCGACCGGTCACGCTGTTCCCGTTTCCCTCGGAGCTCGTGGCCGAAGCGGCCCGGGGCGCCCGCTCGGTGGCCGTGTACGAGAACAACCAGGGCCAGATGCTCGATGACGTGAGGCTGGCGGTGCTCGGCACGGCACCCGTCCACTTCATCGGGGGGCTGAGCCTCGACAGCTCCGGCTTCGGGATCGCGCCCGACCTGGAAGTCGGCGTCCTCAAGGCCCGGATCGAGGAGCTCGTCGGCCGATGACCGGGTTCGTGCCCACCGACCGGCCGCCGAGCGTGCCGGCGCGTCTGGTCGACGACTTCGTGCCCGCCCTCATCGACGTGGGCGCCCACCATCTCTGTCCCGGTTGTGGGGAACCGGTGGCCATGCGCTGCGCCATGGAGGCCGTCGACGAGCTCGACCTCGTCGGCAGGGCGATCGCCGTGTTCGGGATCGGCTGCTATACGGCGTTCTCCAACAATCTGGACATCGAGGTGCTTCAGGCCCTGCACGGACGGGCGCCATCCGTCGCCACCGGGGTCAAGCGGGCCAAGCCGGAAACCATCGTGCTCACCATCCAGGGGGACGGGGACATGGTCAGCGAGGGCCTCCAGGAGGTCCTGCACACCGCAGCCCGCGGCGAGAACGTCACCTGCATCATGCTCAACAACGGCGTGTTCGGGGAGACCGGCGGCCACATGACGGCCACGACTGTCCTCGGTCAGCGCACCAAGACGAGTCTTGAAGGACGCGACGCCGCCCGGCACGGTCGGCCCATCCTGTTGAGCTCGTTGCTGGCGCAGATCGATGGGGCCGGCTTCGTGGCCCGGGGGGCGGTCAACAGCGCCGGCAACGTGGCCCGGACCAAGAAGCTCCTACTCCGGGCCCTGGAGGTGCAGACCCGGGGTGCCGGCTTCTCCTTCGTCGAGATCCTCACCATGTGCCCGACCGGATGGTTCATCGAGACCGAGGAGGCTCCCCGGTACCTCGATGACAATCTGGCCGCGGTCCACGCTCCGGGTGTGCTGAAGGACGTCCTGGCCACGTGACCCGGTCGGCGGTGGCCGTCCACGGGGGCCGTTTCGGGGAGCTGATGATGCAGGGTCTCCAGTCGGCGCTCCCGGACGTGGATCTGGTCCCGGCCGGAACCCCGGAAGCCGCGGCCGAGGCGGATGTGCTCGTGACACTGGCCGACGACGCCCCGGTCATCGCCGACGCGCTGTCCGACGGGATCGACTGGGTCCACATCCTCGGTGCCGGCATCGACGGCTTCCCCATGGACGTCGTGGGCGACCGGACGCTCACCTGCTCCCGGGGCGCCGGCGCCCCGGCCATCGCCGAGTTCGTGCTGGCCGTCATGCTCGCCTTCGAGAAGCACCTCCCCGAGTCGTGGATCACCGAACCGCCGGCCCAGTGGAACACCGCCGGCCTCGGAGGGCTCGAAGGGCGGACGCTGGGCATCGTCGGCCTCGGGGCCATCGGGACCGAGGTGGCACGACGTGGGATGGCCTTCGACATGGACGTGGTCGGGATCCGCCGCCGTATGCGGCCTTCGCCGGTAGCGGGTGTGACCATCTGCCCGGACCTGCCGTCGCTTCTCCGGTGTTCGGACCACGTCGTGGTGGCGGCGCCGGCGACCGCCGCCACAAGCCGGCTCATCGACGATTCGGCGTTGCGCCACATAAAATCCGGTGCGCACCTCATCAACGTCTCGAGGGGGTCGCTCGTGGACCAGGATGCGCTCCTCCGGGCCCTCGGCCACGGCCGGCTGGGCCGGGCATCACTGGACGTGGTCGAGCCCGAGCCCCTGCCGGGTGGGCACCCGCTCTACCGACACCCGTTGGTCCGGCTCTCGCCGCACATCTCGTGGTCTTCGCCCCGGACGCTGCGTCGAACCCTGGAGCTGTTCGTGGACAATCTGGTCCGGTACCGCTCGGGGCGAGAGCTCCTGGGCCTGGTAGACACCGTGGAGGGATACTGATGGGTCCGGACGACCTGGTGCTGTGCTCGGGGACCTTGAGGCGCGGCACCCCCTTCGCCGAGCGGCTGTCGGCCGCCTCGGGCGCCGGTTTCGCCGGCATCTCGATGTGGGGCCGCGACTACGCCGCGGCCCGGGCCGAGGGCCTCAGTGACTCGGACATGCGGACCATGCTGGCCGATCACGGTCTGGCCGTCGGTGAGATCGACCCGGCCTGGTGGTGGCTGCCCGGGGCCTCGGAGATCCACATCGCGCCCGAGCTGGACAGCGAGGACGTCTTTCGCTTCGGTGAGACCGAATTGTTCGCCGTGGCCGACGCCCTCGGGGCCCGGTCCGTCAACGCCGTCGACGTCTTCGGCGGGTCGTGGGACGTCGATGCCGCCGCCGAGGCCTTCGCCGGCCTGTGCGAAAGGGCGGCCGAGCACGACCTGCTCGTGCACATCGAATGGCTTCCCTGGTCGAAGATCCCGGATCTCCGGACGGCACTGTCGATCGTGCAACTGGCCGACCGTCCGAACGGGGGTCTGAACATCGACGCGTGGCACCTCGTCCGCTCCGGGGTGGGCGTCGACGAGTTGCGTACGGTTCCCGGCCGTCTGATCACGGGGATCCAACTCGACGACGGCCCGATGGCGCCCGAGCCCGACCTGGTCGACGCCACATTGCACCATCGGACCCTGCCGGGCGACGGCGAGTTCGACCTGTCCGGCTTGGTGCGGGCGCTGTCCGACAGCGGGACCTCGGCTCCCATCGGCGTCGAGGTGTTCTCCGACTCGCTGCACGAGCGCCCGGCCGCCGAAGCGGCCCGAGCTGCGGCCGAGGCCACCCGAGCGGTGCTGGCGGGGACCCGGTGAACGGCGTGGTCGTCGTCGGGACCGGGTTCGGGTGCTTCACCCACGTCCGAGCCCTACGGGCCGCCGGGCTCGAGGTGGTGGCCCTGGTGGGCCGGGATCCGGACAAGACCGCCGAGCGGGCCCGCATCTTCGACATCCCGTTGAGCCTGACCTCGGTGGAAGAGGCGTTGCAGCTCGAGGATGTGGGCGCCGTCACCATCGCCACCCCGCCCCACACCCACGCGGAGATCGCCCTGTCGGCGGCGGCCGCCGGGAAGCACATCATCTGTGAAAAGCCCTTCTCCCGCGACGCCGCCGAGGGCCGCACGGTGCTGGCGGCCGCCGAAGAGGCGGGGATCGTCCACCTGCTCGGGTGCGAGTTCCGCTGGGACCCAGGGCAGGCGACCCTGGCCCGCGCCGTGGCCGACGGCGAGATCGGTGACCCCCGGATGGCGACGATCCTGCTCCACGTCCCGTTGCTCGCCGACGAGTCGGCCCAGGTTCCCGACTGGTGGGCCGATACCGACCAGGGCGGCGGATGGCTGGGCGCCCATGGTTCGCAGGTCATCGACCAGATCCGGGTGACCCTGGGCGAGTTCGAGTCAGTGAGCGCCTCTCTTCCACACGTGGCGGACCGGGCCATGTCGGCCGAGGACGCCTTCGTCGTGCACTTCCGGATGCGTTCGGGCGTGGTCGGCACCATGCAGAGCACCTCCGGCGACTGGGGACCTCCCCTCGTGGTCACCCGGGTCATCGGATCGAGGGGGACGGCGTGGATCGAGGGGGTGGGCTCGACCGTGCGGGTGGCGGACGGCCACGGCACCCGCACGCTTCCGGTGGGGGAGGATCTGCCCACCGGGGGAGGCCCGACGTTGCCGGACGGGCTGGTGGGCACCGCCTATGAGCGGATGATCTCCCACGGCATGGACTTCGGTCCCTACACGCGGCTTGCCGAGGTGCTCCGCTGCCGGATGGAGGGCCGGACTCCACCCCCCGGGCCCAGCGCCGCCACCTTCGCCGACGGGGTGCAGGACGTGGCGGTACTCGACGCCATACGCAGATCCGCCGCCGAGCGGGCCTGGGTCGAGGTCGAGGACCGGTAGGCACTCGGCCGTCACGTCAAGCCACCAGGAACCCTCCGGACTGGTGCTGCCAGAGCCGGCCGTACATGCCGGAGCCATCCTGGCGCAGGAGCTGGCGGTGGGTTCCCTCCTCCACGATCCTGCCCTCGTCGAACACGACGATGCGGTCCATGTGCGCGATCGTGGAGAGGCGGTGGGCGATCACGATGGCCGTCGAGCTCTCCATCAGCCGCCACAGCGCCTCTTGGACGAGATGCTCCGACTCGGAGTCGAGCGCACTGGTCGCCTCGTCGAGCACCAGGATGCGGGCGTGCTTGGCCATGGCCTGGGCGATGGCGACCCGCTGGCGCTGACCTCCGGAGAGCTTGAGCCCCCGCTCGCCCACCACCGTGCCGTACCGGTCGGGGAGGGCGTAGACGAACTCCTCGACGTGGGCGGCCTTCCCGACCTCTTCCACCACATCGTCGTCCACCCGGTCCATTCCGTAGCAGATGTT
This sequence comes from Acidimicrobiales bacterium, assembly GCA_036553725.1. Taxonomy (GTDB): domain Bacteria; phylum Actinomycetota; class Acidimicrobiia; order Acidimicrobiales; family RAAP-2; genus Bog-756. Next base: position 3,479 of record DATBOO010000086.1, on the reverse strand, counting down.
CTCGGCGATGGTGCGGTGCAGGAGCTGGGGGTCCTGGGGAACGTAGGAGACGTTGGACCGCAGCGATGCCAGGGTGACGTCCCGGATGTCCTGGCCGTCGATCAGCACGCGGCCGCCGCCCACATCCATGAACCGCAATAGCAACTTCGACAGGGTCGACTTCCCGGAGCCCGACGGCCCGACCAGGGCCACATGCTCCCCCGGCGCGACCCTGAGGGTCAGGTCGTCGAAGAGTCGGTCGCGGTGGCGGTAGGCGAACTCGACGTGATCGAACTCCACCCTTCCGCTGGGGACCCGGAGGGGCCTGGCCGCCGGTGCGTTGTTGATCTCTACCTCGGCCCCGGAGATGGCGGTGAACTTGGCCGCCCGGCCGAGGGAGCGGGACACCGAGCGCAGGTGCTCGAAGGACTGCTCCATGCTGAACGCCACCTGGGCCGAGTAGTAGAGGATCAGGTAGATCGCCGCCGTGGCGGCCCAGTGATGGGCCGCCATCACCGTTCCGGCGACGAGGGCGAGCAATGTCCCTATGATGATAGAACCCTCGAGCTGGAGCTGGGTCTTCATGAAGATGGACCGAGCCCGTAGGTCGGCATCGACCGACTGGCGGGTGATCCGCTCCACCCTCACCTTCTCCTGCGGTTCGGCCGCCGCGGTGCGGACGGTCATGAGATTGCTCACCGTGTCCGAGATCACCCCGGTGGCCTTGGAGTGGAAGTTCTCGAATTCCTCCGATGCGTCCCGCACCTTGGGCAGGCGCCGGGCCAGGACCAGGGCAAACCCGCCCACCATGGCCAGCATGGCGATGGCCGCCGGCCAGGCGAAGATGGCCAGCACGGTGATGGCGCTGAGGATGACCACCGCGGTGGGGAGTAGGCCCCAGGAGAACGAGTCGATCATCTCGACGAACGCCCAGGAGAAGTTGGTCAGGGCGGAGATCACCTCGCCGGCGGGGTGGTCCATGTGCCAGCGGTAGCTCAGTCTGAGCAGGTGGCGGTAGCCGTTGTTGATGCCCAGGGCGAACGAGCGGACGGCGGCGCCCCACTGCAACCACCCGGCGGTGCGCCAGCCGACCATCGCCACCAGACCGGCCAGGCCGTAGGCCAGGAGGACGGGCGCGAAGGTGTGCCACCACTTCTCCGACGACGAATGGGTGGGGAGCGTGGCCACCTTGGACAGGACGGAGGCGAAGATGAGCGGGCAGGCCACGTCGGCCACCACGACGGTCAGGATCATCACGATCCATCCGCCGATGAGCTGGCCCTTGTTGCCTTCGACCTGGTCCCAACAGAACCTGATGGTGTCCTTGGCCGTTGCAGATGGGAAATCAGAGAGTTCAGCCACGAGAAACGTTCCTTGAAGGGAAGGAGGTGCTCCGCTGCGCCCGGAGGGTGACCTCCAGGCTCCTGAGCGGAGCTACGGATGTTGAAGGACTGCGACCGGGGGTCTCGGGGCGCTGACCGCGCCTACGATCCCGGGGTCAGGAAGGGCGGGTCGGGGACCCGGGACGCCCGAGCGCCCGGGCCGGGTCGGTCGCCTTGCGGCCCACCTGCCTACCGGCCAGTGCCCCGACTCTGCCCGTGCCGTTGATGGGCATGGTGAGAAACCGGGAGCTGACGCCCACTTCTGTCTCATCACTCGATGCCATCAGTCCACTCCTCGTCGTTGGCTCCCCGCCATGGTAGCCGACCGACGGGGCCGACCTCGTCGTCACACGATCCGGTAGGTCTGAAGGGCGTGGGCGACGGCCACTCCGTCGGCATCGGTCGCGGCGATCTCGGTGAAGGTCAGTTCCCGGCCGCGCTTGACCGTCCGTGCCCGGCAGATCAGATCGGACTGCTTGGCGGTTCCCACGTACTGGATCGACATGGACACCGTGGAGGCACGGACCCCTTGGTCGAAGTCGTGGTTGGACCACGCCGCAGCGGCGCCGGCGGTGTCCATCGCTGCCGCGATCACCCCCCCGTGGTACACGGTGCCGTCGTTGGTCAGATCCTGGCGGAAGGGGAGGCGCAGCACCACGTCATCCCGGTCGTACCGGTCGAACACCACCCCCATCCACCGGAGGAACAAGGTATCGGGCATGAGGTCGGCGATGGCTCTCCGGCGCCGTTCCTGTTCCTCCTCGCTGAGCCTGTCTGGAGGCATCGGACGCACCGCCCTTCGATCGAACCGTCTGCTCCCGCCCCGGAGCGCGATGTGCGATTCGAGCCAGGGCGCCGATTGACGCTGAGCCTATGCCGCACCCGCCGATCGCGGGTGGCCTCGGGCCCGATCAACGGACGGCGTAGGCGGCCACGGCTCGTTCGACGGTGGGCCCGAGCCGCCCCCACGCAGAAGAGGAGACTGCGGCGATGACCACGCTCTCGTGGCGAGCCCCGCTCACCAGGCAGGCGATCTCGTGGAAGTGGTGGTTCCCGACCCTGGTCACGTAGTCGTCGATGACGCACGACCCGAGTCCCCCGAGGAATGGCCGCATCTCGACCGACGCCGATTCGTGGACTGAACTGGCGTCGTCTTCGAGTAGGTGACCGACCCGGAAGCGGGCCCATCCGTGAAGCTGCTCGCTGCCCTGTCGCGGCGTGGCATTGAGGTAGGCGGCATAGGTGCCATGTCTGAGCAGCGCCGCCGAAAAGGCACCGGGATCACTTCTCGCCAAGCGGAAGTCCGGGGGATACGAGAGCACCGCGTCGCCGCCCGGCAGCACGTGGTGCCGCCAGGCCGGCGGAGCCGGTCGGGCGACCAGCCAGGCAAACGCACCCTGTGGTCGGGGCACCGGAGGTGAGCCGATCGGTCCGGCATTGACCCGGCCGCCGGTGGTGGCCGTGGCGGTGGTGCCGAGGAAGGCCAACGCTCCCACGGTCACCAGGATCGCCGCCCAGACCGCATGCCTAGCGCCGGGCAACAACGAACACCGTCCAGATCAGAAGGCCGAGTGCAGCGGTCGACTCGATGATGAGCGACAGCCCCACGAATGAGGCGGACAACGACTCCCGGAAGCCGAAGAGTCCGACGTTGATGCTGATGACCAGCGCCCCGATGGTCGAGATGAGGAACCCGGCGGCCAACAGGCCGACCACCGGTCGCGGCAACACGATCAGCGCGGCGGCGACCAGGAAGGCTGCTAGGGCGTCGACCAGGAACAGCGGGCCGTTGGTGGGGAGGTAGCGGTAGCCCTCGAGCCAGAGGTGGAGGTGGATCGCTCCGGTCCAGACCAGGAGCCCCGCGCCTGCCACCCGGACGATGGCGGCGATGGCGGCCGCAGGCCGGGGGAGCCTCCGCACGCTGGAGCGTCGGAGCGAGACGAGGTTGCGAACCGGAACGGTCCCCAGGGTGTCCCTGGGCTCTGCATCGACCGGGCGCCGCATCCCATCGGTCGCACCGGCGCCCGACGGAGGTTGGCGGTGACGAGGGATGACAACGGGCATCAGACGTTTCCGTCCCCGTCACTCGGGCCACCGTTGTTGTCCGGGTCCTGGTCG
>DATBOO010000166.1:0-8721 GCA_036553725.1 Acidimicrobiales bacterium | reverse complement strand
TTCGAGGCTCGGGCTGGGCCCGGGAGTTCTACGACGCCCACCGGGCCAAGGGCAACGGCCACCACGCCGCTCTGCGAGCCCTCGGGAACCGCTGGCTCGAGGTCCTCTGGCACTGCCTCACCCACAACGTCGCCTACGACGAGGCCGTCCACGTCGCCAACCGGAACCGGGCATTGGACATGACGAGCAAAGCCGCCTGACACCGAACTGACGTTCGGGGTTGACAAAGGGTGTCTCATGCCGCCACCTCCCGTCCGGCCACGATGGCCTCGGCCACCCGGCGGGCCGCAGCATCGGCCTCGAGCACGTCGTCGACGCTGCGCTGGCGGTCCCCTCCGGCGGTGGCCGACATCGGCGGCGGGTCGTAGCCGTCGAGGGTGGCCTCGACCACGTCGGCGATGGTCGTCCACGTCACCCGGCCCTCCAGGAACGCCGCCACCGCCACCTCGTTGGCGGCGTTGAGCCACGCCGGGGCCAGGTCACCGGTCCGGCCGGCCCGGTAGGCCAGGTCCAGACACGGAAAGGAGGCCCGATCGGGCTGCTCGAACTCGAGCGACGACAACTTGGTCCAGTCGATGGCCCCGAAGGCCACCGGGAGCCGGTCCGGGTAGGCCAGGGCGTACCCGATGGGAAGGCGCATGTCGGGCAGGGACAGCTGCGCCACGGTGGCGCCATCCGAGTACTCGACCATCGAGTGGACGATCGACTGCGGGTGGACCACGACGTCGATGGCGTCGTAGGGGAGGCCGAAGAGCTCGTGCGCCTCGATGACCTCGAGCCCCTTGTTCATCAGGGTGGAGGAGTCCACGGTGATCTTCGGGCCCATGGCCCAGGTCGGATGGGTGAGGGCGTCGGCCACTCCGACGTGGGCCAGTTCCTCGCCGCTGCGGCCCCGGAAGGGACCGCCCGAGGCCGTCAGCAGGAGTCGGGTCGCCTCGGAGCGGTGACCGGCCCGCAGGCACTGGTGGAGGGCACCGTGCTCGGAGTCGACGGGGATGATCTCCGCCCCTTTGGTCCGCCGGGCCCGCTGCACCACCGGGGCGCCGGCGATGATCGACTCCTTGTTGGCCAGTGCCAGGCGGCGCCCGGCGTAAAGGGCGGCCAGGGTCACGGTCAGACCGGCGAACCCCACCACCCCGTTGACGGCCACATCGGCCACCTCGGCGATCGAGGCGAGCCCCGCCGTGCCTGCCACCACCTCCACGCCGGGCGGGACCAGCCTCGCCAGCTCGGGGGCCAGCGTCGGGTCGCCGATGGCCACCACCTCGGGGCGGAGCCGCCGGGTCTGGTCGGCCAGCAGGGCCACCGACCGGTGGGCCCCCAGGGCCACGACGTCGAACCGCTCCGGGCTGGCCTCCACCACTTCGACGGCCTGGGTCCCGATGGAGCCGGTGGACCCGACGAGGCTCACCGTGACCGGTACCCGACTCGAGGTGTCCATACCTCTAGCCTGCCCGAACTTCAGGCAATATTCAGGGCACGGACCAGGTAGTAGGTGGCGGGGAGCACGAAGAGCAGGGCGTCCACCCGGTCGAGCACGCCCCCGTGGCCCGGCAGCAAGGTGCCCATGTCCTTGAGCCGGAGGTCCCGCTTGAGCAGCGATTCGCACAGGTCGCCGATTGGGGCGACGACCGCCACCACCACCCCCAGGAGGGCGGCGTTGGACGCGCTCCACGGATGGATCGACCCGACCACGACCGTCGAGACCAGGATCGAGAAGACCGCCCCCCCGAACAGCCCTTCCCACGTCTTGTTGGGGCTGATGGTGGGAGCCAGCGGGCGGCTGCCCAGCCAACCGCCGATCACCAGGGCGCCGACATCGTTGGCCACCGTGGCGATGATCGCCCCGAGGAGGAAGGCGATGCCGTGGCGGTTGGGGAAGGTCGAGGGTGACAGCAGGAGGCCGGCGTAGGCACCCAGCAGCGACACCCATCCGACAGTCAGGAGCGTCGCCGCCGTGCCGGCCACCGGGGACCCGCGCTCGATGCCGAACAGGTACCAGACCAGGGTGAAGACGGTGATCAGCACGAGGACGAGCGGCAGGGCGGCCACCCCCTTGCTGTAGGCCCCGACCATCAGCGAGATGGTCCCGACCAGGCCGAGCAGCGTGGCCGGGTGGTAGCCGGCCCGGCGGAGCACCCCGAAGCACTCACCCGCCGCGAAGGTGACGACCACGACGGTGAGCACCAACGAGGTCACCGTGCCCAGCTTGAAGGCGAGCAGGGCGATGACGGCGACCGCCACCCCGGTCCCCACCCGGACCCCGATCGGGCCCGCATCCTCGTGGGGGCCCCGTCCTCCCTGGTCCCCTTCGGCCACCGGACGGCGTAGCCGGCCGGGCGCCGGCGGCCCCCCTCCGGTCGGTTCCCTGCCGCCGGGTGCGCCCGGTGCCCCGGGGGCCACCGTCGGACGATCGGACGCCGAGTGCCGGCTGAGCCAGCCGTGGCCCCGGCCCGAACTGGTGGCGGCGGCGGCGGTCGTCAGGACTCCGCCGGATCCCGACCCGCCGGCCGCCTCGCCCTCGACGACGGTGTCGGCGGTGCTCTGGTCGGCGGCGGCCAGGCTGGCGAGACCCACCCGCTTGCGACCTGCACCCGGCACGTCGGTGACCGATGCCCCTGGCGGTTCCGCGGCCAGGGGCGGGCTCGAGGGGACGTCCACATCCTCGGGTTTCTTGGCCCGCATCCGCGCCGGCCTCAGACCGTTGCGACGGACCCGACCTTGCCTCGCCGAACCGGTCGGACGGGACCTGCCGGCATCGGCCGGGTCCGGTTCGGAGGGATCCCCGTCGATCGGGGATGGAACCGGCTCCTTCGCCATCGGCCGGGTCCCTTCGTCGTCCCGGGCGGCGAAGGATGCGGCGCCGACGCCCGCCGCCGATGCCGCGCCGGAGCCGGAGGAAGCTGTCCGGCCCGACTCGGTCGGCGCGCCGCCGGCACCGGAGGAGCCGGAGGAGCTGTAGGCATCCGGGGCCGTTGCCACCACTTCGGTGGGCTCGGTGATGGGGTCGTCACCGGACCTGGTCCCGGCGACGGCGACCGCTGGGTCCGGGTCATGCTCCCGCGGCGGGCTCGGCGATCCGGGCTTCACCGAATCAAGGTTGAATTCCCAGGGGCGCCGTTCGAGATCGGAGCTGTCGGTCTCGTCGAGGGACCCGAGCGCCACCTGATCGCTGCCGTAGGCCGCAGGCTCGAACTCCTCTTCGTGGGCGACCCAGTCGGCGTCCTCCTCGCGCCAGGTGGGCGCCACCACCGGCGGGCCCGTCGCTTCCCCGCCCGAGTCGCGGGCCAGCACCGCGGGAACCTGACCGGTAGGAGGTTCAGTCCAATGCGGCAGCTCGGTGGCGGCGGCTGTGCCGGCGGGCACCGCCGTCTCCCCCGGGACCACCGGATTGACCACCGACCCCGCATCACCCGGGTCCCCGGGTTGATCGGTCAGCCTGACCGTCGGCTGACCCGGCCCGTAGGCGGTGGCCGGCTCGGCCGGCTCGGCCGGCTTGGTCGGCTCGACCGGCTCCGCGTCAGGCTCGGGCTCCACGCCCCCGGGGACCGCCGGGAGCTCGGATGTGCTCTCCCCGGCCGGCTCGGCGCCCACGATTCGGACGCGGTCGGTAGCCGGTCCCGAGGGCTCCGGGCGGGTGACCGGAACGTCGGTCCGGGTCACGTCATCCTCTCGCCCGTCTGGGACGTCGTCCACGTCGGTTGTCTCCTCCCACCGTCCGGGCCACACAGGTCCCGGCCGTCCTTTCAGATCTCGAGGAGCTCCTGCTCCTTGTGGGCCAGCAGCTTGTCGATCGAAGCCACGTGGTCGTGCGTGATCTTGTCGAGGTCCTTCTCGACCCGGTCGAGCTCGTCGCTCGAGAGGTCGCCGTCCCTCTGCATGGCGTCGAGGTCCTGGCGGGCCGAGCGTCGGAGGTTCCGGATGGTCACCCGCCCGTCCTCGGCCTTCTGTTTGACCACCTTGACCAGCTCTTTCCGGCGCTGCTCGGTGGGCACCGGGAAGGCCAGCCGTATGACCGTCCCGTCGTTCGACGGGGTGATGCCCAGGTCGGAGCCCTGGAGGGCCTTCTCGATGGCCGGCAGCGAACCCTTGTCATAGGGCGACACGACCAGGAGTCGGGCCTCGGGAACGCTGAACCCGGCCATCTGGCGGAGCTCGGTCTCGGCGCCGTAGTAGTCGACCTTCAGGTGCTCGACCAGTGCCGGTGTGGCCCGACCCGTCCGGATGGACCCGAACTCGGACTGGGCGTGGTCCACCGCCTTGCCCATGTTGTCCCGGGCTTCGGCCACGACCAGCGCGATGAGCTCGTCCTCCATTAGCGATCCAGCGTAGCCAGCGGGGTAGGGGCCCACCGGCACGACCATGCCACCTGGGATTTCATCGGACCAGGGTCCCAATGGGATCGCCCCCCAGGGCCTTGCGCAGGTTGCCGGCGCCCATGAGGTCGAAGATCCGGATGGGTAGGCCGTTGTCCATGCAGAAGGTGATGGCGGTCAGGTCCATCACCCGCAGGTCCTTGGACACCACCTCCATGAAGGAGACCTCGTCGTAGCGGGTGGCCGCCGGGTCGAGCCGGGGATCGGCCGTGTAGACGCCGTCGACCCCGCCGTGGGTGCCTTTGCACAACAACTCCGCCTCGATCTCTGCGCCCCGGAGGGCGGCGGAAGTGTCGGTGGTGAAGTACGGATTGCCCATGCCGGCCGCGAAGACCACCACTCGGCCCTTCTCGAGGTGACGGATGGCCCTCCGACGGATGTAGGGCTCCGCCACTTCGGCCATCTGCACGGCCGAGAGCACCCGGGTCGGCTGGCCGTGGTGCTCGAGCGCATCCTGCAGGGCCAGGGCGTTGATGACCGTCCCGAGCATCCCCATGGTGTCCGAAGTGGCCCTGTCCATGCCGGCACCCGCACCGGTGGTGCCCCGCCAGATGTTGCCGCCCCCGACCATCACTGCCAACTCGAGGTCCAGTTCGTCGCGGGCGCGGGCGATCTCGACCGCCAGACGCTCCACCACGGTGGCGTCGATCGTCTCGTCCGAGGCAGACGAGGCCAGGGCCTCGCCGGACATCTTCAGGACGATGCGTCGTCGCTCACCCACTTCTGTCCTCAGTCGCCTATGACGACCTGGGCGAATCGCGTCACCTTGGTCGACCCGAGGAGTTTGGTGATCGTCTGCTTCTCGTCCTTCACGAAGGGCTGATCGAGGAGGACCCGCTCCTTGTACCAACCTCCCAGGCGACCGTCGACGATCTTCGCCAAGGCGGTCTCCGGCTTCCCCTCGTTGCGGGCGATCTTCTCCACCGTCTCGCGCTCCGCAGCCACCTCGGCAGCGGGGACCTCCTGGCGGGATATGTAGCTCGGTCGGGTGAAGGCGATATGGGCGGCGATGTCGTGGGCCAGTTCCTCGGTCCCCCCGTCGAGGGCGACGATCACGGCATTTACGCCGCGGCCGGCCTGGAGGTGGAGGTAGGTGTCGACGACACCACCCTCGGGGGCGGCGATGCGGACCACGCGGCCCAGAGAGATGTTCTCCTTCAAGGTGACCTTCAGACGATCGAGCTCTTCGCTTCGCTCGTCGACCGCGCCCTCGCCCTTGGCTGCCACCAGGTCGGCCAGCGCAGAGACCAGTTCCACGAACTCGGGCGACTTGGCCACGAAGTCGGTCTCGGAGCGCAACTGGACGATGGATGCCGCCTGGTCGGACCGTCCGATGGCCACCGCACCTTCGGATGCCTCGCGGTCGGCCCGTTTGGCCTGACTGGCGAGGCCCTGCTCACGGAGCCAGGTGATCGCCTTGTCCATGTCGCCGTCGTTCTCCTCGAGCGCGCGCCGGGCGTCGAGCATCCCCACGCCGGAGATCTGGCGGAGCTTCTGCACATCCTTGGCGGAGAAGGCGGGCACGATCAGACCTCCTCGGTCGGCGCCGTATTCGGTACGACCGGCGGTGGGTCGGTCGCGCTCTCAGCCGGCGACTCGGGCGCCGGGGCCCGTTCGGGCGCAGGCGCCGGGGCCTCTGCCGGCGACGGGGCGGCGGCGGCCGCTGTTTCGGACACGGGAGCCGGCTCGCCCGCGGGGGTCGACGGCACACCTGCCAGCACAGGTTCAGTCGAGGCTGCAGGTGGTGCAACGGCCTCGGAAGCAGGCGGGGCGGCCGGGTTCGGGGTGGGGGCGGCAGGCACCCCGGCCGCCGGTGGAGCCGGCCGCTGCTGGGCGATGAACCGACCTTCCACGACCGCATCCGCCACCACGCGGCACAAGAGGGCACCCGAGCGGATGGCATCGTCGTTCCCCGGGATCACGTGGGTGATCACGTCGGGATCGCAGTTCGTGTCGACTACGGCGACCACCGGCATCCCGAGCTTGTTGGCCTCGGTCACCGCGATGTGCTCCTTCTTCGTGTCGATCACGAAGATCGCGTCCGGGAGCCGGTCGAGGCTGCGGATGCCTCCGAGGTTCCGCTGCAGCTTCTCGAGCTCGCGGGTGTGGCGGAGTGCCTCCTTCTTGGGCATGGCCTCGAAATCCCCGGCCTTCTGCATGGCCTCGAACTCCTTCATGCGCTTGACCCGGGCCGAGACGGTCTGGAAGTTGGTCAACATGCCGCCCAACCAGCGCTCGTTCACGTAGGGCATCCCGCAGGCGTCCGCGTAGAGGGCCACCGGTCCCTGGGTCTGCTTCTTCGTCCCCACGAAGAGGATGGTGCCGCCGCCGGCCACGAGGTCACGGACATAGCCGTAGGACTCCTCGATCCCCTTCATGGTCTGGCGGAGATCGATCAGGTAGATGCCGTTGCGTTCCCCGAGGATGAACCGGCGCATCTTTGGGTTCCAGCGCCGGGTCTGGTGCCCGAAGTGGACGCCCGCGCCCAGCAGTTGCTTCATGGTGACGACGGCCATTGCTACTCCTTGTGACGGTTGGTTCCTCTGGCCACAACACCCCGGTTAGGGGGCGACCGTGGACGCGACCAGGCGTGCGATCGGTACAGCGCGAATACCCGACCGGACGATCGGGCACCGGCCATGCTACCGCCCGGGGCGGTCCTGCTCCACTCGGCCGGGACCCGGCCGCCGGGTTGGCGGCTGGCCCCCGACACCCGTTCAGCCGCTGGCGGGAGTGGGCACCCTCTTCGGGCCCCGGGCCGCCGCCGCGGGGCCGGGAGCACCCGTCGCCTTGGCCGACGCCTTGGCCGACGGCTTGGCCGACGCCTTGGCCTTCGCCCCTTCCGGCCGCCGGCCCGCGGCCTCGGGGCGATCGGCCAGCTTGGCCCGCAACTGCAGCACGGCCTTGGTGTGGATCTGGCACACCCGGCTCTCGGTGACACCCAGGATGTCTCCGATCTCCGCCAGGGTCAGGCCTTCGTAGTAGTACAGGGTGAGTACGGTCTTCTCCCGCTCGGCCATCTGGCTGACGGCCTGGATCAGCGCCTCCTTGGTCTCTTTGACCTCGAAGGTGTCCATGGGCCCCGCCGTGCTGTCGGGCAGGGTCTCCCCCAAGGTGGAGCGGTCCGACCGGTCCCCCCCACGGAAGACCTCGTCGAGCGCGACCACGCCCACGAACGAGATCTTGCGCAGTGCGGTCTGGAACTCGGCGTCGGTCATCTCGAGATCGGCGGCCACCTCGGCATCGGTCGGTGTCCGGTGCAGCGCCGATTCGAGCTTCGAATAGGACTGCTCGACGGCCCGCGCCTTGGCCCGGACCGACCTCGGGACCCAGTCGATGGAGCGGAGCTCGTCGATGATCGCGCCCTTGATCCGGGGGATGGCATAGGTCTCGAACTTGATCTTGCGGAGCGGCTCGAAGCGCTCGATGGCATCGATGAGCCCGATGATCCCGTAGCTGGCCAGGTCCGCCTCGTCCACGTGCCGGGGGAGGCCCACCGACACCCGGCCGGCCACGTACTTGACCACCGGGGCGTAGTGGACGATCAACTGGTCGCGCAGCGCCCGTTTCCCGGTCTTCTTGTACTCGGCCCACAACCCGTCGATGCCGTGACCCATCGTGTCCACTTGCGTAGCCAATTGTCCCCTTAGGCCCTCGGGTGCGTTCCGGAATACACCGTAAGCAGGCGTTCCTTGCTCACATGAGTGTAGACCTGTGTTGTCTGCAAGCTGGCGTGACCGAGCAGTTCCTGCACCACCCGGAGGTCGGCACCGCCGTCCAGCAGGTGGGTGGCGAAGCTGTGGCGGAGGGCATGGGGGTGGGTCGGGACGGGCGAGCGGCGATCGAGGAGGCGCCGCACGTCGCGGGGTCCGAGACGGTTCCCCCGACGGTTGAAGAACAGCGCTTGACCAGGGCTTTCCTCGGTGGCCAGCGTGGCCCGGGGGCCGTCCAGCCACTCCTGGACCGACTGCGCGCACCGGTCGTGGATGAGGACCTGGCGCTGCTTGGAGCCCTTGCCGGTCACCGTGACCGACCGGCGGCCGAGGTCGACGTCCCCCACGTCCAGGCCGCACAGCTCGGCAACCCGGAGCCCGCTGCCGTAGAGGAGCTCCAGCACCGCGTCGTCCCGTCGGTCTATGGCCGGTCCCTGGCCGGATGCCTCGACCGGGGAGGGGTCGAGCAGCTGGTCGAGCTCACCGTGGCCGAGCACCCGGGGCAGACGGGACTCGGGCGAGGGGGCCGACAGCCGGGTCGAGGGGTCGCTCCCCACCAGCCCACGCTTGGCGCACCATTGGAAGTAGGAGCGCAGGGAGGCGGCCGTACGGGCGATGGTCGACTTGGAGTA
>DATBOO010000162.1:0-30244 GCA_036553725.1 Acidimicrobiales bacterium | reverse complement strand
CAGAGTAGACGCGCAGCGACCCCGGCGATTGCCGGGGCCACTGCGGACACTCAACGGCCGAGTGATACCGACTGTCCGAAGGTCAAGTGCATTCGAGCAAGGCCCCGGGGGGTCGGTCTCGAACCCACAACCCTCCGATGGACAGTCGGTTGCTCTGCCGTTGAGCTACCCCGGGGCCGGAGGCAATGGGCCCAGCCGGGTGTGACATTCCGAAGTTCATATGGCAGGCACGCCACCACCTCGTCGTCGCTCGGCCGCCACACGTGGACCTCGATCCCGGGGAACTGACCAAGAGCTCCGGCCACTCCCGCTGGGCCGGCGTCACCTTGCCTCTCCGCTTATTCGGGCTCGGCTCGACAGCCCGATCTTGGGATATCACGGGCATCGTTGAAATATGTTCTGGGCGCTGACGATGGGAGGACTGGAGTCCTCCGACCACCGCCCCCGGCACCCGATCTATTCCGGACCCCATCGCCCCGGTAGATTGTCCTGGTGGCCGAGCGGTATTGGATCGAGACGTTGGGCTGCCCGAAGAACCAGGTCGATTCGGACAAATTGGTCGGAACGCTGACGGTTGACGGATTCGAGGCCGCCCCTTCTCCTGGGCAGGCCGATCTGGTGGTCGTCAACACCTGCGCCTTCATCGAGGCGGCACGCCAGGAGTCGATCGACACCGTGCTGGCCCTCTCCGACGCCCGCCGCGACGGCGCACGGCTGGTCGTCACCGGGTGCATGGCCGAACGGTACGGGGACGAGCTGGCCGAAGCCCTCCCCGAGGTCGACCTCGTAGCCCCGTTCGGTGCACCGCTCAGCGGTCCGTCCCGGAGGGCCGGGCCTCCCGCCGGCACGCCGGTGCGCCTGGGTCTCAAGCCCGGGCCTTCGGCCACCACCTCGGCCACCCCTCCGGGCCTTCCTTCGTTCGACCTGTTGAACCTGCCCCGGCCCCCGGCCACGGCACCGTGGTCGTACATCAAGGTTGCCGAAGGGTGCGATCGGAACTGCGGGTTCTGCGCCATCCCTTCGTTCCGGGGGAAGCAGCGGTCTCGCACCGTCGGATCGATCCTGGACGAGGTGGAGCAACTGGGCGGCCCCGGCGGCACCCTCCGTGAGGTCGTGCTGGTGGCCCAGGACCTCTCCTCCTTCGCCCTCGACCGGTCGACGGGACAGACCCGCCCCCGTATCGACGGCCCGGCTGTGGGCGGCCGCCGGCCCATCGTGGACCTGGTGGCCGCGGTGGCGGCGCGTGTCCCGTGGACCCGGCTCCTCTATCTCTACCCGTCGACACTGGATGACGCGTTGGTCGAGGCCATCGTGGCCACCGGGGTGCCGTACTTCGACCTCTCCCTCCAGCATGTGTCGCGGCCCCTCCTCAAGCGGATGCGCCGGTGGGGTGAGGGAGAGCGGTTCCTCGAGCGGGTGTCGTCGATCCGTGCCATGGAGCCGGCCGCCGCCTTCCGATCTTCGTTCATCGTCGGCTATCCGGGCGAGACCGAGGCCGACCACGACCACCTTCTCCGCTGGCTCGAGGAGGCCCAACTCGACTGGGTGGGGTTCTTCCCGTTCAGCAACGAGGTCGGCACCCATGCCTCCGATCTCGACGGTCAGGTGCCCGACCAGCTGGTCACCGAGCGGCTGGGGGAGTGCGCCGAGGTGCAGGACGCCATCACCGCCCGCCGCCGGGAGGATCTCATCGGGGAGACCATCGAGGTGCTGGTGGATGCGCCCGGCGAGGGGCGGGGCTACCGGGAGGCCCCGGAGATCGACGGGGTCGTGGCCCTGCCCGACGACCTGCCGGTGGGTTCGTTCGTGGACGTGGTGGTCACCGGGGCCGACGGCCCGGACCTGGAGGCGGCGCCTGTCGGTGGCAGGGGACCAGCTGCGCCCCGATCCTCTCCGGTGTCGTCGGGAGCGTCCCGGTGACCGACGGCGCGCTCGATCCCGGCACGCCGGTGCCGGGAAGGCCGATGCCGGCAAGGCCGGCGCCCGGAGGACCCCAGAGCCGCCCCACCACCTTCGGCCCGTCGGCGCTGCTCACTCCCGCCAATGGCATCACCGTCCTGCGCCTGTTGGCCACACCGGTGGTGATCGTCCTGATCATGCTGTGGGGCGCGAGCTGGTTCACCTTCGTCCTCGGAGGGCTGCTGGCCCTGTCCGACGGCATCGACGGATGGCTGGCCCGGAAGCAGGGCACCACCCGGTCCGGTGCATTCCTCGATCCACTGGCCGACAAGGTGGTGGTGCTGGGCGCCCTCTTCGCCTTGGTGGCCAAGGGAATCGTCTGGTGGCTGCCCGTGGCGATCATCGCGTTTCGCGAAGTCACGATGAGCGTCTACCGGTCGGTGGTCGGCCGCCGCGGGGTGTCCATCCCGGCCCGCAACACGGCCAAGGTGAAGACCCTCCTGCAGGACGTGGCCATCGGGTTGTGCCTGGCACCGCCCCTGGCCACCCACCAGGCGGTGCTGTCCACCGCCATCTGGGTGGCCACGGCGATGACCGTGTTCACCGGCGGCCAGTACTTCCTCGACGGCCGGCGGATGGCCCGCGAGGGTGCGGCCCCCGGCCCGGCCGCACACGCGAGCCCGGCCGACGGCACGAGCTCGGCCGCCTGAGAGACGCCGGAGCAACCCGTGCGCATCGAGATCGTCGCCGTCGGCACCGAGCTGCTCCTCGGCCAGATCGCCGACACCAACTCCATGTGGATGGGCGAGCATTTGGCTGCCGCCGGCGTCGCCTCCCACTTCCACCAGGCAGTGGGGGACAACCACGAGCGGATGGTGCTGGCGTTCCGGACGGCGTTGGCCCGGAGCGACGGGGTCATCGTGTGCGGGGGACTGGGCCCGACCCATGACGACATCACCCGGGAAGCCATCGCCGAGGTGATGAACGTCGCCCTGCGGCGGGACGACGGCGTGGTCGAGAAGATCCGCTCGATGTTCTCGAGCCGGGGACGGGAGATGCCGGACACCAACCTCCGCCAGGCCGACGTCCCGGAGGGTGCCACGATCATCCCCCAGACCAAGGGGACCGCCCCGGGCCTGATCTGCCCGGTGGGGCACAAGGTCATCTATGCGGTCCCCGGCGTTCCCTATGAGATGTCCGACATGTTCGGGCGGGCGATCGTCCCCGACCTCCAGCGCCGCATGGCCGAGGCCGGCGAGTCCGCCGGGGTCATCGCCAGCCGGGTCATCCGGACCTGGGGCATGAGCGAGTCGGGCCTGGCCGAGGCGCTGGCCGCCCACATCGCCGACCTCGAGGAGGACCCGGACCGACCGTCGACCGCGTCGACCGGGTCGAGCGGGTCCGCCACCGTTGCCTTTCTGGCCAGCGGCATCGAGGGGATCAAGGTGCGGGTGACCGTCCGGGCCGGCGACCAGGGCGCTGCCTCCGCACTGCTCGACGCCGAAGAGCTCGAGATCCGGCGCATCCTCTCGGCGGCGGCCGGGGACGTCGTCTTCGGCATCGACGACGAGGCCATCGAGGACGCGGTGGCCCGGGTGCTCCTCGCCGGCGGGCTCACCCTCGGGCTGGCCGAGTCCCTGACCGGCGGGCTGGCCGCGTCGCGGCTGGTCAACGTACCCGGGGCCAGCCGGTGGTTCCGGGGCTCGGTGGTGTCCTACGCCTCGCAGGTGAAGTTCGCGGTGCTCGGCGTGCCGGAGGGCCCCGTGGTCTCCGAGGCCGCGGCCCGGGCCATGGCCGGGGGGGCCTGCCGGCTACTGGGGTCCGACGTCGGACTCGCCATCACCGGGGTGGCCGGGCCTGACTCCCAGGACGGTCAGCCCCCCGGCACGGTCTTCGTCGGCTTGGCCGGTGCGGGCCGTCCGGACGAGTCGTTCGCCTTCAACGTGCCCGGCGACCGGGACCGGGTCCGCCAGTACGCCACCATCGCCGCGCTCGACCTGCTGCGGCGGAGGCTGGGAACCGGCTCCTAGCCGGCTCTGGCGGCCGAACTCGAGCCGGCCGGCGAAGCCGTCGGAGCGGGCGTCGGGCCAGCCGTCGGAGTCACGGTGATGGCTGCCGGCACCAGCTCCTCCCAGGTGTTGCCCGGCTGCAAGGTGATCGGCGCGCCGTCGGCGGCCGTCAGCGTGGCGGGCTGGGTGAGGGCGGAGCGGCTCCAGGTGCCGGTGACGGCCACGCCGTTGCGCATCACCACCACGGGCCCGGTGCCTGTGGCGGTCACGACGACCTCGTGGCCTCCCCCGGAGTTCTCCACCCACGAGCCGTAGGACGTCTGCACCGTGAGGATGACCACGTTGGTGGCTGCGGTCTGTGATCCGTCGAGCAGCTTGTCCGGCACACCCGAGTAGAGCCGGAGGTACTTGCCGGCCGTGGGGCTCCACTGCCAGGTCACGTCGGACGAGCCCGAGAAGGGGATGTGCACGCCGGCTCCCGACCCGGGCACCGAGCCGGTGGGCAGGACGCCGGAGTACTGGAAGATCGGTGCCGGAGCCGTGGTGTCGGACGGGTCGAGGGCCCACAGGGACGCCGTGTTCACGAAGGTGGAGTACGGCGATTCCCTTCCGGGCTGTTGGATGATGGCCGAGCCGTTGCCCCCCTGGTAGAGGTTCTTGTCGATGAGCGGCGATTCGGAGAGGAGGTTGATCACCGGGCTGATGCCGCCGGCGTGGACGAAGAGCGGGTTGGAGAGCTGCGAGAGGATCCCGGCGTCCGGCTGGCGAGCGGAGCGGAGGTCGCCCACGAGCGGCGCCCCTTGGCACTGGAACACCGAGACCAGCCGGGTGATGCCTCCCTCGACCGGCTCCTCGAAGACGATGTCGGCCTGGTTGAGACCGGCGGAGGGCCGGTCACCGGAATAGTTGCCGATCTTGATGCCCAGGGCCGGGCGGGCGGGCACCGAGCCCCCGGGGGCCGGCGCCCCGGTCAACGGGCAGGGTGGCGCGGGGGCCGGGGCGGCGGTCACCGGGGTGGCCCGGATGCTGGCCGGGGTGGCCTTGTTCCCCTGGGTGAGCAGGACGGCGACGCCCACTCCAACGACCATCACCGCCGCGGCACTGAGCACGTACCACCAGGTGCGGGAGCCGCCGTCCTTACGGGCCTTTCCCTGCTCGCGGAGCTGTTGGCGGGTCGGGTTGGCAGGGTCGGCGGCCGCTCCGGCGTCACGGCTCGAACGGCCCCCAGACCTGGGCGCGGATGGCGGTTGCTGGTCCGGCATTGAGGGGGCAGGCTACTCGGCGGCAGGGGGCCGCGGGTTGATGCTCAGGCACGGATCGGGCGGTGAGTGGTCACCGGACCGACCGTCGGGCTTCAGGAATCGGGAGTGGTTCCGGGCAGGTCATCCGGCGCGGGAACCCGGAATCGGGACCATCCGTCATCGAACATGCGTTCGGGTCTACAGTGGTTTCGTCGTGCAACAGCAATCCAGGGTGATCGGCCCCGATCCCGATCCGGGCCCGCCCGGCCGGGTGTCACACCCCCTCCGTAGGGTCGGCACCGCCAAGTGAGCGACAGCATCCGAGGAGAGCAGAGAGACATGGAACGTGACAAGGCACTCGACATGGCCCTGGGTCAGATCGAGAAGCAGTTCGGCAAGGGGTCCATCATGCGGATGGGCGAGAACCTCCACATGAACATCGAGGCCATCCCGACGGGGGCGCTGGCCCTCGACCTCGCCCTCGGCATCGGCGGCCTCCCGCGTGGCCGGATCGTGGAGATCTTCGGCCCCGAGTCGTCGGGGAAGTCGACGCTGGCCATGCACGTGGTGGCCGAGGCCCAGCGCAACGGCGGCATCTGCGCCTATGTGGACGCCGAGCACGCCATGGACCCGGTCTACGCCAAGGCCATCGGGGTCAACATCGACGACCTGCTGATCTCCCAGCCCGACACCGGCGAGCAGGCCCTGGAGATCTCCGACATGCTGATCCGGTCCGGGGCCCTCGATGTGCTGGTCATCGACTCGGTGGCCGCCCTGACGCCGCGTGCGGAGATCGAGGGGGAGATGGGGGACACCCATGTCGGCCTCCAGGCCCGCCTGATGTCCCAGGCGCTGCGCAAGCTGACCGGCACGCTGTCGAAATCGCGGACCATTGCCGTCTTCATCAACCAGCTCCGGGAGAAGATCGGCGTCATATACGGTTCGCCCGAGGTCACCCCCGGGGGCCGGGCGCTCAAGTTCTACTCGTCCGTCCGGCTCGACATCCGCCGCATCGAGACCATCAAGGACGGTGCCGACCAGGTCGGCAACCGGACCCGGGTCAAGGTGGTCAAGAACAAGTGCTCGCCGCCGTTCAAGCAGGCGGAGTTCGACATCACATTCGGCAAGGGCATCAGCCGCGAGGGCTCGCTGCTCGATGTCGGGGTCGAACTCGGGTTCATCAAGAAGTCCGGCGCCTGGTTCACCTATGAGGGGGAGCAGCTGGGACAGGGCCGTGAGAACGTCAAGACCTTCCTGATCGAGAACCCGCAACTGATGGCCGAGGTCGACGAGCGGATCCGCGAGCATCTGGCGGCTCAGAACGCGGTCGCCGCCGGCCCGGTGGAGCGAGGGCCGGACGACGTCGACGACCTCCCACTCGACGACCAGCCCATCACGCTCAGCGAGTGAGCCGGGCCGTACGGCTCGAAGATCGCTCTATAGTCCGGCCGGTTTCGCGCCGATAGGGGCAGGGTAATTCGAGTACCTTCGCCGGCCCGGGACGCGATCTCGCGTCCCGGGCTGCCGCGATCCGGCTGCCGCCATGGGGGCGGTCAGACGGCCGGCTTCCTGGCGACGAAGGCGAGCAGCAGGCAGGCCTCGGCCTCGGCGAAGACCCCCGGGTTGGCGCTGGCTTCGACCTCGTCGAACTCACCACGGGCGAACGCCTCCCCCATGTAGTTCAGTCCTTTGGCCTCGTGCACCCGGAATCCCGAGTCCTCCAACACCGACCGGAGCTGATCGGCGCGGTACTCGAGTTTGTGATCCGGGTTCATCAGGTCGTCCGACCGCAATCGCCACAGGGGACCGTTCGGGGTGTCGAGGCAGAGCCATCCGCCGGGAGCCAGCACCCGGTGGGCCTCCCGGAACACCTGCCGTCCCTCGCCTTCGGTGATGTGCTCGATGCTCTGGCCGCTGTAGATGAGATCGAAGCTCGAGTCCCCGTAGCGATCCAACTCGGTCATCGAGTGGAACGCGAACTCGACCGGGCCGAGGGCGGACTGCACCGTCCCCCCGTCGCTTCCCCCCCGGTAGATCTGGTGCCGTTCGTCCGCCGGCAGGTCCACGACCAGGAGCCGGTCGAACCGGTACGGATAGCCGAGGTGGACCAGGGCACCGTCGTGGTAGCCCTGGTGGGTGCCCCCGAGGTCGAGGATGCGACGCCCCCTGGGCATTCCCCGCACGAACTCGCTCCGGCTGACGTGCATCGAGAGCAGGATGTTCCGGATCGGCACCGAGGCGCGGAGCTCCTCGGAGTGGATCAGATGCTCGGCCAGCCCGTGCCTCGAGATCGCCCCGGTCAGCAAGCCCCGCTCGAACTCCTCCCGGGCTGCCCGATCCGGCTCGCGATCGAGTATGACCTGGTAGGTCGTGCGCACGGTCTGACGGGGGGGGAGGAGCCGGAGCGGGACAGTCGGGACGAAGCGGTCGAAGGCCTTGAACGCCGTGGTCCTCCACCGCCGGTACCCCGGTGCGCGGCCGCCTCGATCTGTCATGGGGTCATGGTAGGCGGGGCCGTGGCCCGAACCCCGGGGACCGGGCTGGCACGGTGCCCGTGAACCAACCCCGATGAAGCGGTCAGGCGGCGTTGTTGGTATTCGGCGCGATGCTCGAGACGGAGCCGGGGGCATAGATCGCCCTCCAGTTCCCCTGCGAGGGTCGGGTCATGGAGGCCGGCCCCGATCCGATCACCGAGTACACGTTCTCCATGATCCGCAGCAACGGTGCGGTCACCCCCGGGATCGGGTCCGGCACCAGGTTGGGGGGAACCAGTTTGCTGTCGGAGAGGGCTCCGACCCACGAGGCGTTGCCGGTGGCGAAGACGCCGCCGCCGCCGGCGACGGTGTACCAGGTGACGTCGGAGTAGTTGTTGTGTCGATTGGGCACGATGGAGTGGGCGATCACGTCCAGGTTGACCGGGCCGCCTCCGCTGGGCACGTAGCGGTCGAACTCCCCCTGGACCGCCTTGGGCAGAGCCTGGTTGGCGACAAGACCGGCCCCCGCCACCACCCACGAGGAGGGATCGGTGACCACCATGTCGGCCGACGCCTCGATGTCCTGGTAGGTGCTGCCGATCAGTTCCGCCTCGGGACGGGACACCGGCGCCTGTGGCCAATTGACCGTGACCAGGGCGTCGTTCTGGCCGGTCATCGGGTCCTCGGCCGCCGACTTGTAACAGACCTGGTGCCGGTTGGGCCCCAGGGGCGACGGCTCGAGGCGGATCTGCCGAAAGCAGGCGTTGGCACCCAGAAAGGCGAAGTTGACCCCGCCGGCGAGGGCCAGCGCCGCGCCATCCCGCATCGGGGACGACCAGTACTCGTCGTGGCCCAGGCTGACCATGGCCTTGTGCCTGGTCAGGAGTTGCGGCCGGGCGTGGAGGTCGACATCGGTCCAGTAGGTGACGTCGAGACCCAGCCGCTCGGCCTGGTAGACCACCGGGAACTCGTTGCCGATGTAGTCGGCCGCGCCGGTCGCCCAGTCGTGGTCATAGGGCCGGTCGAACGAAACGATCCGGGCCCGGTTGTCGTAGGTCCCTCCGGCGGGGGCATGGGTGAAGGACAACGTCCCGTTGTGGTTGCCGTAGTAGAGGCTGTAGCCGCCCCAGCGGTTGTAGGCCTGCCAGGTGGTGACGCTCTGCTGGATGACGATTGCTGCCCGTGAGGCGTCGTCCCGCACGCAGAGGGGAATGAACTGCTGCTCGTCGGTGGCACCGACCAGTTTCAGCAGGTAGGTGCCGGGCGGCCAGTGGGCGTCGATGGTGACGGTCAACGAGGGAGTCCACTGGCACTCGATGGTGTTGGTGGGCTGGACGAGCCGGGGGGGAGCCTGGCGGATGCCGGGCACCTCTGCCGACTGCCAGATCAGGCGTCCGCCGATCCCCTGGTAGTAGCCCATCCGGTACGCCTCGACATGGAACTGGGAGGCCTTCGTGCTGACGAACAGTGTGACCGTGTCGCCGCGCACCGCGCTGACCTGGCTGGCATAGCCCTCGATGTCACCGGCCTGCTGGGGAGTGGTGACCCACCAGGCGTGACCGGTCCTGGCATTCTCCGCCACGATGGCCGCGGAGGTGGGGACGACGACCCCGTCGGCCAGGGTGGTGGCGGCACCCGGGGCGGACGGATCCCCCCGGTGCGATGCCGACCGGTGGGTCACCGGGGTGGCGGCCTCTCCCCCCTGGCGTGTCCCGGAGGATGTCGCCTCGACGATGCCGACGGCCGCCGCCGCCGTGATCGCCGTCCCGACCGCGCCCACTGCGATGAATCCACGCCGGTTCAGTCGGATCGGCGCGGAGTGCCGGTGGGGACCCGGTCGCTCGCCCGCCCCCCCCGCCGGCCCCGCCGGCTGCTTCCCCGGCTGTTCCGCGGGCGGCTCGGCGGTCAGGTCCCCGGGCTGCTCGGCGGGCGGCTCCGATCGTGGCTCGGCCATCGGCACTCAGGGCCTTGGTGCAGGGAAAGCGCTGGCCAGGGTCGGGCCGTCGACCCCGGCTTCGCTGTCGATGGGCACCCGCACACACTAGTGAGACCCTGGGGGGCGAGGACGTCAGTTCATCGTGAGCGTTGGCGCCGCGCCCGGCCCCCGCTTACGCTCGGGCCGGCCCCGGCTGCACCCCCGGTGCGCCTGCCCCGGGACACGACGAAAGTGAGCAGCGCATGCAGTTCGGGATCATTCCGCCGGTCCGTCTCGGAGTCACCGCCGAGCCGGAGTGGATGGCGTCGTTCGCCCGGCACGCCGAGTGGTGCGGCTTCGAATCAGTGGTGCTGGTCGAGCATGCGGTGGTGGTGTCGGACTACGAGAGCGTGTATCCCTACGCATCCTCGGGGAAGATGCCGCTGCCCGATGACTGCCGGATCCCCGACCCCATCGAGGTCATGGCCTTCCTGGCCGGGGTCACCGAGCGCATCACGCTGGCCACGGGCGTTCTGGTGCTCCCCAATCACCAGGCGGTCATCCTGGCCAAGCGGGTCGCAACCGTCGACGTCCTTTCCGCCGGCCGGGTCCGGCTGTGCGTGGGTGTCGGATGGATGGACGAGGAGTTGCGGGCCACGGGAGCCGACCCGCGGACACGGGGTCGCCGCACCGACGAGACCATCGCCGCCATGCGCGTCCTGTGGGCCGACTCGGGTCCCGAGGGCGCCCACTTCGACGGCGAGTTCTTCTCGTTCCACCACGCGCACTCGTTCCCCAAGCCCGCACGGCCCGAGGGGGTCCCCATCCACATCGGTGGGCACAGCGAGGCTGCGGCGAGGCGGGCCGGACGCGTCGGGGACGGGTTCCAACCGCTCGGCCTGGTCGCAGGGGACCTGGCCATTCGCCTGGCCCAGGTGCGCGAATCGGCGGCGGAGGCCGGACGCGACCCGGACACCATCGAGCTCACCCTTTCCGGCTATCTGCCCACGACCACCGAGGAGCAGGTGGCCGAGGCCGAGTCGGCCGGGGCCGCCCGTCTGGTGGTGTCCACGTCCATGACGGGAGACCTGGCCCAGGTCCACGACGAGATGTCGGCGTTCGCGGAGCGATTCGAGCTCCGCCCGGCCGGTGGGCCATGACCGATCCTGCGCGCCCCCGACCCGAAGAGGGGACCGACGAAGCGGAGCTCCGCTGGCTGTCGACCGACTACGCGGCGGCCGTGGACCGGTGCGACGGGATCATGCTGGCCGCCCTCTTCGTCTCCGACGGCGTGCTGATGGTGCCGGACTACCCCGACGACCTGCGCCCGGTGATCGCCCGCCGTGGCCACGACGCCCTCCGGCGGCTGCCCGACGGGCTCCGCCGCTACCAGCGGACCTTCCACCAGGTCTCCAACCATCGCTACGTCGTGGCCGGGGACCTGGCCTCCGGGCAGGTGGCCTGCGTCGCCCACCATGTCACCGGCGCCGAAGGGGTGGTCGGGGATGGACCGGCCGGGACCGACTCCGTGTGGCTCATCCGCTACCGCGACGACTATGAACGCACCGCGGCGGGGTGGCGGATCGCCCGGCGCGAACTGCACCTGCAGTGGGTCGAGGAGCACCCCGTCACCGTGCTGGGTTCGACCCCGACCGAT
The DNA here is from genome assembly GCA_036553725.1 of Acidimicrobiales bacterium. Taxonomy (GTDB): domain Bacteria; phylum Actinomycetota; class Acidimicrobiia; order Acidimicrobiales; family RAAP-2; genus Bog-756. The sequence goes on along the minus strand of DATBOO010000162.1, from coordinate 19,049 downwards.
CGGGAAGTGGGCTGAGGCCGGTTCCCGCCGCGGTCAGGGCGCAGGGACCGGTTGCGGCGGTGGAGGGCCGACGTAGCGGGCCGCCGGTCTGATCAGCCGATTGTCGGCGGCCTGCTCCATGATGTGGGTGGCCCAGCCGATGGTCCGGCTGGTGGCGAAGGTCGGGGTGAACATCTGGCGGGGGATACCACAGGTGTGCATCACCACCCCGGCGAAGAACTCGACGTTGGCGTAGAGCCGGCGACCGGGCTTCAGCTCGGCCAGTGCCTCGACGGTGACCCGCTCCACCTGCTCGGCGAAGTCGAACAGTCCTCCACCGAGGGATCTCGCCACGTCGCGGAGGAAGACGGAGCGGGGGTCGTCCGTCTTGTAGACACGGTGGCCGAAGCCCATGATCCGGTCGCCTCCGGTCACCGCCTGGCGGATCCAGGCCTCCGCCCGGTCGGGGGTACCGATGGCATCGAGCATGTCGAGGGCCCGGCTGGGGGCGCCGCCATGGAGGGGTCCCGAGAGCGCTCCGATCGCACCTCCGACGGCGGCGGCCAGGTCGGCGCCGGTCGAGGCGATGACCCGGGCGGCAAACGTGGAGGCGTTGAATCCGTGGTCGATGGTGAGCACCAGGTACTGCTCGACGGCCCGCACGTGAGCGGCAGGCACCTCCGCTCCCGACAGCATCCACAGGTAGTTGGCGGCATGGGAAAGGTCCGGACGCGGGGCGATCGGCTCCTCGCCCTGCCGGAGACGGAAGATGGCGGTGAGAATGGTCGGGGCCACCGCGCACAGCCGCAGGGCCTGGCCACGCAGGGCGGCATGGTCGATGTCAAGGCTCGGCCGCCAGCCCAGTTCGGACCCGAGGACCGAGACGGCGGTGCGGAAGGCGTCCAGCGGGGTGCCCGTGGCGGCCAACGACGGAAGCAGCTTCGCCAGGCCCTCGGGGAGCGCCCGCAGCCCGGCCACCTCGGTGGCGAACCGGGCGGCGGCCGTCCGGTCGTCGGGGAGTTCGCCGTCGAACAGCAGTTGCCACACGTCTTCGAGCGACCGGCGGGCCGCCAGGTCGACGGCCGAGTACTGGCGGTAGTGGAAGAACCCTTCGGTGCCCCGGACGTCCCCGACCGAGGTCTCGGCCACCACCACGCCCTCGAGTCCCCGCGGCACGTCGATGCCGACCTCGCCGGCCGGTCGGATCTGGGCCACGGTCAGGAGGTCCCGGATGGAGACCACCCCCACCAGGCCGTCCTCGCCGACGACCGGGAGGTGCCGGTAGTGATGGTGGGCCAGGCCCGACCAGGCCGCGCCGACCTCGTCGTCGATCCTGAGCACGTCCGGGTCGGCCGTCATCCAGCCCCGTACCGGCTCGTGGCCGGGATCGACCCGGGCGGCCGCGGCCCGGAGCAGGTCCCGTTCGGTCAGGATCCCGAGGATGCCCCGGTCGTCGGTCACCACCACCGAACCGATCCGACGCTCGTTCATCAGCGAGGTGGCCTCGGTCAGCATGGCGTCGGCGGCACAGGTCACCGGCGGGGACGACATCAGTTCCTGGACTGCGGTGGCCATCTGGCCCTCCCTTGGCTGGGCGGCCGGCTGCCGCTCCGTCCGAATCGGTTGTCCCCTTCAGTCTGGCCCCGGATCGGCAGTCTGTAAATGTTGATCAAGTCCATGTTCCCGGTGACCTAGGATTGGCACCGATGGCCCGGATGTTGCAGAGCGAGGAGGCGGCCCGGCGGCTCGGGGTGAAGGTGACCACCCTCTATGCCTACGTGAGCCGCGGCCAGCTGGCGTCCCATCCGGCCCCTTCCGGTCGTCGGAGCCTGTTCGACATGGACGAGGTGGAGCGCCTGGCCCGGCGGTCGCGCCAGGGGAAGACGGTCGAGACCCGCATGGTCACCATCACCACCGGGATCACCCAGCTGACCGACGAGGGGCCCGTCTACCGGGGGCGCCGGGCCACCGAACTGGCCAACGAGGCCTCCTTCGAGGAGGTGGCCGAGTGGCTGTGGGGCGTGACCCCGGAGGACTCGGGTCCGGGGGGCACGGCCCCCCCGCCGGGCCTTGCCGACGACGGTTCCGTCGTTGTTGGGGCGGAGGTTCCACCATGGGCAGTCCTTCCGCTGGGTCCCCCGCCCGAGGTCGGATCGTCGGACCGCATGCGCTGGGCGGTGGTGATGGCCGGTGCCCACAATCCCCTTCGGGCCGATCTTCGGCCCGAGTCGGTCACCCGCGCGGCGCGGGGGGTGGCGGCCTCGATGGTGGAGGCCCTGGCCCCGCATCGGGGCCGCACGGGCGGTCGGGGCGCTCCCCCCGCCCGCCTGGTCGTGGCCGGACGGACCCGGGACAATTCGATGGCCGAGCGGCTGGCGGGGCGTTTGAGCCCGGCCCCCACCGAGGATCTCGTCCGGGGCGTCAACGCCGCACTGGTGCTGTTGGCCGACCACGAACTGGCCACCTCGACGATGGCGGTGAGGGTGGCGGCCTCCACCCGCGCCGACATCGGTGACGCGGTGCTGGCCGGTCTGGGCACGCTGGCCGGGCCCCTCCACGGTGGGGCCAGCCAGTTGGCCTATTCCCTGCTCGTCGCGGCGGAACACAACGGCGTGGAACAGGCGCTCGACGACACGCTCCGGTGGCAGGGCCTGCTACCGGGCTTCGGCCACTCCGTCTACAAGGGGGGCGACCCACGTTTCACGGTGCTGTGGGAGCTGTTCGGACGGCTCGCCCCCGCCGAGCACGTGGCGCTGGTCCGGTCGGTCACCGAGGTGGCCGCTGAGCATGCCGTCCCACTGCCCAACGTCGACCTGGCTCTGGCCGCCATCACATGGGCGACGGGCATGGCGCCCGACGCCGGGCGGACCCTGTTCGAGGTGGCCCGGGTCGCCGGCTGGGTGGCCCACTACCTCGAAGAGCTGACCGAGAGGCCGCTCCGCTATCGCGCCCGCGCCGTCTACTCCGCCTCGGATCGCGTATGAGGGCGGCCGGGACCTACTCTCGGTACATGGTGCGTCCTGAAAACTGGACCAGACCTGCGGGTGCAAGTCCCGTCTGGGTAATCGCCGGAGAGCCCAGTAGCAGACCCCGGTTCGTCGGAGAGATCTGGCTGGCTGAGCGGGGTGTCAAAAGCCTCTTTGGAGGGAGCAAGCGTGCGGGCCGTAGTGCTACCAGGCGCGAGTCCTGCAGCCTCGTCAGATATACAACGGAGGAGCCGAGCCGCTCATGTCACGGTGAAGGCAGTATTCGACCTACTGGCGTTCCGGATATGCCCTTGGTCGAGTCCTTCCGGGGTAAGGGGAGCGGCACGCACGCACGGTTTGGTTCGGGACAGGAGAGACCCGTCTTCCCAGCCCTGTCAGCAAAGACCGTCTGGATAAGCCAATGGTGAAACTGGACGGAGGGAAGCGGGAGTCCGACGGGGTCGTAGTACTGCTGATCGCCGGGATGAACCCGGCAGGAGGGAAGGACCCCGACTTCGGTCACACCGGGAACAGAGGAACGAGTGAGGGCATGGCCGGGACCGCCCGGCCCATCTCCCCCCTGGGACTACCGTCCCTGGTCAAAGTTCGACGCCTCCAGAACCGGCTATGGGCTGCGGCCAAGCAGTCTGAGGGTCGGCGTTTCCACGCCCTGTATGACCGCATCTACAGGAGTGACGTCCTGTGGGAGGCGTGGGAGCGGGTCCGAGCCAATCGTGGAGCTGCCGGGGTCGATGGTCTGACCCTGGCGGAAGTGGAGGACGACTACGGGGTCGAGCGTCTGCTCACCGAACTCCGGGACGCCCTCCGTGCAGGCAACTACCGCCCGGCACCAGTCCGCCGGGTGGAGATTCCAAAGCCCGACGGCACGAAGCGGCCATTGGGTATCCCGACGGTCAAGGACCGGGTGGTCCAACAGGCGACGAAGCTCGTCCTCGAACCCATATTCGAGGCCGACTTCCTGCCCTGCAGCTTCGGGTTCCGCCCGAAGCGATCGGCCATCGACGCCCTGGAGCGGCTCCGGGTCGGCTTCATCGAAGGCAACCACTTCGTCTTCGAGGCCGACATCCAGAACTTCTTCGGCGAGATCGACCACGAGCGTCTGCTCAACTTGGTCGGTCAGCGGGTCTCCGACCGACGGGTGCTCAAACTGCTTCGGCTGTGGCTGCGGGCAGGCGTGTTGTCCGATGGGGTGGTGTCCGAGTCGGTCTCCGGCACCCCTCAGGGAGGGGTGATCTCTCCCCTCCTGGCCAACATCTACCTGCACGCCTTCGACCGGGCCTGGGCTGAGCGGGGCACGGGCGAAGTCGTCCGCTATGCGGACGACTTCGTGGTGCTGTGCAGATCCCAGAGCCAAGCCGAAGAAGCCCAGTGGCGGGCGACCGCCATCCTGGGCGAACTCGGTCTCAACCTCCACCCGGACAAGACCCGTGTGGTCGACCTCCGGGCGGGGAAAGAGGGCTTTGACTTCCTCGGGTGCCACCTCCGTGCCCGCATGTCCGGCAGGCTCTGGGAGCAGAGGCGGGTCATCCGCTACTACCTCCACCGCTGGCCGTCCGTGCGGTCCATGAAGCGTGCACGACAGAGGATCAAGGCCATGACCGGTCGAAGCCAGGTCGGATGGGAGTTGGAAGCCGTCATCGGACGGCTCAACCTGTTCCTTCGGGGATGGGGCAACTACTTCCGCAACGGGAATGCGGCAGACAAGTTCGTCACAATGGACCGCTATGTTGCGTGGCGACTGAAGCGCTTGCTCATCAAGAAGCGTGGTCGCAACCTACGGGCGGGTCAGGCGAGCACTTGGACCCGCACCTGGTTCCATGACCAGGGCCTGCACAAGCTCATGGGCACTATCCAATACCCTAAGGCAGCGTAACCATGTCCAGACGACCGTCGGTAAGCCGTGTGCGGGAAAACCGCATGCACGGATTGAAAGGGGGATGGGGAACCGGACCTTCACAGGCACCGCGCCCCTGACTACCAATGTCACTCCCCGCCCCAGACCCCGATCGGACATGCCTGGTGACCGGAGCGTCCTCCGGAATCGGGACGGAGATCGCCCGCCGGTTGGCCGGCCGCGGCTTGGGTGTCACCCTGGTGGCTCGGAGCGGTGCGAAGCTCAGGGACCTGGCCGGGCTGTTGGCCTCGGAGCACGGGGTCAGGGCCGAGGTGATCGTGGCCGACCTGACCGATGAGGCCGCTCGTACCGCCATCGCCACCGAGCTCGAGTCCCGCTCCCTGGCCGTCAACGTTCTGGTCAACAACGCCGGGCTGTCCACCATGGGTCCCGTCCACCGGTCGGATCCGGCCCGGGAACTGGCCATGGTGCGCACGGATGTCGAAGCCGTGGTCCATCTCTGCTCCCTGTTCCTGCCCGGGATGGTCGAGCGCCGCAGCGGGGTGGTGCTCAATGTGGCCTCGACAGCCGCCTTCCAACCGCTGCCCGGACAGGCCGGCTACGGAGCCAGCAAGGCGTTCGTCCTCTCCTACAGCCACGCCCTCCGCGGCGAGTTGAGGCCGACCGGGGTGACGGTGACCGTGCTCTGCCCCGGCCCGGTCGAGACCGGGTTCTCCCAGGCGGCCGGGATCTCCGACGCCGACGCCACCGCCGCCCTGCCGAGCATCATGTGGGTGCCGGTGGGGGAGGTGGCCGGGGCGGCGGTGTCCGGAATGGACGCCAACAAGGCGGTCGTCATCCCCGGGGCGGCCAATCGGATCTCCGCCGCGGCCGCCTGGCTGTCCCCACGCGGTGTGCTGGTCCCGCTGTTGGCCAGGCGCCACCCTGCCCTCCGCCACTGAGACGTCGTTGTCATCCGCAAAGGAAGGCTCGGGCCGCCCGACAAGCGTGGCGGTGGCGGCAATGTTGGACGTGGCCTGCATCCTCGCCTTCGTGGCCATCGGGAGGTCGTCGCACGCCCACGGGGTCACCGTGACCGGGGTGGCCGGCACGTCGTGGCCGTTCCTGGCCGGAGCAGCCCTCGGCTGGGCCGCGGGACGGGCCTGGTGGAGGCCTGGCGTCGTGGTACCGGTCGGGGTGGTGGTCTGGGTCTCCTGCGTGGGGGTGGGAATGGCGCTCCGGGTGGTGGCCGGCCAGGGGACCGCCGCCGCCTTCGTGGTCGTGGCGCTGGTGTTCCTGGGAGCGGCGATGCTCGGCTGGCGGTGGCTGGCAGGCATCGGGGCGGCGCGGGCCCGCGCCCGATCCCGTCAGGACGGCGTGAGGTACACCGACTCGTAGCTGTCCGCCAGATCGTTGAGCGCCCTGGCGCCGTCGCCGCTGAAGGACGAGCCGTGCATCAGGGCGAGCGTCGTCGGCGCCAATTCGCCGAGGCGCCGCATGACAGCTGAGGTGTCGGGGGCGAGCGAGGTGCTGCGGAACATCGCCTCCGCCTCCATGGCCGGACCGACGATGTCACCGGTCGTGAGCGCGGGCCCGTTGCCCAGGTGGGTGAACAGGTCGCCGCACAGGAGGGTGCCGGTGGTCTCTTCGTACAGGACCCGGGCTTCCCACGCATGGGGGACATGAGGCGTGTCGATGTGCCGTACCCGCTTCGCTCCCAGTTCGAGGACCTCACCGTCGGCCAGGGGACGGGGAGGGCGGTCGGCCATCTCGTTGAGCGAAACCAAGCATCCGAGGCCACCGTGGGCCACCTGGGCATCGGGTGCGGCCGCCAGGAACTGGTTCATGGCCCCGCATTCGTCCGATTCCACGTGGCCGAACGTGATCCAGCGGAGGCGCCCCACCGGCATCACGCGCTCGATGGCCTCGAGGACCGAGGGGAACATCGAGCGGTGGCCGGTGTGGAAGAGCAGTGGCTCCTCGTCGTCCACCAGGAACTGGTTGAATGTGAAGCCGTCAGGGCCGATGTCGGGCACCAGGGTGGACAGCCGATAGATGCCGGGAGCGATCTCATCGAGGTCGGTGGTCATGGGCTGGGCTCCTTGGGATCGGGATGGCGGAGTGCATCGTCCGGGCGGGCGGCACCGGCCGGGATGAGAGAACGGCTGATGGTCCGAAGGGTTCGTCCGGGCCACCCCACCGGGCCGCCGGCGAGCCTACGACCAATTGGGTCCCGCGGCCCGGCCGGCACCGGGGCATGTGCTCCCGGCCCGGAGCGGTGGCCGTCCGTCCGGGGGCCGTCCGTCCCACGGGCCCCTCCCCGGTGGTAGACAGCCGTCTGTGGCCGGTCGACCGTCAACCGCTGGCCGGGCCCATCCCGGTCACACCGCGGGGCCCGGGTGAACAAATCCCGCGTCGAGGCGTTCAGCGACGGCGTCTTCGCCATCGCCATCACCCTGCTGGTCCTGACCATCGCCCAGCCCACCGACTACAAGGAGCTCGCCAGCCAACTGGCATCGCGGTGGCCGTCGCTCGCCGCCTACGTGGTCAGCTTCCTGGTGATCGGGATCGAGTGGGTGAACCATCACGCGGTCTTCACCCACCTTCAACGCCTCGACCGCGGGATGTTCTACTGCAACCTCCTGCTGTTGATGTCCATCGTCTTCATCCCGTACCCGACAGAGGTGTTCGGCGAAGCGCTGCGACAGGGGCACGGTGCCAGGACGGCCGCGGTCTTCTACAGCGCGACGATGTTCGTCAACGCCTGCACGTGGTCCGTCCTCTGGCTGTATGCCTCGGTCGGCCGACGCCTGCTGTCGCCGGACTTCCCGGAATCGCAGCGGGCCACCTCCACCATTCTCTTCACCGCCGGCACCGGCGCCTATCTCGTCTCGATCGGGGTGGCACTGATCTTCAGCCCGTATGTCTGTCTGGCCTTCCACGGCGCACTGGCGGTCTACTATGCCTTCGACCCGATCTCGCGTCGTGTCGAACGCGAGCGGTCGCCGCAACCCTGACCGCCGGTCGGCACCGTCGCCAGGGCCGGACCGCTACGCTTGATCCCACGAGTGGTATTGGGGGAGTCGATGCATTGGGGGAGTCGATGCAGAGCGCGAGGGATGGGTCGGATCCGGGCGTGACCTGGACGCGGGGGGCGCCATCGAGGACCAGCGTCGGCTTGGTGCTCGGTGCCGGCGGTGTGGTCGGACAGGCGTACCACGCCGGCGTGCTGGCGGCGCTCCACCGTGAGTTGGGATGGGACCCGAGGTCGGCGGCCGTGGTCGTCGGCTCTTCGGCCGGGTCGGTCACCGGCACCCTCCTCCGACTCGGAGTCGCCGCCTCGGACCTTGCTGCCATCGCCACCGGATCAGCCCTCTCGAGCGAGAGCGCCTCACTGGTGCAGCGGATACTGCCCGACGCCTCCGACCTCCCCTCACCCCCGCCGGGTGCCTGGCTCAGACCGTGGCGCCCGCCGTCCCGAGCCCTCCTGGCCCGGACCGCCCGCCGTCCCTGGGCGTTCCGGCCCGAGGTGGCGGCCATGACCATGCTCCCGACCGGCCTGATCGATCTGACCGACCGCGCCGCTCCCCTCCACGAGATGGTCGGCGACCAGTGGCCCGAGGATCTCTGGATCTGCGCCTCCCGGCGGTCCGACGGCGGCCGGGTGGTCTTCGGGCGTGACGGCTCGCCGCCCGCGTCGCTGGCCTCTGCCGTTCTGGCCTCCTGTGCGATACCCGGTTACTTCGCCCCGGTCACCATCGGAGGGGTCCAGTACTTCGACGGCGGGGTCCACTCGAGCACCAACGCCGATGCGCTGCGGACCGTGGAACCCGACGTGGTGGTGGTCGTGGCCCCGATGTCGGCGGCCTCCCTCCCGCTCGGGTCTCCGGACGCACTGCTGCGCTGGGCGGCCCGACGGCGTCTCGACCGCGAAGCGGCCCGCCTCGAGCGCACGGGCACGAGCGTGGTCCGCCTCGAGCCCGCCGGTGACTCGATGAGAGCGATGGGGCTGCAGCCGATGAACAACGCCAGGTCCCGCAGTGTGAGCACGGCCGCCTACCGGGAGACGGTCCGACGGATCGAGGAGGGGGCCATTCCGGAGTCCCTCGCCGATCGGGTCGGCGCCGTTCCTATCGGCTGATCCGGCCTGCGCTCCCCGGGTCGGACAATCGGGACGGTAGTAGCCTCGGCGGTGAAGGATGCAATGGGCCGGGAGGGTGTGTGCCATGGGCATTGATCGGATGAGCCCGCTCGATTCGACCTTCCTGCACCTGGAGAACGATGTGGGTCACATGCACATCGCATCGGTGGGGATCTTCGAGGGCCCTCAGCCGCCCTTTGCCGACATCATGGCCATGATCGAGAGCAAGCTGGCGTTGGTCCCGCGCTACCGCCGGGTGGTGCGGCACGTGCCCCTGGAGCTCGGTCGTCCGGTGTGGGTGGACGACCCCCACTTCAACATCGAGTACCACCTGCGCCATACCGCCCTTCCGACTCCGGGGGGTGAGGCCGAGCTCCGCAAGCTCGTCGGACGGGTCATGTCCCAGGCCCTCGATCGCGCCAAGCCGCTGTGGGAGATCTGGGTGGTGCAGGGACTGGAGGACGGCCACTGGGCCATCCTGGCCAAGACCCACCACGCCATGGTGGACGGCGTGTCGGGCACCGATCTGTTGGCCCTGATCATGGATCTGTCACCCGACCCGGTGACCCCACTCCCGATCGAATGGCTCCCCGAGCCGGCGCCCTCGGGCCTGCGGTTGGCCTCCCAGGCCTCCATTGAATTGCTCAGCAGCCCCTACGAGCAGGTACAGGCGGCGCGCTCGGCCGCCGCCGTCCCCCGGCAGGCGGTCGGGCAGTTGCGCGAGGTGCTGAAGGGCCTGTCGGCCATGACCGGTCTGGTCCGGCGGCCGCCGGCCTCGAGCCTCAACGGCCCCATCGGCCCGCACATCCGGTACGCGTGGGCCTCGACCACCGTGGCTGACATCAAGACCATCCGCAAGGAGCTGGGCGGGACCTTCAACGACGTGGTGCTGGCCGCCATCACCAACGGATTCCGCGAGCTGCTGCTGGCCCGGGGCGAGTCCGTGGACCGGGTCGTGCGCTCCCTGGTGCCTGTGTCAGTGCGCCCCCGCGACGATCGGGGTCGCGCCGTGGGCGACGGGACCCTACAGAACAAGGTGTCTGCCATGTTCGCCGAGCTCCCGGTGTCGATCGCCGATCCGGCCGAGCGGCTGGGTGCGGTCAGCTCGCAGATGGCGGGGTTGAAGGAGTCAAAGCAGGCAGTCGCCGGAGAGGCCCTCACCTCGATGTCGGGGTTTGCCCCGCCCATGCTGCTGGCCCTGGGCACCCGGCTCTCCAGCCACCTGCCCCAGCGCAATGTCAACACGGTGACCACGAATGTGCCCGGGCCCCAGCTTCCGCTCTACGTGTGCGGCCGGCGCATGTTGAAGGCCTTCCCCTACGTGCCGCTCGCCGGACAGGTCCGGGTCGGAATCGCCATCTTCTCCTACGACGGTGAGGTCAACTTCGGCGTGACCGGTGACTACGACACCACCGCCGACGTCGATGTCCTCTGCCGGGGCATCGAGGACGGGATCAAGCAGCTCTTGAAGGCCGGCGACTGAGGCGGGTCTCGATTTCGAGACGGATCCTTCGTCTGGCCGTCGACCGCCTGCCTCCGGGGAGTCAAGTCCAGCGATCGCTGACGTCGACGAAGGAGGTCACACAGCACGGCCCGTCGGCCACCAGCATCTTGGGCCGGCTGTCGGGGTCGGAAGGGACCCGCACCAGGGCGGCGGAGCGGGTGCCGTAGTCGTCGGTGTGCACGCATGCCGCCAGGGTGGCTGACGGTCGTTCCGCGTAGTCACTCCCGGGCGGTGTTCCGGCCCCGCCGACCGGCACGGTGTGGTCAGCCAGGACGGTGGGCAACGCCGCCCAGACCGAAGGACCAGTCCCGCTCGCCGCCGCCAGCAGGGTGCGGACCCCTTCGACCTTGGCGGACGGCTCGTCGATGGCGGTGTTCTCGAGCACATGGATGCCGGGTCCGAGCGGCCGGATCGACGGTTCCCGATCGAGGGTCAGCTCGACGTAGTAGAGGGAGCGCCGGTCCCCGACCAGGAGCCACGCGGGGTTGTACTCGCCGGGCCGGACCCTCCGGCTCAATTCGGCCACGCCGTCGTCGGCGCTCCGCTCGGCCGCCGCCATCAAGGGCAGCTCACCCCGGGAGCGTTTGGTCGGGTCGCGCCCGCCGGGGGAAGGGCGGTTGGTGAGGCCCGCCACCACCCCGTGCTCGTTGACGGCCAGCCAGGTGCCACCGGCGAGATCGTCCCGACCACCGAGCACTCTCGGGCCGCTGTCCCGCAGCACGCACAGCGAGTGGGCCGGTCGATCCAGGCGTTCGTCGCGATTGGCGGCCACGATCAACGGGGAGCCCGGCTCGGTCTGCCAGGCGAACACGAGGAGGCACACCGTCGCCAGGGTACCTTGTGCCCGCGTGAGTGAGGGGACGTCCTACGGGGTCAGGATCCCGATCCCACTTCGCTGGGCGCCGACGACCGGTGGGCGGGGAGTCCCCCGCCGGCCTTCGACGTCAGCCCACGGGGGTCAAACCGCCGGCTCACGCTCACCATGGGCGGCCAGCCCGTAGATCACGAAGAAGCAGATCCCGATGTAGGTCAATGCCCAGATCGGGTAGAAGGGCATCCACCAGATGGCGCTGATGCCCCCGATGGCAGCGGCGAAGATCCCGATCCAACGGGCGCCCTGCGAGCGGGCCATCACCCCCAGGCCGGAGAGGATGAGGATCACACCGACCGCCAGGTAGACCCAGCCGTAGGTCTTCAGGCTGTGCCCGAAGATCGCGCCCTCGAGGTCCGCCGGGAGGACACCGTGATAGCTGAACGCCCAGATGGCGTCGAATATCCGCATGACACCGGCCAACAGCAGCGCGATCCCGGCAAAGAGAAGCCAACCTCCACCACGTTCATCCATGACTGCCTCCCGGGCAAGCGTAGAGAGTGTGCCGCCCACGCTTCGACGGACAACCCATGTTCCCATCCACCGGGTGGCGGATCATCACCCTACGCGGGTGATTCGGGCCGGTTGCCGTCGTCTGGGGTTGGGCCTTCCATGTTGGGCACCGGCCCGCGGTGCTCTACAGCAGCCCGATCTGCCGGGCACGGGTGATGGCACCATTGCGATTGGCGACGCCGAGCTTGCGGTAGATGTGAGCCATGTGGGTCTTGATCGTGTTGACCGAGACATAGCAGTGGCCGGCCAGCTCGATGTTGGTGAAGCGGCCCGGCAGGTACGAGAGGATCTCGAGCTCGCGATCGGTCAGCGGATCGACGAGTGCGCTCCCGGGCGGGGGAGCGTGTGCCTCCCGCGCCCGTTCGAGGACCAGGTCCCGGAATGCCCGGGGCGAGCCTGCCAGCGCCGACACCATCTGCACCACTATGGGACCCGCCCGTACGAACACCTCGATAAGCGAATGCCGCTCGGCCACCGCCAGCGACTCGATCAGGTGGGTTCGAGCCGCATCGGTGGAGCCTTCGGTGTCTGCGATCCAGGCCAGCAGGAGCAATCGCTCGACCGCCGCCAAGGGCTCTGTCGACCCGGCGGACGGTGGGGACCCATCGATGATCTTGCGGGCCAGGTCCGGCCGACCCAGTGTGAGGGCCGCGGCGGTGCTCTCGAAGGTCAGCGAAGGCGAGTGAAGGGCGCGGTCGCCGATGGCGCGCAGCGCCTGTTCGGGCGACCCACCGAGGCGCAGCAGTCGGCTGCTGAGGGCCAGGAGGCGGTCGGCGACGACCGGCGGAGGAGGTGCGCCGAGGACGCTCCGCGACTGTCGGATCGTGGCGGACGCCGCCTCCACCTTGCCATCGGCAGTCTGAAAGGCGGCGTGCCCAAAGCGAGCGATCCAGGACAGCTGTGTGCGCCGATTGGCTTCGGCCCTCACCGTGCCCTCGTGCAGTGAGAGGGCGGCGCGCCGTGGCTGGCCACGCTCGAGAAAACACAGGGCCCGGGCCAGGTGGGCGTCCGCAATGGAGGGGTGGGCCAACCGCTCGGTCTCCTGGGCGAGCGCGAACGCCTGGGTGATGCCCGCGTCGGCCCGATCCAGGTTGCCGGTCCACGCATCGAGGAGTGCCATGGAGCCGAGGCCGTGCACCCTCCACATCGAATAGGCCGCTCCCGCGCTGGCCAGGCTGCGTTCGAGCCAGTCCCGGGCGGCCTCGAAGTCGCCGGAAAGGAAGTGCGCCCTTCCACCGGAGACCATGACCAGCGTCTCCAGAGACTGGGCGTCGGTCAGGCCCATCACCATCGGAATCTGGGCGGGGTCGACCTCGGCCAGCAGGGCGAGGGCGCGCTCGGCCGTGGTCACGGAGATGTCGGGTCGGGCCGACCACTGGGTCGAGGCGGCGAGGACCGCCAGGGCACAAGCCCGCTCGCCCCCAGACGCCTTCGGGTCAGCCGAGATCCTCCGTAGGGTGTCCCCGGCAGCAGCCGCCCGGCCGTCGCTGAGTTGGAGGGCGCCGAGGAGGAGCCCGACGTCCTGTCGGTCCCGACGGGCCGTCACCGGCACCCGGTCGATCCAACGGATCACCGTCGCTATCTCGCCCCTCTCGTAGGCCTCGGAGCCTTCGGACTGGATCACTTCCAGGGCGCCGTCCCAATTCCGGGCCCGCAACAGATACTCGACGGCGGGGCCTGGTTCGCCGCGCTCGAGATGCCAGCTCGCGGCTCGTGCCAAGAGGCGTTCCTCGGCGTCGGGATCCTGAGCCCGTAGTTGGAAGCGGAGCAGGTCGCGGAAGAGATGGTGGAAGCGGAACCACTCGCGGTGAGTGTCCAGCGGCACGAGGAACATCGACTGCCGTTCCAACTCCTCGAGGACCAACTGAGGGCTCGATTCGCCCGTCACGTAGCCGACGAGGCCGGCACACATCTGGTCCAGTACGGAGATCTCAAGAAGGAACCCGCGGCGTCCATCCGGTTGGGCCTGGAGCACCTCCTCGCCGAGGTAGTCGGCGATCAACCGGTCGCTTCCGCTGAAGTGGGCCACGAATTCATCGGGGTCAGGATGCAGCCTGAGTGTCATCCCGGCCAGCTGCAGCCCTGCCGCCCAACCCTCGGTCCGGTTGACCAAAGCGGTCACGGTGTCGGGACCGAGGCGCCGACCGGTGATCTGCTCGAGAAGGTCGGTGGAGTCGGCCTCATCGAAGGCCAGGTCGGACTGGCGGATCTCACTCAGATCACGGCGCACCCGATGGCGGCTCCACGCGATCGGGAGATCCACTCGGGTCGACAGGACCATGTGGACGTTGGACGGCAGCACCTCGACGAGCCGGCCGAGATCGGCGATGAGGGTGGCGTTGGAAAGGTGGTGGAGGTCGTCGAGGATGATGACGACCTCGGGGAGCTCGGACATCTGCGTCCCGAGTACCTCGAGGAGTGGCGGGCCCAGGCCTCCCCGGTGCATGGACACCAGATTGGCGAGATCGGCGAACTCTGGGCTGATGGCTGCGATCCCCTGCAGCAGTCGTTGAGAGAGCCGTATCGGGTCGTCGTCGGCGCCCTCGACTCCGATCCAGACGAAGGCCAGTTCAGGGTGGGTGGCGACCCACTGGGCCAGGAGAACCGACTTTCCCGCCCCGGCTGGGGCGACGATCAGGGTCAGCGGTCGGACAAACGCCTCGTCCAGCTGACGGCGCAGCGCCGGACGGTCTACGGCATGGGATGGTGCCGAAGGTGCAGGACCCACGTTTCGACTCTTCTTCCGCCCCGGCCAACAGGGGGGCAATTGACCCGCAGGCAGCCCAGTGTGCCATCAGTGGCCCGGCCATGGCCAGCGAGCTGGGTCCGGACCCCGCGATCACCCTTCGGGGATGACGACATTGCCCGGCTCCTGCCTGATGATGGGGCCGCGATGGCACGGCATTGCCGTCACATCGGAAAGGTTCGCCTTGGGTGCCGAAACCTTCGAAATCGTGGTCAGGGGGAGACTGAGCCCTACGCTGGTCGCAGCCATCAACGGGTTCGAGGTCAGCCGCTGCGACCACGGTTTGACCCACCTGGTGGGGTGGGTGCCCGACCAGGCACGGCTGCACAGCGTGCTCGAGCTCCTCAGGGATCTGAACATCGAATTGGCATCGGTGAACCCGGTGTCCTTCCCTGACCCTGCCCACCACCCGGAGACCTGAGTCGCAGGCCGGCCACGCCACCGAGCGGTCCTTCGGCCCCGCTCCGAGGGTGCCTGATTGCTCCACTCCTCACTGCGGAAATCGCCCGAACAGGGTGATGGTTCGGCACCGGGCCGGGCGCGACGGTGGAGGCATGGCCAAAGCCCCGTCTGATACGACGCCCCGCCGATCGGCGGGGACGGTGCCCACCGACCATTTGTCGACCGCGGAGCGGATGGCCCGGGGCAAGGCCGCCCGCACCACGGCCTCACGGCAGGACCAGGAGGTCTGGGAGCCGTCCTCGCAGCGGCCGGATCCGGTGGCCCTCCTTCAGAGCCAGGCGGAATCGCGGGTTCCCGAGTTGGTGCCCATCCGCTACGGCCGAATGCTGGTCTCGCCCTTCACCTTCTTCCGGGGAGCGGCCTTGATCATGGCCTCTGATCTGGCCACCACCCCCCGATCGGGCCTGAGCGTCCAGGCGTGCGGGGACGCCCACTTGAGCAACTTCGGCGTGTTCGCCTCGGCCGAGCGGAACCTCGTCTTCGACGTGAACGACTTCGACGAGACGCTGCCAGGTCCGTGGGAGTGGGATGTGAAGCGCCTGTCCGCCAGCCTGGCCATTGCTGGCCGCGAGCGCGGGTTCTCCCGGAAGGAGCGGGGCACGGTCGTCGTGGGTGCGGCCGAGGCCTACCGGACCGAGATGGCCAAGTTGGCGGGCATGCGGGATCTGGATGTGTGGTACTCCCGGATGGACATCGACAAGGTGCTCGACGACCTCGGGCAGGAGCTCGGACTCAGCGGGAAGCGGCGTACGGCCAAGGCCGGGTCCGAGCTGAAGGCCCGTGCTGAAAAAATGGTGGCTAAGGCTAAGACCCACGACAGCATGCAGGCATTGGCGAAGCTTACCGAGGTCGTCGACGGACAGACCCGGTTCGTGAGTGATCCCCCGCTGATCGTTCCCATCGAGGAGCTGGTGTCGGAGAGCGAGGGCACCAGGTTGACCGAACGGATGCATGGCCTGCTCCGGAGCTACCGGAAGACCCTGCAGAGTGACCGTCAGCATCTCCTCAATCAGTTTCGGTTCGTCAGCATCGCCCGCAAGGTGGTCGGGGTCGGGAGCGTCGGAACCAGGGCGTGGGTGATCCTGATGCTGGGTAGTGATGGACGGGATCCGCTGCTGTTACAGGCCAAGGAGGCACAGGCGTCGGTCCTGGCCGAGTTCGTCGGCAAGAGCTGGTATTCCAATCAGGGGGAGCGGGTGGTGGCCGGGCAGCACCTCATGCAGGCATCGAGCGACATCTTCCTTGGATGGGATGAGGTCGAGGGCCTTGACGGTGTGCCGCGAGACTTCTACATCCGACAGCTCCGGGACTGGAAGGGATCTGCCGATCCCGATCAGATGGTTCCCCAGGGAATGGCCGCTTACGCCCGGTTGTGTGGGTGGACGCTGGCACGAGCGCACGCCCGCTCCGGGGATCGGATCGCCATCGCCGCCTATCTGGGCTCGAGCAAGACCTTCGACAACGCCATCGCCTCGTTCGCCGAGACCTACGCCGACCAGAATCAACGCGACTACGACGCTCTGGTGCAGGCCGCGTCGGTTGGGCGTATCGTCGCCGAGTCCGGGCTGTGACGGCTCACCAGGGGCACCGACCCCCCCGGACCCAGGCGGAACATGACTGAAGCGACCACCACGACGACAGCAGACGGAGCGTCGGACCAGAAGGTGACCGCCGAACAGATCGGCACCCGCTACCTGATCAGGTTCCAGGAGGACACCCTCAGGCATCGACCGCTGTGGATCAGGGTGATCATCGAGTTCCTGGGCACCTTCGTCCTCGTGACCGTGGCAGCCGGATCGGGCGTTATCAACCACTACGCCGGCGGCGAACCGATCAGCCGCACCGCGGCGGTGATCGCTCCCGGTGCGGTCGTGATGGCCATGATCTACGCCCTCGGGCCGCTCTCCGGGCTGCACATCAACCCTGCCGTCACCCTGGCGTTCACGGCTCGGGGAGTATTCAAGGCGGCGTGGGTCATCCCCTACCTGGTCGTTCAGCTGGCCGGTGCGGTCGCTGCCGCCCTCTTCCTGCAGGGCATGTTCGGCCAGGTCTCCTCGGGTGGCAACTACCCGATTGCCAAGCCCGGCGGCGACTGGAGATCCCTGATTATGGAGACCGTGCTCACCGCCATCCTGGTGACGGTGATCCTCAACACCGCCACCGGCTATCGGAGCATCGGCCACAACGCGGCCCTGGCCGTCGGATCCACGGTCGCGCTGTTGGGGCTCTTCGCCAGTCCGATCAGCGGCGCCTCGATGAACCCGGCCCGCACGCTCGGACCGGACATCGTCAGCCTCGACTTCAACGGCTGGTGGGTCTACATCATCGGACCGATCGCCGGAGCGGCCATCGCGGTGATGCTGATCGGGCTGGTCAGAGGTCTTCCCAACAAGGAGGAGCGGGAGGCGGCTGAGGGCGGCGCCCTGCCGATCGAGCGCTGATGGGCCTACGATTCGCCGACATCAACTGAGAGCATCGACCAATCACCCGGTACGGATGAGGAACTTCGTTTCCGTACCCCGTACCCTGAAGAAGCGGAAGGTTGAGGTAAGCATCACATGACTACAGGGCCAGTCGAGTACATCATCGTAGGATTTCCGGGCAACAAGTTCACGGGTGCGATCGCCCCCGAACTGGTGGCACTGGTCGAGTCGGGCACGGTCCGGATCCTCGACCTGATCTTCATCGGCAAGGAGGCTGACGGCTCCACGGTGAGTTTCGAGATCGATGAGTTGGACGCACTTGCCGGGTTCAGCAACCTGGACACCGACGTAGGAGGACTCATCAGCCAGGAGGACATCGAATTCGCTGCGGCACAACTCGAGCCGAATTCGTCAGCGGCGCTTTTGATCTGGGAGGACCTCTGGGCGGCACCGTTTGCCGAGGCCGTTCGGGCTTCAGGAGGGGTGCTGCTCGAAGGGGCTCGCATCCCTCACGAACTCATCGCCTCCGCCCTCGAAGCCCTGCCACAGTAGGCTGAGCCGGCTCCGAGCCATCCGACCCTCGAAACCCTCGAAACAGGAGAACCAAAATGCTGAGGAGACGCCCGATCGCACGAATGGCTGTTCGGACCACGGTCGTGGCGGGAACCGCGGCTGCAGTAGGTGCCCACGCCGCCAACCGGCAAGCTGCCAACGCGGCCCAGGCCGCGCCGGAACCAGCGGCACCCGAGCCGGCGCCCGCACCGGCGCCGGCGCCGACCGCCGCTCCCGATCCGATCGCACAGCTCACCCAGCTGGCGGCGTTGAAGGACTCCGGGGCCCTGACCGAGGCGGAGTTCGAGGCGCAGAAGGCCAAGATTCTGGGGTAAGTCGACGTCGCCGGTCCTACCGGAACGCCGGCAGCACTTCATTCTCGAACAGGCGCAGGCTGGACCGAGCCAAGTCGATGGGCATGCCTCCGCACAACGGATGGAAGAGGGCAAAGGGGAGAGGCGATGCCCTCTGCTCCTCGACGAACTGCTCGGGTGTCAGTACCCGGTACTGACCGGTGGTGCGAAGTTCGTCGGTGTCGGTGACGCTGTGGAACGGGCTGGCCACGTCGTCTTGGGCTTGCCAAGCGCCGTAGGCATTGGTCTCGTGGAGGAAGAACGGCGCCATCTGCTCCCACCCCTGGTCCGGATCCTCGGCCAGCGCCACCACCTGATTGGCTCCCATCTGCCAGGGGCCGGGGTCCGGGCGGCCGAGCCTCTGTACCTCGTCCCGATAGAACGTCCACACCTCGGGCACGGACGGGACGAATCCGTCGGCGATGCGGGCGGCCCGCAGGGCGGCAGGTTTGCTGCTCCCGCCGAGGGAGATGGACGGCCCGTTAGGTTGGAAAGGCTCGGGAGTGACGTGCACCGTCCGGCCGTGGTACTCGAAGGGCTTGGCGGAGAAGGCCGCCCTCAGCACGCCTACGGTCTCGGTCACCCGCTTGCCCCGCTCGCTCATCGGCACGTCGAACATGGCGAACTCTTCGTGCACGTAGCCACCGGCAACGATGAGGTCGACCCGTCCCTTGCTCAGGATGT
>DATBOO010000148.1:0-1786 GCA_036553725.1 Acidimicrobiales bacterium | reverse complement strand
CGAGGTCGTCCCGCGGGTGGAAGGGCTCGTGGCGTTGCGCGGCCCCAGAGGGATGGCTCGGACGGACCGGCTCGGCCTTCCCGCCGGGACGCCCCTTCAAGGACAGGATCCCCGTGGGAGGGTCGGTCCTCCCGGCCCTCCGTGGTGCGAAAGGGATGGGGGAGTGTGGCCCGGCGTGGCGCCAGCACGGTACGGGACGGCACTGCAGGTCACGGACCGGACGACGAATCCCCGGAGGGTCGCCGGCGGACCCGGACCAGGCAGGACGAGTTCGTACCCGAGCGATGGGTGCGCACCGACGATCGCAACCGGGGAGCACCCTCGAGGGGGGAGAGAGCGGAGAAGCTGCGCCCACCGGCGCACCGGGCGGTGGCGCCCCCCGCCGAACTGCCGCCCGACATCGCCAACGAGTTGGCTTCGGCGGCAGGTCCGGACTGGAACCACCTCCGTGACCGGATCAGCGAGCGGATGGCCGCCGGCATCGGGGCCTACGAGCGCGAGCGTTACCGCGATGCCTCCCGGATCCTGAAGACCGTGGTGGACGCGGTCCCCAGCGCCCCCTCGGCACGGGAGCTCCTCGGGCTCAGCCAGTATCACCAGAGCTACTGGAAGGCCGCCCTGCCCAATCTCGAGGCGTTCGCCGCCCTCACCGGCTCCGTCGACCAGCACCCCGTCCGGATGGACTGCCAGCGGGCGCTGGGCCGTCCGAAGAAGGTGGAGGCGCTCTTCACCGAGCTCCGGCGAGGGTCTCCCGACCCCGAAGTGCTCTCCGAGGGCCGACTGGTGCTGGCCGGCACGCGGGCCGACGGTGGCGACCTCACCGGTGCCATCGCCCTGCTGGTCGAAGCCGGGGCCGGCCGCCTGGTCCGGAATCCGGCGGAACGGCATCTCCGGCAGTGGTACGTGCTCGGCGACCTCATGGAGCGGTCCGGTGACCTTCCGAAGGCCCGAGAGCTCTTCCTGCGGATCCGAGCGGTGGATCCGGACGCCTACGACGTGGCTGACCGGCTCGAATCGCTCGGTCCCCCGGCAGGGGCCCGCCGGGCGCGGAACAGGCCGCGTGGCGCCCGTTAGGCTCTGCATTCATGGACCTCGAACAACTCCTCGGTGACGAGGCAGAGTCGCTGCTCAAACACTCAGCCACGGCATTCAAGGCCGGCGACCTCACCCTTCCCGGCCCCGACCACTTCGATCAAATCTTCATCGACTCCGACCGGTCGCCGACCGTGCTCCGCAACCTGGGCACCGTGTACAACACCGGCCGGCTCGCTGGTACCGGCTATCTCTCAATCCTCCCCGTCGACCAGGGCATCGAGCACTCCGCCGCGGCCAGCTTTGCCAAGTTCCCCGCCTACTTCGATCCGGCCAAGCTCTGCGATCTGGCCATCGCCGGCGACTGCAATGCCATCGCCACCACCCTCGGCGGACTGGGCATCGTCTCCCGCCGCTACGTGCACAGGATCCCCTTCATCGTCAAACTCAACCACAACGACTTCCTCAACTACCCCAATACCTACGACCAGGTGATGTTCGCCGGCGTGGGTCAGGCGTCCGACCTCGGGGCCGTGGGGGTCGGGGCCACCATCTACTTCGGCTCGGAGGGGGCGGACCGTCAGATCGTCGAAGTGAGCAAGGCGTTCGCCGAGGCGCACCGACTGGGCTTGTTCACGGTCCTGTGGTGCTACCTGCGCAATGCCGCCTTCAAGCAGGGCGACACGGACTACCACCTGTCGGCCGACCTCACCGGCCAGGCCAACCACCTGGGGGTCACCATCGAGGCGGACAT